>JAZGHN010000082.1:0-2205 GCA_036481135.1 Dehalococcoidales bacterium | reverse complement strand
ATATAGGCTCAGTTACTTCTTGGACATACCACGCCTTTGTCCTCTACCAGCTACTGTTTTACGAGGACCACGCTGGGCGCGAGCATTGGTTCGGGTTCGTTGCCCCCTAACCGGTAAGTTATGACGATGCCGGAGACCCCGATAGCAGCCAATCTCGATAAGACGCTTGATGTTAAGGTTAACCTCTTTTCTAAGTTCACCCTCAACCCTATACTCGCGGCTGATAAGGTCTCGGAGGCGATTAACCTCGTCATCGGTAAGGCTATCCACCTTAGTATCAGGGTTGATGCTAGTCTGTGCTAGAATCCTCCGACTCAAGGTAGTGCCGATACCATAGATATACTGCAACGAAACCCAAACTTGCTTATCTCTGGGTATATCCACCCCGGCTATACGTGCCATCTACTCCCTCCTTGTCCGCAGAAAATTAGCCCTGCCTCTGCTTATGCTTGGGGTTGGGACAGATAATCCTGACTACCCCTCGCCGCTTCACCACCTTACACTTTTCACATCTAACCTTAACTGAAGCTTTGACTTTCATAATGAACCCTCACTATGTAAACCGATAGATAATCCTACCTCGAGTCAGGTCATAGGGAGAAAGCTCTATCAATACCTTGTCCCCAGGTAAGATTTTAATATAGTGTAATCTTATCTTACCTGAGATGTGAGCCAGTACCTTATGCCCGTTAGGCAACTCGACCCGAAACATAGCATTAGGTAGAGGCTCCACTACTGTCCCTTCGACCTCGATTACCTCTTTTTTAGGCATAAACTCCTTGTATTTATAATAGTCAGAATCTCTGGCTCATCATCAGTAATAGCAATGGTGTGTTCAAAGTGTGCTGAAAGGCTCCCATCAGCGGTAAGTACTGTCCAGTGGTCATCAGCAAGACGGGTGCCACAGCCACCAACATTCACCATAGGTTCGAGGGCAAGGGTCATGCCCCTTTTTAAAACTGGTCCTAATCCTGGCGAACCAAAGTTAGGTATTTGAGGTTCCTCATGCATCTCCCGGCCGATACCGTGCCCAGTATACTCACGCACTACCGAGTAGCCCCTTGACTCGGCATAATTCTGAATAGCGGCTGAAATATCCCCCAGTCTTGCCCCGGCATAGGCAGCAGCGATGCCAGCTTCCAGGGCGCCGCTGGTAGTTTCTATAAGCTCTTCAGCCTGGGGATTGACTTCTCCGACGCCTACGGTCACCGCAGCATCAGCCTGAAAACCCCTAAGAATCGTTCCCAGGTCAAGGGATACAATATCGCCCTGGTGCAAAACCCGCTCCCCCGGAATCCCATGCACTATCTCATCATTTACTGACACGCAGAGATTAGCTGGAAATCCTCGGTATCCTTTGAATGAGGGCTTAGCTCCCAGCCTTTCTAGTTCTCTGGTTGTGATAATGTCAAGCTCCTTGGTTTTCATCCCTGGTCTCACCTGTGACTTAAGCGTCTCCAGTACGGTTGCCAGAATTCTACCTGCTTGCTGCATAGCAGCAATCTCTTGGTTGGATTTAATAATTATACTCATCCCGGCCTCGGGTAGGCAAATTCTCCGCCGTGAAGGGCTGAAACCACTCTCTTTTCCACCTCGCCTACACTCCCCTCTCCATCTACTTCCAGTAGCTTACCCGCCCGGCGATAATAATCAATAAGGGGGGCGGTCTGAGCAAGGTAGACCTCCAGCCGCTTCTTAATGGCTTCAGTAGTATCATCAGGGCGCTTTTGCAGCTCACTGCCACACCGGTCACACCTACCCTCCACCTTGGGAGGAGAATTTGTAGTGTGGTACGGTGCCTGGCAACTAGGGCAAACCCATCGCCCGTTGAGCCGTCTCAGTAGTTTCTCGTCACCGACCTTGATATATACCACCTTATCTATAGCCTTAGCCTGCTGGGCTAAAGCTGTATCCAGGGCTTCAGCCTGGTTAAGATTCCGGGGAAAGCCGTCGAGAATTGCCCCGGATTCATAGTCTGGAGCAGATAAACGCTCTAAAACCATTCGTATTGTTATTTCATCAGGAACTAAAATTCCCTTCTCCATATAGGACTTAGCCTGCATTCCTAACTCAGTCTTTTGTTCCGCTGCCTGCCGAAACAGGTCACCAGAAGCAATATGAACTAAATTCAACTCTCGGGCAGCAATGGCGGCTTGTGTTCCTTTGCCTACCCCTGGAGCCCCCAGGAAAATAATATACACCTTT
>JAZGHN010000081.1:0-2274 GCA_036481135.1 Dehalococcoidales bacterium | reverse complement strand
ATACTGGGGGAAGGTAATTGTTAGTAGTGGAGCGGCATCAAGCTGAGCTAAGTCAGGGTCAGCTCGCCAGGTGTAGTCGTCTAGGGCATCAGCTAATCGTTTGTCACGAAGCTTAACCTTGCTGCCGATAATCACATTATCCTCAAGGGAATCAAACCCGGAAAGAGAAAGGCTCTTCCTCTACCTCTAGCTCTTGTAGGGACTGCTCTGCTGCCTGATGAATTACCTCACTGGGACTATTCAGGCACAGCTCTAAGCATTCTTTAGCTTCAGTGCCACCTATCTTACCCAGCGCCTGGATAGCAGCGACCTTGACATCAACATCGGGGTCATTGAGAAGCGCTACGAGATGGGGTGCTGCTTTTTCCTCCCCTAACTCACCGCAGGCGGTGGCGGCTTCACAGCGCACCTCAGAGTCAGCATTATCTAGCTCATTTAGCAGCACAGGCAGCCAGGAGTGGTCGCAATTCCTACCCATAGCATAAATAGCACTGGTTCTAAGCTTAGAATTATGACTTTGATAGGCTTCCATGATAGCTTTCTTCACCCGGAGCAGGCTTAATGGGGCAGCCGCCTCCAGGGCACGACGTCTGACCTCTACGGGCTTATTTCCATCATCAATCATGGCAAGCAAAGCCTGCCATATCCTGGATTTGTGGCAGGGGCGTAGCTTCTTGAGCTCAGCCATCATGGCGAACTTGCCCAGTGCGGTAGCTGCCACCGCCTGGACTTTCTCCGAGCTATCTCGCTCCAGCAGATTAATTAGCGGGGTAATCAGAGATGTCTCTTCACTTTCCCCCAGACCTTCAATAGCCTTGCTCCGCACCTCAGCATCCTGGTCTTTCAGACAAATGGTGAAGATGCTATCAAAGTTGAGCTCAACGTTACCCTCAGCCAGGTCAACCAGTCGGTTAATAATTTGCCACCGCCGTTTGGGCTCAATCACTGCCCAGGCCCGTTCCAGAAACTCCAGCTCTTCTGAGTTTAAGTTTGATAGCTCAACCAGCCTTGAACCGCGTAGCGGCTTGTCACAGTTACTTATCTCAGCAATTATCTTCTCAATAGGCAGCGACATAGCGGCTCCTAATTCTACTCCTCTTCTTCTTCCTCCCCCCCATACTCCCAGATAGGTTCGGTGAAGTAGTCTATATACTCTCCCATAGCTTTAGCAGCTACCTGCTTCATTCTCTCTTTCGTCTCCATAGCTACCTGTGTCAGCTCAGTCAGGTCAATCTCAACACCCAGCATTCTGGTAAGAACCTTAAGCACAACCAGGGCAGCCATCGGGTTCTGTATTCGGGTGGCATAAGTGGGCACTTCACCCAGCAGACAAACGCCCTCAATATTCCTCTCTTTGGCTACGCCCAGCATCAACCCGTTCAAGCCTGCGATTTGAAGGTTGCCCCTTTGCACCAAATCATAATCTCTCAAATCCTCGGTCACAACCTGGTTGGTGGCTACTCCCCAGACCCTAGGCTGCTCAGTGTGGTGGATACGGGTCAGAGCTGCGGCGCAGGTATATATTCTTTTAACCTGAAACCTTTCTCCCACATCAAGGATACAATTAGCCAGCTCATATCCCTTAGCCGCTGGTTGGTCCTCACCTATAAATAGTATTATATCGCTCCCCTCGCCTTTGTTTTTCCAGTAGTAGAACTGGCTCTGCGGGAACTGCGGTGCCTCAACCACATTGTCCCTAACCAATACCCCGATAGGGTCAAAGAAGTGAGAAGCCTCAACCTCGCCCAGTTCCTTGAAGTCTAGCTTTCTTTTTAGATAGGTAGCGGCAATAATTGACACATTACCGATGCCGGGCCAGGCAGCCAGCATATTGGGCGAATTAAGTTTTGGGCGGGCACGAAGTTTAACTAAATCTTTCATTTCACTACACCTCTAACTGTCGCTGGGCTAAAACTATCCTTTAAGTTTTTTATTAGGTAACCCCATCCCCTTTATCCCCTTCCCCTTGATAAGGGGAAGGGGAAGATGATTTTCTGTAGAGGGGCTTCGCCCCTCTAACTCCCCCACTAAGTAAAGCTGACTGTTAGCCTTGCCTCGTTTCTTCTTCTTTTCGCAAATCACTGAATCTTTGATATTCTATTCCTGCCAAGCACCCCATTGAGAAACCTACCATTATGACAAGAAACGACCACCCAGACTCTCGAATAGTTAGAATCCAACCAACCAGAATAGCACAGACCCCCAAGCTACCCAATGTAATAGAAAGATATTCCTTATTAGAAACAAAAATTGTAAGTAATAACTTGAGTAGAC
>JAZGHN010000080.1:0-4329 GCA_036481135.1 Dehalococcoidales bacterium | reverse complement strand
CGTCGTCAGGGTCACCGACAGCAAGACTAAATACCTCCTCACCCTTAGCCCTTTTCTCCTCAATTTTCTTGGTAATCTCCACAAAAATATACGGGGGCAGCTTTTCTATTCGCTTTGCCAATCTCATTTATCTACTCCTCGTTTAACCATTCTCCACGGAATACTATTTTAGCAGGAGCGCTGATAAATATCTCCCCTACCCCATCCCACTCCACCTCCAATATACCTCCGGCTAGCTTTATATCCACTTTGTTATCAATGTAACCGTGTAGTTGGGCAGCAACAGCCATAGCACAGGCGCCACTGCCACAGCCTAGGGTCTCCCCTGCCCCTCTCTCCCAGACACGAGCTTCTATCTGCCGTCGGTTCACCACCTTGGCTACCTCAAAATTTATCCGGTTGGGAAATATGGATAGATGCTCCACCTTTGGCCCTATCTGGAGCAAAGGAAAATCAGATAGCGGGTGTTGCTCAAAATAAACAGCGTGGGGGTTCCCAATAGAGACCAGATTCAGAAGTAGCTCTCTACCCTCCACAGCAACGGGATAGTTCAGCATTGATTTTATGTCAACTAATTCCCTATCATCTTCTATTACTACAGGGATGTCTTCAGCTGCAAATTTCGGTGCCCCCATACTGACCTGAATCTTGGCTGGTTTGTCCTTTGCCCTGTAAATCCTGGCTTTCCTTGTACCAGCCATCGTCTCTACCGATATTTCCTGAGCTTCAATATCAGCCAAGTTCATCTTTATCACATATTCAACCAAGCACCTCAATCCATTGCCGCAGGCTTCAGACTCAGAGCCGTCAGGGTTAAACATACGCATCCGAAAATCAGCGCTATCCGAGGGCAATAACAGCAACAAGCCATCGGCGCCGACGCCAAAGTGGCAGTCACATATAGCCGCTGCTACCTGAGACCAATCGCGCTGGGTATCACCGGTCTCCACCAGGACAAAATCATTGCCAATACTCTGCAACTTGGTAAAGTTCATTATCACCCTTCCTCCGTTGAACCCTCCAAGAATTGAGCCACCAAGGTTGTGATTTCTTTATCTATATTATCACTTTCTATATCAAACCACTTAATCCTATCGTCTTTCAACTTGAACCAGGCATATTGATGCCTGACCACGCGGTGGGTTTCAACCTTGATTTGCTCGATGGCAGCATCCAGGGTTAGCTCGCCTTTAAGAAACATGCCAATCTGCTTGTAGCCTATGCTAGACATAGCAGGCAGGTCAAGGTCATAGCCCATATCCAGTAGCTTTTCTACTTCGGCTACCAGGCCTCGCTCTATCATCCGGTCAACCCTCGAGTCAGTTCTATGATATAGCTTTGCCCTGTCCATGGTTAAACCTACTATGAGAGCATCAAAGAGTGGTTCCTTCTTATGCTGAAGCCGAGAGAAGGGAGCCTCCGTGCCTTTATGTACCTCAAGGGCTCGGATAATACGGCGCACATTATGTCGGTCAATCCTCTGCGCTGCCACGGGGTCAACCCTCACCAGCTCCTGGTAAAGTTCATTCGTACCCGCCTTGGCTGCCTTCTCTTCCAGGCTACGCCTAAATTCCACATCTGGAGGAACTCGTGGTATCTTCCAGCCTTCTAAGACCGACCATACGTATTGCCCACTACCACCTGCCAAGATGGCTAATCTGCCGCGCCGCTGAATGTCCTCGATAGCCTGATAAGCTAGCTGCTGATATTGAGCCAGACTGAAATCGCAATCAGGATCGACTATATTGATGAGGTGATGAGGAATAAGAGATAACTCCTCTGGGCTTGGCTTGGCTGTGCCGATATCCATATAGCGGTATATCTGTCGGCTATCAGCGTTTACTATCTCACCATCAAAACTCTGGGATAACCGGATGGCTAGATGGCTCTTACCTACACCGGTAGGACCAACTATAGCCACTAGACGATTCATCTTGCTCGATTAACTTCCGAGGCTCGCTTTACAATGCTCAAAAACTCACTGGCTTCTAGGCTAGCACCTCCGACCAAGGCACCATCTATCTCAAGCTGGTTGATAAACTCAGCGGCATTAGCAGCATTAACACTGCCACCATAGAGAATACGCATCCCTTGAGCAATGTCCCCACTATATAATTGGGCGATGTTGTGGCGGATAAAACCGATGGTGTTGTTTGCCTGCCTCCCTGTAGCTGCCCTGCCGGTACCAATAGCCCAGACCGGTTCATAGGCTATAATCAAGCTATCAACAGAATCTATCCCAGATAAAGATGACCTTAGCTGCTCAGCTATTACCTCCTCTGCTCTCCCCGCCTCGTTTTCCTCTAATCTTTCTCCGATGCAGAGAATGGGCTTCAACCTGACCCTCAGCGCTGCCCGAATCTTCTTATTAACAATCTCTCCCGTCTCCCCGAAATATTGCCTGCGTTCGGAGTGCCCTATGATAACAAATTCACACAGCTCGGCAAGCATTGGGGGCGAAATTTCCCCCGTATAAGCACCCTTTTCCTCAAAATACAGGTTTTGTGCCCCCAATTTTATTGAGCTTCCTTTGATTATCTCCTTCACTGCTGCCAGAGAGATAAACGGTGGACACACCACCTTTTCCACACCTGTTACCTCATCAAGCCCCTGACGCATTTCACCAACCAGTCCTACCGCCTCCCCTACTGTAGTATTCATCTTCCAATTGCCAGCAATCAAAGGTAGTCGCATTTTATCCCCTTAAGCGCCAAATTTAGTTAGCTTCAGGGCATTAGCCATAGCCAACATCATAATGTGTATTGCCGGGAATCGCCCCAGCCCACCACCAGCACAAGCCGACTCGGAAAACTGGTATACCTTGTCGGGGCGGCACCATTTAGAACGTAGGAGAATAGGCACCGGGTGCCAGCTATGTCCCTTAAGCAAGGCTGGTGTGGAATGGTCACCGGTAACGACAAGGACATCGGGCTTAACATCCATCAGGCTGGGCAAAGCTCTATCCACCTGCTCTATAATCTTGACCTTCCGGTCAAAGTCGCCATCTTCACCAGCAGCGTCAGCCCCCTTTATATGTACGAAGAAGAAGTCGTAATCAGCATAGTTCTGTTTCAGGGTAGCAAGCTCATCTTCAATGCTATTTCCTGTCTCCAGAATCTCCATGCCCACCAGCTTGGCCAGCCCTCGATACATGGGATAACTGGCAATGGCCGCTGGTTTCAATTTATAAATCTCGCCCATGGTGGAAAATTGAGGTCGCTGGGAGAAACCACGGAGGAGCACCATATTGGCTGGATGATGCCCAGCTAGAGTCGCCTTCGCCTGAGCTACAAACTTAGTGGCAATGCTCGCTGTCTTACCAGCTTGTGAATTGAGGGCAGTAATGGGCTTGGGAGCTGCCCCTATCTGCTGAGGGTCAGAATCGGTGACATCTGGAGCAAGTCCCTCCCCCCGAAATACCACCATAAAACGGTGCTCCTTTACTGGAGAAACAAAAATTTTGACATTCTCGATTACCAAGCCATCAAGCAACTGACACAGCTCAGCACACTTCTCGGTAGAGAGGCGCCCTGCCCTGCGGTCAGCGACCAAGCCGGCTTCATCTATAACACAGAAGTTCCCGCGAACGGCTACATCTTGCGATTCAAGAGGGAAATCTACTCCAACTGCCTCCAGCACACCCCGACCAATGTTATAGCTGAAAGGATCATAACCAAACAGGGCTAGGTGACCCAGAGCGCTTCCTGGAGTTATCCCCGGGCTTACCGGGTCGATAACACCACATATAGCTTCGGTTGCTAACTGGTCAAGGTTTGGCGTATCGGCTGTCTCCAGCTCCGTCCTACCTGTTTGGGGGTGAGGTAATCCCCCCAGCCCATCAATAATTAATAATACAATCTTGTCAGGCGAAGGCTTGGTAACTGTCTTCACCAACTCCAAATTAGGTACTAACAACGTCATAGATGAAACCCCCTAAAGCTCTTCTGGTTTTGGTTTTTTATCCAACAGGGCTTCCACCCCCGGCAATGCCTTACCGGATAAAAATTTGAGCGAGGCACCACCACCTGTAGAGACAAAGGTCATCTTACGAGCTAATCCCGACTTGGTCACTATCTCAGCCGTAGAACCTCCCCCGATAACAGTAGTGGCATTAAGAGCGGCTATGAGTTCGGTCATATCATGCGTTCCCTTGGAAAACTCGGGTATCTCATATATGCCCATGGGACCGTTCCAAAAAACTGTTTTGCTCATCTGTAATACTTTACCAAAGGTTTCTATGGTTTGGGTGCCTATATCTACAATTCTTGCCCAGGGTGGTATCTGCTCTATAGATACCACTTCGACTCTAGCTTGAGAGCTAATCTCGTC
>JAZGHN010000079.1:0-8255 GCA_036481135.1 Dehalococcoidales bacterium | reverse complement strand
ATGGGGTCACTATTATGAACGATTTCTTCTCCATATACTCAAGGTAGCCGTCTTCGTCCATCCTGACCGAATCTCCGGTGTGAAACCAGCCATCTCTGATGACTTGGGCAGTGAGTTCGGGGGCCTTATAGTATTCCTTCATCATCCAGGGCGGTTTGAACAAAGCCTCGCCTATCTCGCCTACAGCCACTTCCGCGCCACCATCATCTACTATCTTGAAGTCGCAGATGGGCTTGCCCACCGTCCCCAGCCTCTGATCCTTGATGGTGCTCATGGAGACCACGGAGAGCTCGGAGAGCCCATATGTCTCACAGAGGGTTAAACCGAACTTATCCTCCAGCATCTTCATCAGGCGAGGCGAGGTTTTCGCCCCGGCGGTGGAGGCTACCCGGAATGAGCTGAGGTCATAGCTCTTAATGACCTCCTTCCGCATCATAGCTAGAGCGTTATGTATTGCTGGGACCCCAAAAAGAATGCTGCCTTTTTCCTTCTCTATAGCCTCTAAAACAACTCTGGGCGTGAATTGAGGGATTATTACCACCGTAGCCCCTTTTATAATGGAACCAAACAGGACTTCGCTCAATCCAAAAAGGTAGAAGAAAGGAACAGTATCTATAACCACATCGTCTCTACCTCGCCCTATCCCTGCGGAAACTATGTCGGGGGTTCCCAGAAGGGAAGCATGAGTATGCACCACCCCCTTTTGCCTCCCCAACACACCTGAGGTATATATGATAGTAGCCTTATCCTCATCATCTATATCAACATCGGGCGGTACGGCAGAACTACCGGCTACCATCGTTTTATAAGAGCCTCCGTCAACCTCTAGAACCTGCTTTAACAGGGGGATGCCGGGCAAAGCGGCAGAGAGCATCTGGGAAAATTCCCTTTCAGTTATGAGGATTCTGGCATCGGAATCACGCAATAAGGGAGCAAGCTCAGGTGCTTTGAGTCTAGAGCTGAGGAGCACGGCTACGCCGCCGGCCTTAATAACTCCAAAATAATTGCTGACCCACTCAGGACTGTGAGACATTAAAATAGCTACATGGTCAGCCTTTTCTAATCCCAGCCCTATAAGAGCATTGGCTATCCTGTTAGAAGCTTCACTTAACTCCCTATAGGTAATCCTCTGGGAACCAAGAACAAGGGCTGTTTTTTGCGGTACTTCACTGGCGGTTATCTCCAGAATCTGTTTTAGATTCATATTACCCCCTTGCGAGGCAGCAGCTAAACACTAGTTTTAGCTATTGACAAACCCCTTGCTTTCATAATAGTATATTACAAGGCTGAATGTTATGCTACAAATTATTCTTTGAGTTCTTGCCGATACCAGGCTCAAAGTTTATATATTTTTACTATGTAATTAGAGGCTGCATGTTATGCCGCAAAGCTATACCTTAGCAGGGCTTAGATTGTAGCCATAGCTATATAAAAATAAAAAAGTTTTTAAGGGCTTTACGCTAGTATACTAGTGTAAAGCCATAAAGCGAAACAAATATGCGTTTATTAGTGCCCGCGAACTGGGACGGGGAACTGATACTCCCTCTAAGCCAGATTAAGGCAGCTGTTGAAATATATGGCGTTCTGCCCACCTCGATGATGGGCAGTGGGGGCTCAGGACCTGACATCCCTCAAATAACAACAAAGCAGGCGGAAGAATATATCGAGTTAGCTCATTCCGCAGGCTTAACCTTTAATTACCTCCTTAATGCTCCATGCCTGAATAACATGGAGTGGCAGGAGGATACTCACCGGGAATTAGTCCAGCACCTGGAGTGGCTCAGCAATGCCGGGGTAGATGGTGTTACTGTGGCTATCCCGTACTTACTGGAGCTTATAAAGGCTCAGTTTCCTCGTCTTAGAGTAGAGGTATCAACCATAGCTCATGTAAACAGCGTAGCCCGGGCCAAGTTTTTTGAATCTCTGGGAGCTGACTCCATTATGCTGGACTCCAACATAAACCGGGATTTCAAACTACTCAAGGCTATTAGAAGTGCGGTAAACTGTAAGCTCGGTGTACTGACAAACAGCAGTTGTCTCTATCAGTGTCCTTATGAGTACTATCACAACAATACCCTGGGGCATGCCAGTCAAAGCCACAACCCGCTTAATGGCTTCTATGTGGACTACTGCGTACTTCACTGTGCTTTGAGCAGTATCAGTGATACCTCTCAATTTATTAAATCTCGTTGGATAAGACCTGAAGACATACATATTTATCAAGAAATGGGCATTGATTTCTTCAAAATCGGCGGTAGAGCAATGCCTACGAAGTGGATTATAGATGCTGCTGCGGCATATTCATCACTTCGTTACCAAGGAAACCTCTACGATATTTTAAATAACTTTAGCCCGAAGACCAGTAGGGCAGAGTCAAATCTATCCAGCACACAAATCACCACGATAGCCTCGCCACCAGAGGTCTACATTGACAACCAGGCTCTGGAAGGTTTTACTGATTTCTTTAAGGAACAGGATTGCCTATCCGGGTGCAGTCAGTGCCATTATTGCCAAGAAATAGCTGACAAGGTAGTCAAATTCGACCGCTCTAAAGCAGATAAATACATATCTGTGCTCAAAAAGTTCCTGGATGACCTTACCAACAGCAGGATTTTCTGCCCTGTATCCGCACCATTGAGCCGCTGACATAAATAAGCATGGAATACAATGGAGCGGAGTTTGGAGTTAGCCCCCTTTACCGATGTGAAGTTTCGGTTTTCCTTGACTAACATGCAGTAGGAACGTCCGAAGCTATCCCTTTCCCTTGGCATTATGCTATAATCTGGGCATAAAATAGTTTTTGCCATAATCGCAAAAAGTTTACCTGGCTGTGAATAAGGTAGCAATAGTTAAACAGAGGCTTACTGAGCTGTTGATGCAGGCGGCAAGCGAAGCTCAACAGCAGGGTAAGCTGCCTTCGGTTGCCTTGCCTGAGGTCGCTGTGGAGCGTCCCCAGAACCCTGAACATGGGGATTATGCTTCAAGCCTGCCCCTGAAGTTAGCCCGGGCAACAAATGTCGACCCATTAGCTATAGCCAAGGATATAGTAGGGCTTATCGTTCCCGCCCCTGAGATTGATGCTATTACCGTAGCGCCGCCGGGCTTCATTAACTTTACCTTTAAAGCTGATTGGTTGACCAAACAGGTTGATGCCATTCTGGAGGCTGGTGATTCTTATGGCGATATCGACATGGGACAGGGCAAGCGGGTTCAGTTGGAGTTTGTTAGCGTCAATCCCACCGGCCCACTTCATGTAGGGCATGGCCGTGGCGCTATTCTGGGCGACGCTTTATCTAATATACTTGCTGCTACCGGCCACAAGGTAGAGAAGGAATATTATATTAATGATGCCGGTAGTCAGATGAACGCCTTTTATCGCTCACTCTATGCTCGTTATCAGCAGTGTTTGGGTGTTGAGGCTGAGGTGCCCACTGATGGTTACCTTGGCGGATATGTGACCGACCTGGCTAAAGAGATTATTGCTGAGACGGGAGACAAGTTTCTTTCCCTGCCCGAGTCGGAAGCAGTGTCGCAATTAGGACAAATCGGGCTGAAGAAGATGATGGAGATAATCAAGAGTGACCTTGAACTATTAGGGGTGACCTTTGATGTCTGGTTTAGTGAAAACAGCCTTTTTGAGAAGGGGCAATACCAGACAGCAATGTCGCTTCTAAGCGAGGGCGGCTATATTGCGGAGAGGGAAGGTGCTACCTGGTTTGTATCCACTGCTCTGGGCGAGGATAAAGACAATGTAGTGGTGCGTGGCGACGGTTCACCTACCTATTTTGCCACCGATATCGCTTATCACTACGACAAGTTTTTGGGGCGCAAGTTTGATGAGGTAATCGATATCTGGGGGGCTGATCACCAGGGTCATGTACCCCGAATGAAAGTGGTGATTGGCGCCCTTGGTATTGCCCCGGAACGACTGAAGGTGATAATTGCTCAGCTGGTTACCCTGCGTCGCGGTGATGAGCTGGTTCGTGTCTCCAAGCGCAGCGGTGACCTCATCACCTTGCGCGAGGTGATAGAGGAGGTGGGGGCTGATGCCTGCCGCTTCTTCTTCCTGTCCCGGTCGGCTGATAGTCAGATGGACTTCGACCTGGAGTTAGCCAAAAAGCAGTCGGCAGAGAATCCTGTTTACTATGTCCAATATGCCCATGCCCGTATCGCCAGCATCCTCCGCCTCGCTCAGGAGAAGGGAATCGACTACAGCGGTGGCGGTGTCTCCCTGCTCACTACCGAGCCTGAGCTGACCTTAGTAAGGAAGATGCTGCTCTTACCTGAGATAGTGGAGGTGGTAGTCCATACTCTGGAGCCTCACCATCTCACCTATTATGCTCAGGATTTAGCCAATATATTTCATAGCTTTTACACCCAGTGCCGCGTGGTTTCTCAGGATGACGAGGTGCTATCCAAAACCCGTCTTAAGCTGGTGGCGGCAGCCAAGCTTGTTTTAGCTAAAACCCTCCATCTTATGGGGATGACCGCCCCAGAGACGATGTGAGGGAAATTATTATAAATTGAGGAAGGTTAAATGAAGCAACGTCGTGTTTTTTCTGGAGCTCGTCCTACGGGGAGACAACACCTGGGGAACTACCTCGGGGCTATACAGAACTATGTGAAGCTCCAAGATGAGTATTCTTGCATCTACTGTATCGTTGATGTCCATGCCCTGACCTCGCTGGAGGACACCGGTTCCCTGCAAAAGAATATCCATGAGATGATGCTCGACTGGCTGGCGGCTGGCCTTGACCCCAAAAGGAGCATTCTTTTTGTTCAGTCCCATGTCCCTGAGGTTATGGAATTACATACCCTGCTCAGTATGGTTACCCCGTTGAGCTGGTTGCTGCGGGTGCCTACCTTCAAGGAGAAGGTGAAGCTTCAACCTGATAACGTAAACTATGGGCTGGTGGGCTATCCAGTTTTGATGACGGCTGATATTGTCCTTTATAAAGCCGAGCTGGTACCGGTTGGGGAAGACCAGGTGCCTCATCTGGAGTTAGCCAGGGAGATTGCCCGTCGTTTCAATAACCTGTTTGGCAATACCTTTCCTGAGCCTGAAGCCAAGCTTACCTCATTGCCTCTGGTACTTGGGCTGGATGGGAAGGAGAAGATGAGCAAGCAAATAGGCAATGATATTGAGCTGGCTCTTTCCGATAAGGAGACCATAGAGCGGGTAATGGAGGCGGTTACCGACCCGGCACGCCGCTATCGGGATGACGTCGGCCACCCTGAAATATGCAATATTTTCCGACTTCAGGGATTTTTCAATCCGTTCCAGTCGAAGGACATAGCCGTCCAGTGCCGCGCGGCTAAGATTGGCTGTGTCGACTGTAAAACGCTCCTGGCTCAGGAGATTAATGTTACCCTTAAACCCTTCCGGGAGCGGAGGGCGGAGCTGGCGAAGAAGCCTAAATATGTGAAAGATGTTCTCGCCGACGGCGCCAAACGAGCCCGGGTTATCGCCAGGGAGACCATCAAAGAGGTTAAACAAAAAATGGGGCTTTTTTAGCCCCTTACCAGCTCAGTTAGCGACCACTGGTCTTCTGTCTCATTGTAGCAGAGTCTGAATAGTTTGTTATCCTTAGTCCTCGCCTGAAAGTATCTTTTCCCCGGCTCCTGCCACGCCTTTTCTATCTCCTCCACCTCATATTCTCTCCCCTCCCACTCAAAGGAGCGTGGCTCTTCAGCATAAGTATGCCCGGAGTAGCAGTTGACTTTTAGATTATTCAACCTTGTCCCTTTAACTTATATCTGAGGCTTTCTCTTATGCCAATCGGTGGCTTGTTGGTAGGCGTGGGCGATTTTGAGGATGGTCTCTTCACTGAAGGGCTTGCCGATAATCTGCATCCCTATGGGCAACCCATCCCCAAAGCCAGCGGGGATGGAGATAGCGGGCAGGCCGGCAATGTTTATCGGCAGGGTGCACACATCGCTTAGGTACATCTGTATGGGGTCGTCCACCTTTTCTCCTATCTTGAAGGGGACGGTGGGGGAGGTGGGGGTTACCACGGCGTCGTATTTTTCAAAGGCTTGGTCAAACTCCTGCCGTATCAGGGTGCGCACCTTCTGCGCCTTGAGGTAGTAGGCGTCGTAGTAGCCGGCGGAGAGGGCATAGGTCCCCAGCATAATACGCCTCTTTACCTCGTCGCCGAAGCCGTGCTGGCGGGTCTTCTCCATCGCCTCCCACATATTGTCGGTCTCAAGGTATGAGTAGCCGTACTTCACCCCGTCGTAGCGAGCCAGGTTAGCCGAAGCCTCCGAGGGGGCAATTATATAATATACTGCCAGGGCATGGGGGGTGTGGGGCAGTGACACCTCGTAATCTACGGTTGCCCCCAGTTCCCCGAGCTTGGTGATAGCGGCTTTTATCGCTGTCTCTACCTCTTTCTGCATCCCTTCGACAAAATATTCCTTGGGGACGCCGATGCGAAGCCCTTTAAGCTCAGCGGCGAGGCACTGGGTATAATCAGGCATGGGGGAGGGGACTGAGGTGGAATCTCTGGAGTCGTAGCCGGCGATGGCATTCAGCACCAGGGCGCAATCGGCGACATCCCGGGTTAGCGGTCCAATCTGGTCAAGGGAGCTGGCAAAGGCAACCAGACCGTAGCGGCTTACCCTGCCGTAGGTGGGTTTTAACCCGGTAACGCCGCAGAAGCCAGCCGGCTGGCGGATACTCCCCCCGGTATCCGAGCCTAGCGCATAGACGGCTTCGCCAGCGGCTACAGCTACCGCTGAGCCTCCGCTGCTCCCCCCGGGGACGCGAGACAAATCCCAGGGATTATGAGTGGTGAAAAAGGCGGAGTGCTCGGTGGATGAGCCCATGGCGAATTCATCCATATTGGCTTTGCCTACCATTACCACGCCGCGGCTATTTAGTTTTTCTACCACGGTGGCGTCATAGGGGGGGGCAAAGTTTTCCAGCATCCGCGACGAGCAGGTGGTTGTTATCCCTTTAGTACAGATATTGTCCTTAATTATCGCTGGGATACCGGCAAGGGGATGGGCATCACCGGCGGCGATGAGCTCGTCAGCCTTCTGGGCTTGGGATAGGGCTAGCTCATCGGTAACGGTAACCAGGGCTCGGACCTCTGGCTCTACCTGGTGGATGCGTTCTAAGAAAGCTTTGGTCAGTTCCACTGAGGAGAGCTCTTTGGCCTTGAGTAGCCTGTGTGCCTCGTGAATTGTCGGTTGGTTGTAGCTGGGCGTCAATTTCACCCTCTCATCCTGGCAGGTATATTATTCCAGCACGGCTCGTACCTTGAAGAAGTCTTCCTCTCTCTGGGGGGCATTGGCTAGAATCTGGCTTGGCGGCAGGGAAGGGACTACTTCATCATCGGGCCTCATTACATTCCGAAGGGGAATAGATTGGGCTGTAGGTGGGGTGTCGGCGGTATCTACCTGCTGTAGTACCTCAAAGTTCTCCAGGATATTGGATAGCTGCTCTCTGAGACTATCCACTTCAGTCTCAGTCAAGCCCAATCGAGCTAGGAGAGCAATATGTAACACTTCTTCCCGGGATAGCTTCATCGTCAGCTCATTATAGCACTGATATTTGAGTATCGGCAACAGGAAACTCTTGCTATAATAGGGCTATGAAGAAGGCGGCCATCCGGCTCAGGTTCAAAGTTATGGCTACTCTGGCAGAGGAGATAGCCATAGTGTTAGTTGTGCTCTTGGTTTTGCCCAGGTTTGGAGTTCGTATACCCTTGCCTGGTCTCATCGGCATGATGGCAGGATTGGCCGTCTGGATGGTTATCACCTATCGGCTGGCTAGCCGAGCCCTGGAGAAAAAGCCGATGGCTGGCTTGTCCACTATGGTTGGTAGCAGGGGTAAGGTAGTAAGCCCCTTAGACCCCAAAGGTCTCGTCAAAATCGGGGATGAGCTCTGGGAGGCTACATCTGGTGATAAGCCAATAGACATTGGTGAGGAGGTTATTGTGGTGGAGCAGAATGGGCTCAAGCTCGTGGTGCGTAGGAGTACCAGCGGCTATCTAAAGGAAGTTGAATGATACATATGACCGGTATTTAGCCGACCGGCTTATGGCTTGTGGATACGATACTGGGGGCAAAGACCGAGGTCGACCACAATCTAATAAGAATTCATGGCATAGGCTTTCACATTTCGTAGCATAGGTTGACTTTGCTCTACTGGTGAATGTAATATCTTAACAATGTGCGTAAAAGCCTGCTGGATAGACGCTGGGTTTAGTGAAGCACTGTAGGCTATAATTTGAGGAGCGCAATCAAAG
>JAZGHN010000078.1:0-2565 GCA_036481135.1 Dehalococcoidales bacterium | reverse complement strand
AACAAGATCCTTGTAATCGATGATGACCCTAGCTTCCTTAGACTGGTAGAGCAGATTCTTACCCAGCAAGGATATGAGGTGCTCACAGCCAGCAGTGGTGAGGAGGGGCTACGAATTTTATTCGCCCATAAGCCAGATTTAGTGCTCCTGGATGTGGTTATGGTTAAAATGGACGGTTGGCAGACCTGCCAGCGCATCCGCGATATCTCTGATATACCCATTATCATGATTACTGGTAAACATAAGGCTGAGGAAGACATCGTGCGTGGGCTTGACTATGGAGCTGATGACTATCTCATCAAACCAGTGGGTAATAGAGAACTGATAGCAAGGGTGCGGGCGGTATTGCGACGCACCGAGTTGCCCCCTTCAGCAGAGGCGAGGACGAAGGTTACCTATGTTGATGACTTCCTCACCATAGATGTTGCCGATAGAAAGGTTATTGTGAACGGAAAACAGGTGAAGTTTACACCAAGAGAATTTAGCTTGCTTGCCCTCCTGGTGCAGAATGCTGGTCACATTCTTACCCACAAGCAAGTCTTAGAAAAGGTTTGGGGCTGGGAATATACCGATGACCTAGATTATGTGCGTATCTACATCTCGCATCTGCGCCAAAAAATAGAACCAGTCCCCGCTCAACCCAGATATATTATTACTGAACCCGGAGTAGGCTACAAATTTGAAAAAGCCGGCTGATGCCGACCGTATCTATGGAGCCAGCGGTCGGATTCGAACCGACGACCAGCGGTTTACGAAACCGCTGCTCTACCCCTGAGCTACACTGGCTATACGTAAGTATAGCACAAAACTAACTAGCCAATGAACTGCCCTCTAAGCCACTACTAAACCCTGTTTAAATTCCTAACCTAAAATATATTGCCTAATATTGACAAATGGCAAAAAATGGGTTATAATATAGCCAATTGACACTAACGGCAAAAGAGGAAAAACCAGGAAAGGACTAAGCAAGAGCAATGAAAGCAGTAATAATTGAGGACCAAGCTGAGACAGTAGAGGCTATTTCCATGTGCTTTGAACTGCGGTGGCCTGATGCCACTGTCCTTTCCACTGGCAAGGGAAACAAGGGGCTGGAACTAATAGAGGCTGAGTTGCCCGATATAGTCACCCTGGACCTGGAACTGCCTGATATAGACGGCTTTGAACTCTTGCGCCAGGTTCGCCGCTCCTTCGATATGCCCATTATCATCGTTACTGTAAGAAACCAGAAGATGGACATTGTTAAGGGTTTGGAGTTAGGTGCCGATGATTATATTACCAAGCCCTTTGACCACATTGAGTTTTTAGCCCGGGTGAAGGCAGTATTGCGCCGCACCAGCATGCCCCAGCTCAGAAAAAATGCTGAACCTTTCCAAAGTGGTAAACTACGGATCGATTTTGATAGCCGGGAGGTAAGCCTCGGCGGGAAAAAAGTAACGCTGACTCCCATCGAGTATAACCTGCTGCACTACTTGGCAAAAAACGCCGGGCATATAATGCCTCATCACGCCCTCTTAGAAAAGGTATGGGGTACAGAGTATACCAATGCCACCGATTATCTTAAGGTATATGTCCAGCGGCTTAGAGCTAAGCTTTGTGATAACCTCAGTGTTCCTCAGCTAATCCTTACTGAGCGGAGAGTCGGCTATAAGCTGGTCAAATCTGGGTAAAACCTTTGGCTCCATCCCTACATTTTTAACTCTATTTTTACCTATTTCTAAACAGCTATTCACATTATTTACCTCAATTTTTACCTCCCTGTGCTATCTTTAATGACGGTTGTCTTTACGCTTGCCTGATTAGAGGGGGTTTAAAATTGAAAAATAGGGTTTTAATTATGGGTGAGACAATCCTAGATGATAATATTTCAGCTCTGGAATCAGCCGGACTTGAGGTGACGACCGCTCAGAACTACCCCCAGGGGCTACAGAAGCTAGATGAGACCTCTCCCGACTTAGTCATTATCGACGAGATACTACCCGCAGTAGGCGGCTGGAAGGCCTGCTCCCGTCTTCGCCAAATATCTGATATCCCTATCATCTTTCTCAGTGCCGACCGTAGTGGGCAAGCCGTAGCCAGGGCGGTAAACCAAGGAGCTGATACCTACGTATTTAAACCATTTAGCCCCCGTGAACTGAAAGCCAGGATAAACGCTTTACTTCGCCGTTGCCAAAGAAAGGCAATTCTAATAGCAGAGTGAAACAGACTCATAGACAGGATTACCAATAACGAAACCAGCTTCAACTCCCCAGACACAGCCTCTACCAATACCTTCTGCTTAACAGTCTTCCCTCGGTAACATTGTCAATCTTTACCCAATATAATTTGAGATTGAAATAAGATTCTCATAGTTGACGCTTAAATAGGCTTATGCTAGTATTAAAGCACTTCGCTATGATAATTATGAGGTTATGTAAACCTCTTTTTATTTCACCCTTAGCTATGTAGTATTATAACCTATTAGTAATTCCGCTCAGGGGGAAGGAGTTATGCCGGTAGAGGAAGAGCTAGCCAGGTTATCACCCGAGAAGGATACACTACTGACTATCGGAGTTTTCGACGGGGTTC
>JAZGHN010000077.1:0-3674 GCA_036481135.1 Dehalococcoidales bacterium | reverse complement strand
TCATGGCGGCTATGATGAGGGGAGGGCAACAACCGGGAAACATGATGGGTATGATGCCGATGATGGCGTCTATGATGGGTAGTGGAACCAAGTCAGGGAAAGGTGAACATCCATGCATGCCCCCAGTTGAATCGGCCGAAGATTTTAGACCTTGGGAATTTTGTCCTTGCAGAAAGTTGTGCGAGCGTAGTTTTGGGAAAGATACAAAAGGAGGTGGAAAATGAAACAAGTAGAATTAGCTTGCAGACTGGGAATTAGTAAATCATATCTTAGCATGATTTTGAGTGGTCAAAGGAAGTGTCCACCAGAGCTTGTAGAGAAGCTCCAGTCAATCCCAGGTGTTCACAAGATTGTGAACTTTCCCCTTCAAAGTTTGCCTTCCAAGCAGGTTGTCGCGGGTTCGAGTCCCGTCTCCCGCTCCACCATTACCTTTCCTACATTCTGTTGACAAACTGACTCCAGTTATATAATCTCCCAGCCCGCTTGATATTTATCAAGTTGTTCAATCGTGTAATCATCAAGAAAGTGCTCTCTTTCTGGACTTTTAATTTCCTTTTCGACACCGCATAATGGAGTAGAGAAATAACGCTGTCCGGTGTCGTTAATCATTGTAACGATTACCTTGAGTTCTGGATGTCGCCTAGCAAGTTTGATAGCTCCAACTACATTTGCCCCAGAGGTATGAAATATTAAAATTTAAGGATGTTTATAAAGATAAAGACCTTCTTGAACGGATTCTTGTGGTATGCGAACAAGGGCTATCCAGTATTCCATTACGGCGTAAAATCAGGGAACTCCGGGAATCTAAAAGTAAAGTCAAATAAATGCATTCCGCTCTAATTAAAATGCACGATCGGGTTGCATCAATCTGGAGAGAAACAGGGATCAATATTTTTGCAGAAATCCTCCGCTAGTTGCACAAAACGTCATATTGTGTTATAAGCGCTTGTAGGGGAATTTCCTCGGATAGAACTGATGCTATGGTGGGCGGTACTGTACGGTAGGCAGAACCTTTACCTTAAGGTTTACTATTACCCCCTAGCCTACTACTTTAACTAATTATAGGCTAGGCTGATTTACTTTGTTTCACAGCACTTTAAGTTCCTTGCCTACACGTTCGAAGACATTGAATGCAAAGTCAAGGTCCTCGTGGGTGTGGACTGCCGAAATCATTACTCTTATTCTAGCCTTGCTCATAGGCACAGTTGGATAGCCTATTGCCATGGCGAATACCTTTTCCTCGAACAGGCGCTTGGAAAAGCTGCGCGCCAGACCAGCGTCGCCAAGCATTATCGGCGTTATTGGTGTTTCAGAGTGCCCTGTGTCGAAGCCTAGCGATTTCATTCCCTCCTTGAAGTAACGCGCGTTTTCCCACAGCTTTTTTACTAGCTTGTCCGATGATTCAAGTAACTTAACCGCAACTATGCAGGCAGCGACATCTGAAGGTGTGACCGACGATGAAAAGAGGATTGGCCTTGCCCGTTGTCTCAAATACTCTGTAAGCTCCATTTTACTAGCTATGTAACCACCAACAACACCAAACGCTTTGGACATGGTTCCCATTTCTATGTCAACTCTGCCCTGTAGCCCGAAATGGTCAACAATCCCACGGCCGTGATTGCCTAATACACCTTCGCCGTGTGCGTCATCAACCATGGTTATTGCCTCATACTCTTCGGCAAGCTCCACTATTTCCGGTAGCGGAGCCAAGTCACCGTCCATGGAAAACACCCCATCGGTAACTATTAGTTTCTTTTTTGCTGATTTTCCTTCCTTCTCAAGAACTGCTCTTAACCCCTTGGCATCTCCGTGTGGGTAAATGAAGCGTTTTGCCTTGGTGAGTCGGCATCCATCTATGATTGAGGCGTGATTCAGTTCGTCGGTGAATATTGCATCGTCTTGTCCAACGAGCGCAGCTATCGTCCCGAAATTTGCGTTAAGGCCTGACTGGAAGGATAGAGTATCCTCCACATGCTTGAATCCAGCCAGGGCCTTTTCCAGCTCTAGGTGAAGGCTCATGGTGCCGGCTATGGATCTGACAGCTCCTGGTCCAACACCGAATTCCTCCAAGGCTTTTTTGGCTGCTTCCTTGAGCTCTGGCTGATTGGCAAGACCAAGGTAGTTATTCGAGCATAGATTTAAGACGCGTGAGCCATCGACAACGAGCCAAGCGCCTTGTGGCGATTCTAGCGTACGTATCTGGTTATAGAGTCCGCTATCCTTTAGCTGCTTTAATTCATCCGCAATGAAACCAAATTTGTTTCCCATTTGGCCATTACCTCCTTAACGAATAAGTCTTTACAGTATTTAGTGATAACCAGAGGGGTCAGTATTTTCTATAGATTATGTTCTAGTTAAAAGTTTAACCCTAAGTCTATCCAACATATCCTTGACCATTAGGCTAAGGTCGTATTCCGGTTTCCAGCCCCACTCCTCACGGGCGGCGCTGTCATTAATAGACCTCGGCCATGAGTCGGCGATATCCTGCCTGAAGTCAGGCTTGTACTCACACGTGAATTCAGGGATATGTTTCGTTATTTCTGCAGCTAGCTCACCAACGGAGAAACTCATGGACGCTAGGTTAAAATCAGAATGGTGTTCGAGATGGGATAAGTCGGCTTCCATTAGCTCCATAGTGGCTCGGATGCAATCTGGCATATACATCATCGGAAGAACCGTATTTTCTCTCAAAAAGCAGGTATACCTTTTTTGTCGGATGGCTTCGTAGAATATAGCTATGGCGTAATCTGTAGTGCCACCCCCAGGAGGAGTCTCACTGCTAATGATGCCAGGATAGCGTGCGCCTCGCACATCCACACCAAAGCGCTTGAAGTAATATTCGCAGAGTAGTTCGCTAGCAACCTTGGTGACACCGTATATGGTCTCTGGGCATAGAATAGTCTCCTGGGGCGTATTATCACGGGGGGTTTTTACTCCAAAGACGGCGATTGAACTTGGGCAGAAAACCCGGACTAGTTGGTACTGCCGGGCAATTTCAAGGATATTATAGAGACCTTTCATGTTTACCTCCCAGCATAGCTGAGGATTCTTCTCACCATCGGCTGAGAGTATGATAGCCAGGTGGTAGATCATGTCGATTTTATATCTCTTGACAACAGCTTCAACAGTCTCTCTGTCGGTAACATCGATGAACTCAAATGGGCCTGAATTGAGAAGCGTCTCGCTGGGCTTTGTTTTATGGCCCGTAGCAACGACGTTATTAGCGCCATATTTATGGCGGAGTTTCATTGCTAGTTCAGAGCCAACTTGGCCACAGGAGCCGGTCACTAGGATTTTTCTCATTGTCCAGCCGCCCTCCAACTATATCCTTACCCGTAAGATTAAGGCACGCGCCCACTAGTTAGGTCACGCTGAGACTGAAGCTGATTTTTGGTGCCAAAAAGGTGTCAGTTTGAAAATTCTTTTTAAGTTCACCCCCGGTGGTTAGCTTCAAATGACCATTACACAACGCCATATAAAACCACTGCTTTGAAGCTAAAACCACTATTTGACATTTTAGCCTAGATTTTTAAGTCCACTGCTCTATCCTTCTGAGCTAAGGCTAAGGTCAAGATTCTGTTTTAAGGAAGCCGTCCCACTAACTCTTTCAGCCCTAACTCTTGTAAGGTTGACTCTAGAGGCTTACCGGTCTTGGCATCCCATCCCAGTGCAGC
>JAZGHN010000076.1:0-2310 GCA_036481135.1 Dehalococcoidales bacterium | reverse complement strand
GAGGCTATCACCCCCTGCCTCACATCTTCGGGGTCGGGTAGAGAAAGATGCTCGGCTGGGGTCACATAGCAGAGAAAATCAGTACCAGCGGCAGCAGCGATAGCGCCACCTATAGCTCCAACGATATGGTCATAGCCAGCGGCAATATCAGTTACCAGTGGACCTAGCACATAGAAAGGAGCCCCCTTGCAGATAGCCTTCTCTAACTGAACATTAGCCTCAATTTGATTCAAGGGTAGGTGTCCCGGACCCTCAACCATCGCCTGAACTCCAGCTTGCTGAGCCCGCTGTACCAGTTCCCCGATAACAAGCAGCTCCTCAACCTGGGCTCGGTCGGTGGCATCGGCCAAACTACCAGGACGCATCCCATCACCAAGGCTCAGGGTTACATCAAACTCTCTGGCTATCTCCAGCAAACGGTCATAATACTCGTAGAGGGGATTCTCACGCTCGTTGTGAAGCATCCACCCTATCAGAAAAGCACCCCCTCGAGAGACGACATCGGTTACCCTCCCCTGCTGCTTCAGCTTGGCAATAGCCGAACGAGTTACTCCGCAGTGCACCGTGATAAAATCAACACCATGGCGAGCATGTTCCTCAATGCCGGCAAACAGGTCATCAATGGTCATCTTGACTATGGCGCCATGCCTGTCTATGGCATCAATTCCAACCTGATATATAGGCACAGTTCCTATCGGCACCGAGCTTGAGGCAATAATAGCCCGCCGAATAGCTGATATATCACCGCCAGTTGATAAATCCATAACCGTATCTGCCCCATAGTCAATAGCCACCCGCAGCTTTTCCATCTCGGTATCAATATCGCCAAAGTCAGAGGAGGTGCCAATATTGGCATTGACCTTGGTTTTAAGCCCCCGACCAATACCACAAGGAACAAGATTTTTATGCCCAGCATTAGCCGGAATTACTATCGTCCCTCCAGCCACACCCCGCCGAATGAACTCAGCATCCACCCCCTCCTGCTGAGCCACCTGCTCCATCTGTGGTGAAATTATCCCTTCTCTAGCCAGCTCCAGTTGAGTCATACCCACCTCCCCAAAATAAAACCGAGAGTCTCGGCAATATGCCAAACCCTCGGTCTAAATCCCGCTATACCGCTTCCCTACGCTCGCATTACCGAGATCAGGTTCCCAGGGTCGGCACCAAACTGCCTCTCAGCCGTTGAGCACCCCTAGCGGCTAATTTATTAACTTGTGCCTATAATATAACATAGGCTTGCCTGAAAAGCAAATGCTATAATAGTGCCAAATGGAAAGACTCGATATTGGAGCGAAAAGATTAGGGCTGGAGCTCAATCAGAGGCAGCTGGAGCAGTTCCATACCTACTACCAAGAGCTTGTGGATTGGAACAAAAGGGTAAACCTTACCCGCATAACCGACTATGAAGAGGTGCAAATAAAGCACTTCCTTGATTCCCTCACTGTAGCTTTGGCCTGGGAGACACTGACACCCGGTGCCGACCTGCGCCTTATTGACGTCGGCACCGGTGCCGGTATTCCAGGGATTCCCCTTAAAATCGTGTTCCCCGATATAAAACTGGTGCTGCTTGATTCCGTAGCTAAAAAGGCAGCCTTTTTACATCACCTTAACCATAAACTTGGGTTGGATAACGTTGAAATCGTAGTCGGTCGGGCTGAAGAGGTCGCCCATGAGGCACCATACCGGGAGAGCTTTGATATCGTCCTCTCCCGGGGCGTTGCCCCGCTAGCGACCCTGGTGGAATTAACCCTGCCTTTCTGCACTATTGGCAGCAGCTTTATCGCCCAGAAAAAGGGGGCTATTGACCAGGAAATAAGCCAGGCAATTAAGGCAATCGGCCTGTTAGGGGGAAGGTTGCGAGAGGTGAAGAGGGTCAACCTGGAAGAGTTCGCCGATAAGCGTCAGTTAGTAATAGTTGACAAGGTGTCACCAACCCCCCCACTATACCCCCGCCGCCCGGGCATACCAGGGAAGAGACCTCTCCTTGATAAACAGGGCGAACAAGAGTAAAATATATCTAGAAAAGGCAAGGAGACCAGGGTAGATGAAGCAGAAAAACACGCAAAGTGGCACATGGAAGGTTAAAGCGGGGCTGGCCCAGATGCTTAAGGGCGGGGTGATTATGGATGTGGTTACCCCTGAGCACGCGAAGATTGCCCAGGAGGCTGGCGCCTGTGCCGTGATGGCACTGGAGAGGGTCCCAGCGGATATTCGCGCCGCTGGTGGTGTTGCTCGCATGGCTGACCCCACCGTTATTGAAGCCATTATGAAGACTGTTACCATACCGGTAATGGCTAAATGCCGTATCGG
>JAZGHN010000075.1:0-16406 GCA_036481135.1 Dehalococcoidales bacterium | reverse complement strand
CCCCATACACCGGGTCTCCTGCCACCGGGTAGCCGATGGCGGAGAGGTGAACCCGAATCTGGTGGGTGCGCCCGGTCTCCGGTCTGACTTCAAGCAGGGTATAGTCTCCTATATACTCGACCACATGATAGTTGGTTCGCGCCTCTTTGCCCTCGCCCTCAGCCACCACCGCCATGCGCTTTCGGTTATAGGGGTCGCGCCCGATAGGCGCATCAATAACCCCATCCTCCGGAGTGAGATGCCCCTTAACCAATACTACGTAGGCTTTGGTCACCGAGCGGGCTTTAAACTGGCCGATAAGATTAAGCTGGGCTGCGCTGTTCTTAGCCACCACCATCACCCCTGAGGCATCCTTATCCAGACGGTGCACAATCCCCGGTCGCAGTGAGTCCCCGGCATCAGCAAGATGGGGCAGGTAGGCCAGGATAGCATTTACCAGAGTATGGTCGGGGTGTCCCGGGGCGGGGTGAACAGGTAACCCCGCTGGTTTATCTATAACAAGAAGGTCGTCATCCTCGTAGATAATATTTAACGGAATAGCCTCAGAGGACAGGGGACGGGGGGGAGGTATGGCGATATCTACTCTGTCGCCGACGTCGAGTTTCAGTCCTGGCTTAGTGGTCTGGCTATTAACCGTGATATGACCCTCGGCGATAAGCCTTTGGACGTGGGTTCGGGAGAGCTTTGGGCACTTCTCAACTACATACTTATCAAGGCGCACCCCAGGTTTGTCAACTACAAAGCTATATTTCTTGAGATGCGGTATAAACCTCACCCCCTTTTAGCCACTGGGAAAGTTAGCCCTTCTAGGAAGCTGTTTTGCCCCTCTTTGCCTCTACGCTCTGGCTATAGATTTGATAAATTAGAAAGCCAGCGAAGACAACAGCACCGACGGTTATTGCTGAATCAGCAACATTAAATGGCGGCCAGATACCAACACCGATAAAGTCAGTAATATAGCCAAAGTTTAGTCGGTCAATGAGGTTGCCTACTATGCCGCCGAGAATCGAACCCAGAGCCGCCTTGCTTATCATATTATTTAACAATGGATAGCGACGACAAACAAAAAAGGCATAGACGAAAACAAGGGCAATGCCGATGAAGGCAACTATAGTCAGCTGGAAGGAATACTCACGAAATAAGCCGAAACTAGCTCCGGTATTACGGATATGGGTTAAGTGGAAGAACCCCCCCTCGGGCGACACCTCTCCTACAGCTAAATTAGACCTTACCCACCCCTTGCTAAGCTGGTCTCCCACCACCACCGATAACGCAATAAGAAAAAAGGCTGCTATCCACCAATACTTACCCTGAAGATTACTTACCTTGCGCATTCTTTGTCTGACTAGCCTTACAACTCAAACACATGTTTGCCTGAGGAAGAGCTTCTAATCGGGCTGGCTCTATAGGTTGACCACAAACGTCACACGAGCCATAGGTTCCCTCTTCAAATTTAGATAAAGCGTGCTCAACCTCAGCCAGTTGGTCTCTAATCCGTTTCTCTAAAGCTAGCCGTTTCTCCAGCTCAAGGGCCTCTGTAGCTTCCTCCTCCCTCTTACCAAATGGACTGCCCTCCCGTCTCTCATCCGTAGGACGGGCGTTAATCTCTAATTGCTCTAATTCATCAACCAAGCGCTTTTGCTCACTCTTCAAATGAGAGCGAAGTAATTTGAAATTGGTAGTCACTCCTACCTCCTCCTGCTCACCTGTCAAGCTTGATATAACCGATTTCTCATTTTCCTATCTAGTGCTAGCAAGTAAGCTATTATATCTAGTGTTATCTGAGAAAGCAATGCTAACGGGGCAAATTAATCGAGCATCAGCCGCAATTGACGAATGGTGCTGACTGCCTGCCCCCGCCAGTGATTGTTAGCAAAGATAAAGGTCTTTTCTGCCACACTGTCCAGCTTCTGAATCTTAGGCAACCACTCGCTGAGTTCCTCGGGTGTATAGCTATAATCATATCTCTCATAAGCCTGCTCGTGCTGCCACCACTTAGCACTATTACGCCCATGAAAGCGGACATAGCCTATCTGAGCCGTTGCCTCAGCTACTGGCGGCAAAAGATTGGGTAACGGCGGCTCATCGACGCAACAAAAGCCTAACTCATGGTGGCGGAGCCAGTCTAATACCTCGCTTCTCAGCCAGTGGGCATTACGGAATTCAATCACCACCGGTAGTTCGCCTAACCTCTCCTTAACCACCCCGAGGTAGTCCCAGTTACGGCGATCGAAACCGAAACTATAGGGGAACTGAGCCAGGATACAACCCAGCTTCCCGGCGGTGATGATCGGCTCCAACACCTGGCAAAAAGCCTCAAAAATGGGGGCATTGTCGCCCCGCTGATGAGTCATTCCTTGATTCGCCTTAAAACAAAATAGGAAACCTTCGCCTGTTTTCTCCGCCATTGCCTTTAAGCTGGAGGATTTAGGTAAGGCATAAAAAGTGGAATTAACCTCGCAGGTATCGAACTCACGAGCATAATAGGTGAGCCATTCCCGCTTGGGCATACCCGCTGGGTAAAAGTTCCCCACCCAATCGTTATAGCTAAACCCTGAAGTGCCAAGGTATATCATATCACCTCTAGTCTAGCCCATTCGCCCTATTTTATCAACTTCAGCTATTTAAGCTATAATAAAAATCAATGAAAGGGGGAAAGGTATCATGCCAAAGGAGGTTATTGCCGAAATAAGTGTTATCCCTTTAGGTACAGCCAGCACCAGCCTCAGCCACTACGTTGCTGCCTGCATCGATGTCATTAAGCAAGCCACAGACATAAGGTACCAGCTTACAGCCATGGGGACAATTATTCAGGGGCCCTTGGAGCGGGTACTTGAGCTAGCCCAGAGGATGCATGAAGCCCCCTTTGCTCAAGGGGCAAAACGAGTACTCACCACCATCAAAATTGATGACCGCCGTGATAAGCCAATAACCATAGAGAGTAAGGTTGAGGCAGTAATCGAGCAAACACAATAATTGTGATATACTCACCCTCAAAATAGAGATGGAGCGGAAATAGATGGCGGAGCTACTTTTTGGAACTGCGGGCGTTCCCCACAGCGCCAAATCACGGTCCACCACCTCAGGAATTGAGCGCATTGCCGAGCTGGGGCTGGGCTGCATGGAGATAGAATTTGTCCGTGGGGTAAAAATGGGGGAGGCGGGGGCTTCCCTGGTAGCGGAAATAGCAACCAAGAAAGGCATCAAGCTATCAGCTCATGCCCCCTATTATATCAACCTTAACGCCCGTGAGCCGGAAAAGGTAAAGGCTAGTCAGGAGCGACTGCTACAGACAGCCCGCATTGCCTCTCTATGTGGGGCTGAAAGCGTGGTTTTCCACACCGGTTATTATCTCGGCGACCCACCGGAAAAGGTCTATGATACCGTAAAAAAATATTTAGCAGAAACACTAAACCAGCTTAAAAGGGAAAACAATCAGGTAAGGATTAGACCGGAGATTATGGGTAAGCACTCTGAGTTTGGCACCCTGGAGGAAGTATTCGACCTGTGCACTGAGCTTGAAGGATTATCCATTTGCATAGACTTTGCTCACTGGCACGCTCGGACAGGGAAGTTCAATTCCTACCCAGAGTTTGCCTCCATCCTGTCGCAAATCGAACAGCGATTAGGTCGAGCCGCTTTAGATGATATGCATATTCATGTTTCTGGTATTCACTACGGGGCAAAGGGGGAAATAAAACATCTGAACCTAAAAGAGTCAGACCTGCGGTATGTTGAACTTCTCCAGGCACTAAAGGAGCACCAGGCCGAGGGTATTGTTATCTGCGAAAGCCCCAACTTGGAAGAGGATGCCCTACTTTTGCAAGCCACCTACAATGCCCTGCTGAAATCAGATTAAGAGTATTGGCGAAATTTCCCACTTTACATTATTTTTGATATAATATAAGCGCATTAATAGTTTAAGCTAATTATTACTGCTTAAGATAAAGGACGAAAATGGTTTGGAATCGTAATCTGATAGTATTTATCGTTATTGCCATTTCTGCGATGGCTCTCTTTGCCTATTTCACACCCATGACTCAAAAACCTGAGGAAATCAAACTGGGTGAAGCTATTGCCATGTCCCAGCAGGGCGAGATAGCGGAGAGTGTAATCGATGGTGAACAGTTACTCATGACCACTACCAAGGATGTAGAGCTAAAAACAATTATCGGTGCCCTAGGTGTAGTTGAACTCCAAGAACTAGGGTATGTCTTTGAGGAAGGAGGGCCAACGGTAACACCGTCAGGGATTAACTGGGGCAATATGGCGCTTAATTTCCTCCCCCTCATCCTCTTTGGCGGTTTGCTGTTCTTCCTCTTCCGCAGGGCACAGGGAGCTAATAGCCAGGCTATGAGCTTTGGTCGCAGCCGAGCTCGATTGTTTCCAGCTCATACGCCAACGATAACCTTTGATGACGTCGCCGGGGTAGAGGAAGCCAAGCAAGAGCTACATGAAGTAATAGAATTCCTCAAGTCGCGTGAGAAGTTTCAGAGGTTAGGAGCCCGTATCCCAAAGGGGTTGCTACTGATAGGTCCTCCAGGGACGGGAAAGACACTACTAGCGCGGGCAGTAGCTGGTGAAGCTGAGGTACCCTTCTTTTCTATCAGTGGCAGCGAATTCGTGGAGATGTTTGTTGGCGTTGGTGCCTCTAGGGTGCGTGACCTCTTTGACCAGGCCAAACGTAATGCCCCGTGCATTGTCTTCATAGATGAGATTGATGCTGTAGGTCGTCATCGTGGTGCCGGGCTGGGCGGCGGTCATGATGAGAGGGAGCAGACCCTTAACCAGATTCTGACGGAGATGGATGGCTTTGACACCAATACCAACGTGATTATCCTCGCTGCTACCAACCGACCTGACATACTCGACCCGGCTTTACTCCGCCCTGGGCGCTTTGACCGTCGGGTAATCCTAGACCGACCGGATATCAATGGTCGAATAGCAATCCTTAAGGTTCATTCCAACGGTAAGCCACTGGCTGAATCAGTCAATCTAGAGGTACTAGCCAAACAGACCGCCGGTTTTAGCGGCGCTGACCTAGCCAATCTGGTCAATGAGGCAGCTATTCTGGCTGCCAGGCAGGACAGCAAAGTTATTGAAATGCAGGAGTTTGAGGAGTCCATAGACCGGGTGATTGCTGGCCCGGAGAGGAAGAGCCGGAGGATAAGCCCTAAGGAAAAGGAAATCACTGCCTATCACGAGGCAGGACATGCCCTCGTGGCCAAAATGCTACCTAATGCTGACCGGGTACATAAAATCTCCATAGTGGCTCGTGGGATGTCTCTTGGCCATACCCGGCAACTACCCAGCGAGGACCGTTATCTGATGACACGCTCTCAATTCAATGATATGTTAGCCACCCTGTTAGCCGGCCATAATGCGGAGACGCTAATCTTCAATGAAATGACCACCGGGTCTTACGATGACATTGAGCGGGCAACCACCCTTGCCCGCAAGATGGTGACCGAGTACGGCATGAGTGATAAGCTAGGGCCACGAACCTTCGGGCATAGGGAGGAACTGATCTTCCTCGGTCGCGAAATCACCGAGCAGAGGAACTATAGCGAGAAGGTAGCCAGGGAGATTGATGAAGAGGTTCATAAGATTATCAAGCACGCTTATGAAGTAGCCAAAAAGGTTCTCACCGAAAACAAGAAAAGATTAATATATCTTGCTCAGACGCTCATTGCCCAAGAGACCCTGGAGGGTAAAGAACTGAGCTCCTTGCTCACCAAACCGGTACCATCATCCCCACCTAAAGCCAAAGTCAAAGCTAAAGCAACACCTGTCCCTACCCCAGCAGAAGCTACGGCTAAAACCAAGGGCAAAGCTAAGAAAGCACCACTCGTACCTGAACCACTCCCCAAACGAGCCCCAGCCCCAGCCACCTCCAGCTAAGAGTGGGATGGACCCCGATTACTTTTTCCGTGCCACCACATAGTCGGCTAATTTCGTTAACGAACGGCGACTGGCATCATCAGGGAGCAGGTCAAGGCTACAGCAAGCCCGGGCACAATAATCTGAGGCAACCTTATAGCATTCGGGAATAATTGACGAGCTGCGAATTAGCTCTATCGCCGCCTCTACATTCTCTTCCTTATCCCTGCTGTGAAACCACCGTGTTACTGGATTATCCTCAGGATAGCTCTCCAAAAGAAGTATTGCCGGCAGGGTAAGGGTGCCCTGAGCCAGATCTGAGCCCACGGGCTTACCCAGCTCCTCCTCGGTACTACTGAAATCCAGGACATCATCCACAATCTGAAAGGCGATGCCAAGGTTATAGCCATATTCCTTTAGCGCCTTGACTGCCTTCTCCGGAGCCTGGCTCAACATAGCTCCCGACTCAGTAGCTAGGGAAAGTAGAGAGGCAGTCTTGCTGGCAATCCTTTGCAGGTATTGCTGCCGACCCTGCTCCAGATTAAAAGCATCGAAGGCTTGGCTTAGCTCCCCCCTAGCAATGGTCATAATAGCTCGGGCAAAGAGCTTTATTACTTGCAGATTTTGAGTATCAGCTACCAGCTCTTCCGACTCAGCCAGCAGGTAGTCACCAAGGAGTATAGCTTTATCTTCACCCCACACCTTATTAATGGTGGGGCGACCATGGCGAACCAGGGAGTTATCAATGGCGTCATCATGAACCAGGGTGGCAGTATGCAGAACCTCAACAGCGGCAGCCATAGGCAGAAGGCGAGCGAGGTCGTAGTTATAAAACTTGCCCGATAAAAGAACAAGGGCAGGGCGAACCCTCTTGCCACCCCTCAGACTATAATCCAACAGCTCGGAAAGCTGAGGAAAATCAACCTCGCAGACCGACCTCAGCCTATCCTCTGCCCGGGCTAAATCCTGTTGAATAGGTTGATAAATTGTGGTTAACATGCCCCCAACCGACCGACCTCCTCCTCTATCACCCCTTCATCTAATTTAGAGAACAGGGGCTCAGGGGGGAGTAATTTCTGCCCCGGTGGTGGGAAGCGGGGCTGCCAGTCATCATCTTCCACCCTGCCTTCAAAGCCCAGATACTCGTGTAGTTTCTGGGAGCTAAAGGGTAAAAAGGGATACAGCGCTGTTCTGAGGCAGGAAATAACCGAAATGGCGACGTTTAAGGCGGTGGCGGCAGCCTGCTTGTCCTCCTTAATCGCCCTCCACGGTGATTTCTCTTCCAGGTAGCGATTAGCCTCCTGAGCCAAGGACATAGCCGACTTTATTGCCGCTTTGAAAAAGCACTTGCTAAGAAGCTCCCCCACGGTATTAAGGGTCTCCTCAGCCATACCAATAACTGCCTGACTGCGGCTATCAAACTCCCCGGGCGCTGGCACACAGCCATCAAAATTCTTATAGACAAAGGTGAGCACCCGATGAACCAGATTCCCATAGGTAGCGACCAGCTCATCGTTGTTACGCCGAACAAACTCGCGCCAGGAGAAATCGGTATCACCGGTCTCCGGCATGTTGATGGATAGCAGGTAACGCAATGGGTCAGGCTCATAGCGGGCGAGGTAATCAGGTACCCACACCGCCCACTTACGACTGGTAGAGAGCTTCTTGCCCTCAATGGTTAAGAACTCATTAGCCGGCACATCGTAAGGGAGATTCAGGCCGCCGCAGCCCATCAACATCGCTGGCCAGATGAGGGTATGAAAAGGGATGTTATCCTTACCGATAAAGTAATAGCTTTTCCCCTCATCACCCTGCCAGAAAGGGCGCCACTTATCATCATCCCCGCTTGACTTAGCCCACTCCTTAGTCGCCGAGAGGTAACCGATAACCGCCTCAAACCACACATAGAGGCGCTTGCCCTCAAAGCCGTCCAGCGGCAGTGGCACCCCCCAATCTATATCGCGGGTGATAGCCCTATCCTTCAGCCCCTCCTTCAGATAGCGCTTGGTAAGATTATAAACATCCGGCCTCCATTGACCCTGCTCACTCGCCCAGGCTGAAATCCTATCTTGAAAAGCACTCAGTTTCAAGAAGAAATGCTCTGAATCCCTAAACTGGGGAGTGGTTGCACATAACTGGCAGCGGGGGTCTATCAACTCGGCAGGAGTTAGCGGTTTGCCACAGTCATCACACTGGTCACCTCGCGCCCCAGAAGAGGAACAATAGGGACAGGTGCCCTCTACATAGCGGTCGGTCAAAAAGCGCTGGCAGTGAGGACAATAGGGCTGTGATACAGTAGCCTTATAAATATAGCCCCTATCTAAGAGGGTGAGAAAAATGTCCTGTGATACCTCAGCATGATTGGCGGTGCTGGTCCTGGTAAATAAATCAAAGGAGATACCTAACCTCCCCCAGGAATCGAGAAACTGCTGATGATATTTATCGACTATCTCCCCCGGCTTCTTTCCCTCCTGCTCAGCCTTAATAGTTATCGGCGTGCCGTGCTGGTCTGAACCCGATACCATCAATACCTCGTCACCCTTGGCACGATGGTAGCGGGCGAATATATCTGCAGGCAAATATGCCCCGGCAATATGACCCAGATGCAATGGGCCATCAGCATAGGGCCAAGCTACCCCAATAAAAATTCTCTCCCTCACAACTCTCTCTCTAACCCGTACTCCTCAGGGAAGAAGGTTAGTATCCGCTCACCCTTGTCCTCTTTATAGCGAGCATAACCCTTCTTCAGGCCACAATCCACGCATAGGTGCGATGTGGCATCTTTCTCCTCAATAACCAAATAACGCTCTGCTTGGGGAATAACTCGGTGACACTCGTCACACCGAACATTCCCTAAAGACATACATCCTCGGTGCATCGCTTACTCCTCTCCAGAACCTCAAAGTAACTTGAGCCAGGCACGATACAGCTCCCTCCTTGACAGCCCCGTTTCTCCAGCCACCTTGGCTATCGCCTCTTTAGCTGTCGCCCCAGCCTGGCGCAAACTGCTTAATTGTCTCTCAATATCCTCTGTCAGTTGGGGCTTATCCTCCCCCTTGCCTTCAATAACCAGGGTAAACTCTCCCCTCGGCTCAGTGAAGTGCTCTATGGCCTGGCTTACCCTCCCTCGAAAAACCTCCTCATGAATCTTGGTAAGTTCCCGACAGACGGCTACCTTTCTATCTCCAAGAACACGCAATATATCATTCAGGGCAGCCCGCAGCCGATGCGGAGATTCCAAGGCCACTATGGTGCCACACTCATCAGCCGCCGATTGTAGCAGCTGCCGTCGGCCGCTAGTTTTATGAGGGAGAAAGCCCAGATAGATAAATCTCTCCACAGGCAGCCCAGAGACAACCAGCGCCGTGATAACCACAGAAGCCCCTGGGATAGGAACCACCGGGATACCTCGATGGGTGGCAGCCACGATTAACTCATACCCAGGGTCAGACATCCCCGGCATCCCGGCATCAGAAACAAGGGCTACATCCCCACTGCTAAGGTAATTTAGAATATAATCCATTTTAGTCCACTTATTGTGCTCATGATAACTTGTCACCGGTGTCTTAATGTTATAAGTAACCAGAAGCTGCTTCGTCCGGCGGGTATCCTCAGCAGCGATAAGCTTCACCTCCCGCAGGGTACGCAGGGCACGCAAGGAGATATCCTCTAAATTCCCAATCGGAGTAGCCACCACGTAAAGAGCCGGCATCGCCTTTATTTCTCCCCAGCCTAGCTATTATAGCTTACAATTCACCACCCGTCTATGCTACTTGCCCAATGAGACCGCCTTCCCTAAAATTCCTTGACTTTGCCCCTTGCCTCTGATATAGTCCCCTTCTAAGAAAGGGATATCAAAAAATGGCTGCTCCCCAGTTTAAAGAGTTACGGCGTGCTTACGGATTTGATGAAGTGGCTCTCGTTCCTGGAGACACAACCATCAACCCGGACCAGACAAACGTTGACTTCAAAATAGAAAGCCTTACCTTCTCCGCCCCTATTGTAGCGGCGGCAATGGATGCCGTGACCGATGTCGACTTCGCCATCCTGATGAGCAAGCTGGGCGGGCTTGCCGTTCTCAACCTGGATGGAGTAAACACCCGGTATGATAATCCCAAAGAGATACTGTCTGAGATTGTCCAAGCCTCCAAGGATGAGGTTACCCCGCTACTCCAGAAGGTCTACTCCCAACCGATTAAGGAGAACCTTATTGGCGAAAGAATACAAGCGATCAAAAAAGCAGGGGCGGCATGTGCCGTTTCCGTGACACCTGCCAATACCAAACGCTTTGCTCCCATAGTTACCGAAGCTAAAGCCGATATTCTTGTAGTTCAATCCACGGTTACCACTGCCCGGCATATATCAAAAAGCTATCGCGGGCTCATCTTCCCCGAGCTATGTAAATCTATTCCTATACCTATTATCGTGGGCAACTGCGTCAGCTATAAGGCATGTCTAGAGCTGATGAGAACGGGAATCTCCGGGGTTCTGGTAGGGGTGGGGCCAGGCGCTGCCTGCACTACTAGGCAGGTTCTCGGCATCGGTGTCCCCCAGATAACCGCCACTATGGATTGCGCTGCAGCTAGGGAGGAATATCAGCGTGAGTCGGGCAAATATGTGCCCATAATTACCGATGGCGGTTTTCGTAACGGTGGAGATGTATGCAAAGCCCTGGCTGCCGGTGCTGACGCGGTAATGATAGGCTCCATTCTAGCTCAAGCCAAAGAGGCACCGGGGCAGGGTTGCCACTGGGGCATGTCCCATCCCCACCCGGCACTCCCCCGAGGAACCCGAATAGCAGTGGGTACTACCGGGACATTAGAGCAGATTCTCTTCGGTCCCACTTCAGTCACTGATGGTAGCCAGAACCTAGTCGGGGCTATTCACACGGCAATGGGCACCTGCGGTGTCTTCAATGTTCAGGAAATGCATAAGGTTGAGATGGTGATTGCCCCGGCTATTACCACTGAAGGAAAATCTTGGCAAATGCTACAATCGTAGCCATTGATGCTATGTAGGCTGTTATTCTTGATAGCAGCTCAGCCCTACCACACCAGGACCGACAATCAACGAGGAGAGGGGGCTATACTCGCACAGGAGGACCTCATCACAATCCAACTGGGCTTGGACTGTTTCTTTAAGCCTCTCCGCTTCCTTCGGAGCGCATACATGCTCAACCAAAACACGGAGTGACTCAGCCGTTCCTACCCTCTGTCTAACCATCCCCAATAATACTTGGAGCGCCTTCTTTTTAGTCCTCGGTCTAGCCACCACTACCGGCTTTCCCAAGGAGGTAGGCATCTCGGTAATGGGTTTCATGCTGAGCATATTGCCCGCCATGGCAGCCGCTTTACTGATACGCCCGCTCTTTGCCAGATAGGAGAGGGTATCAAAGACATATAGATGATTTATCTTTAACCTTACCTTTTCAGCCGCCTTAACTACCGCTGCCATATCTTGGCCCGAAGCTGCTGCCCGGGCAGCAGCTAGCACCATTAATCCCAGACCGCCTACTGAAGATTTCGAGTCAAATACCTCTATATTGATATTGGGGAGTTCACTTTTGAGCATTTCCTTGGCTTGGCTTGCTGCCCCGAAAGTCATACTCAAAACCGATGATATGGTTAAGGTGCAAATACTATCCGCTTTCCGGCTTAGACGACGATAGACCTCGGCAAATTCACCGGGCGGTGGCGTTGAGGTAGTGGGGAACCTGCTCGATTTTTCAACCAGTTGAAATAGCTCAGCAGGGGTCTTGATATCTATGGTGTCCCGATAGGTCTTGTTATCCGCGTGAAGGAGAAGGGGAACGACCTCGATACCATATTGCTCAATCAATTCCTGAGGGATAGAAGCGGTACTATCAGTAACGACAGCTACTTTGCTCATTTTGAGCTCTCTTTTATAAATTGAGTCCCTTAGCTATGGCAGCAAGCTCCGACTTGATAGCACCTATCAGGTCGACTTCAACCGCCAGCTTGACATGATGTATCTTAACCGCCACATGAGGGGCTCGGCTATGCCCGTGTATCTTGCGCACAATGCCATTAACCCCCCAGATGAGACCACCACCCAGGTCACGCTTCTCATCGGCTCCAGCGGAATCCTTAAATAAGCCTATAGATTCCACAAACTTGAACAGCACATTGCCGACAAAAGCGTCACAGACGATAACATTGGCTTTCCCGCTTAGAAGCTCGAATCCCTCTGTATTACCAATAAAGTTCAGACCGCTTCTCTGGAGGAGAGGGTAGGTTTCCTTGGTCAGTTGATTGCCCTTGCTCTCCTCGGCGCCAATGTTTAATAGGCCTATGGTAGGATTGGCCACATTGAGCAGCTTTTTACAATAGACAGAGCCGAGAACGGCAAAGGTCAACAGGTGATATGGCTTGCAATCCATGTTAACCCCGCAATCAAGCAGTACCGTATTGGGAACGGCATCAAAGATAGCCCCACCGATTATAGGACGCTCTACCCCTTCTATCATACCCAGATACAGGATGGCACTGGAGACTATTGCTCCAGTGGGACCGGCACTAACTAAACCATCCGCCTCTCCTTCTTTCATCAGCCTCATCGTTACCGCTATAGAGGAATTAGGCTTGCGGCGCACAGCTAGAGCCGGATTTTCACCCTCTTCGATAAAGTCATCAGCCCGGACATGGCGAATAGGTAGGCGAGAGACATCATATTTAGCCAGCTCTGCCTCTACGATATCTGTAGGACCAACTAAGAGAATCTCTACATCACCCTTTTCCGCAGCCGAGACCACGCCCTTGACTATCTCATCAGGGGCATAGTCACCACCCATAGCATCCACCGCCACCCTTACCTTCTTTTTAGCTCTCGCCATCAAATCCCCCTCTTCTTGATAAACAGAAATTAACTATCACCAAAAATAGTCCGCTCAGGCTCCAGGGCAGAAGGAGTAGTCAATAATCCCGATGCCACCGTGAACCGCCACACTTGCCGATGCCTCGGAAACAAGAATCTCATCAAACTGAACCTCAGCGAGGAGCATCTCCTTCAACTTCTCAGCCCGGTCAGGGACTCGGGCATGCCCGATAATACCCACTAGCTTTTTGCCCGTAGCCCTCTCTCTGGTTATCTCCACCAGCTTATCCATTATGTGGGCTATAGCCTTAGCCCTGGCTACAGGTTTCAGCGCTCCGCCGGTGGAGGCATCCACCTCAGTGATAGACCTAAAGCTGGTGGCTAACTCGGCTTCAGCCCAGGTGCGAGCCTCAAATATCCTCCCCCCTTTCGCTTGATAGAAAAGGGTATCACGGGCCAGAAGCACGCTTACTTGGGGTACGAGGCCACCGACCAACTCCAAAACCTCGTCTATGTTCTTGCCCTGTGCTGCTGCCTCAGCTGCCTCCATAGCGACAAGAGCAACCCCTGTCCCCATGGCGCGGGTATCAACCACCTCAATCCTTTTTCCCGGCATCTTCTCGCCAGCCAGTTTCCTGCCTTGCAAAGCAATATTATAGTGACCGCTAAAAACTGAGGACATACAGATATGCAAGATAGCCTCTGCTTTCTCACCGATCTCAGTGAAAAACTGGGCAAACTCTCCCATATTAGCCGTCGAGGTGGTAGGCACGTTCTCCTTGGTCTCCAAGCGGGCGTAGAGCTTATCCATGTCTATCTCTGTATCCAGATAGGATTTACCGTCCATAATAACAGGACAGGGAATCATGGTAAAACCATGTTCCCTGGCTTTTTCTGGAAGAATAGAACCGGAATCACTGGTGATAGCTAATTTTGGCACACTATTCACCTTGTGTGCTAACCAATGGGCTAGTTACTCGCCGCTTCGCCGGATTGACTATGCCTTTTCCTTGCGCACAAATGCCGGTTTAATGCGCCGTGCCTCGCCCAGCACATTCATAATAAAGTCTGCAGGCACTTCACATATCTTTGCGATCTTCAGCACTGACTCTTGCAGGAGGCCATTTAGATGCCACGCATTCTTAGCAGCGGCCAGAAGGGTAGCGAAAGCACTTTGCAACTCGCTAGTTGATGCCCCTTCCTCCTCTAGTACCAGACACTCCTCACACTCAGCAGCAACACCGATAAGGTCGCGTAAACTGTCCTGAAGTGCTGCTCCCCGACGAGCAAAAAACTTCTTAGCAGAGTCGAGTTTTTCTCTCTCAACCTTAAAACTGTAAACAATAAGTCTACTCATACGACCTCCGAGGGGTAGTTTACCAAAAATAATACGAAAAGTCAACCAATGCTTTGTCAAAAGGGGTGCTTTTGGGCTGAGGCCCACCCTGTGAAACTCTGCGTCAGCTTATCGATAAACCTGCTCATTAGCTTCCAGTAAAGCATAACACAAAGCCGATTGCCTCATAAAAACTCCGGTGCCAGTTTATTTATCAAGAGAGCCTTAACTGGCTGGACTTTCCTTTTGATTATGTTAAAATGTATAAAAAGGTGAAGGAGGCGTGGTGAAAGAGGATATCGATAGCTTTCTGACCTATCTTTCCGTGGAGAAAGGCTACTCGGAAAACACGGTAGCTGCTTATCGCAATGACCTCTGCCAATTAGCCGACTTTGCTGCGGAAGAAGCTGCCAAGCGCGGCTCCACTGCCTCGTGGGCCAGCTTTGACCGACAAGGGATGCTAAGCTATCTGCTTAATCTTAAGGAGAGGAATTACGCTCCCTCCACCATAGCCCGCAAGGTAGCTGCTGCTAGGTCATTCTTTGACTTCATGGTGGCTGAAGGCAACATAAAAGATAAGCCTTCACAGAATATTGATTCACCTAAGATAGGGAGACCGCTGCCTAAACCTATCTCACATGGTCAGGCTCTCAAGTTGCTAGAGCAACCGGCTAAGCTATCCACCCCGGAAGCCAGAAGGGATAGGGCAATGCTAGAGCTATTATATGCCAGCGGTATGAGGGTGAGTGAGCTGGTAGCTTTGAATGTGAGTGATATAGATACAGAGGGTGGCTATGCCCGCTGCTTTGGCAAGGGACACAAAGAGCGGGTTATCCCCATTTATCAACGGGCTGCCTCGGCTATAGAAGAATATATTAAGGAGTCTCGCCCCCACCTCACCCACAGCGATGCTGAGACGGCTCTATTTCTCAATCGCCGTGGTGAGAGACTGACCAGACAGGGACTCTGGCAAATATTAAAGGGTTATGCTAAATCGGCTGAGCTGGATAAAGAGATTACCCCCCATACCCTGAGACATAGCTTCGCCACTCAAATGCTAGGTGGTGGGGCTGACTTGAGGACAGTCCAAGAATTTTTGGGTCATGCCAACATCTCTACCACACAAGTTTATACCCACCTTACTACGGAACATGTCCGACGTACCTATGAGAAATCCCACCCCAGGGCTAAGTAATGTGGAGGCTCTAGATGGCTAGCAAATCGCGACGCAGGAGAAAGCATTCACTCCAAAGCAAAAAAGGAAAGAGGAAGGGCGTCTCTACCGTCACCGCCACTCAACAGCAACCCGTTGCCCAAACCTATAAGCCTGCTGCTCCCCCGGTACAGGAACCAGCCCCAACTGTAACTCGCTACCCTAACATAGCTACTGATATACGAAGAACCGGTATTCTAGCAGGGATATTGCTGACCGCTCTGGTAGTGCTGGCTTTTGTGTTATCTTAATCCCCTCCTAAGAATGGGTGCTCGCCATGGACTTTGCCGCAATGAGAGCCGAATTAATTAAGCACCTGAGCACCGAAATTAGAGACAAGCGGGTATTAGACGCTATGGCCCGCATTCCCCGAGAATGTTTTGTGCCCCCAGAAGAGCAACCCCTAGCCTATGAAGACAGACCACTGCCTATCGGCTTTGACCAAACAATTTCACAGCCACTCATTATTGCCATGATGACCGAAGCGCTAGAACTTACTAGCGATGACAAGGTGCTGGAGCTGGGGACAGGCAGCGGATATCAGGCAGCCATTCTAGCTGAATTAGCCCGCCAGGTAGTTACCACAGAGCGCGTGCCACCTCTGGCTAAGGGGGCAAAGGAGGTATTGGATAGGTTAGGCTACACCAATATTGAAGTCCACCTGGCTGAGGAGACCCTGGGCTGGAAACGGGGGGCACCTTATAACGCTATCATAGTTACCGCTGGCGCCCCCAAGGTGCCTGATGCCCTGCTGGAGCAACTGGCAATTGGTGGCCGGCTGATAATTCCTGTAGGCTCGCGGTATGTGCAGGAGTTATACAAAGTTACCAAGCATAAAAAGAGGAATGTAGTTCAAAATCTGGGTGGCTGCCGCTTTGTCTCCCTTATCGGCAAGGACGCCTGGGAAGAATAAAAATCACTTAAAACCTTGTCCCGGTCAAGGGAAAAGCATATACTAAGGTTCACTACATAAAAACAGAACGGGGGGGAAATGGAAGTTCTGGAAGCAATTAGACCGCGACGGAGCGTTCGCCGGTACAAGACCACTCCCATAGATGATAAGACCTTAGAGCTTGTTCTGGAAGCCGCCCGCTGGGCACCATCCTGGAACAACACCCAGTGCTGGAGATTTATCCTGGTGCG
>JAZGHN010000074.1:0-4793 GCA_036481135.1 Dehalococcoidales bacterium | reverse complement strand
GAGGACACCAGTTAACCGGAGCCTTGCCCCGATAAGCCAGACCTGCCTGATACAGCTTCAAAAAGAACCACTGTGTCCACTTATAATAATCAGGCAGGCAGGTAACAACTTCCCGGCTCCAGTCATAGATAGTGCCCATACTCCGGAGTTGACGCCGCATATTGTCTATGTTTTGCATCGTCCAGGTGAAGGGGTGAATCCCGCGGCTGATAGCCGCATTCTCGGCAGGAAGCCCAAAGGCGTCAAACCCCATGGGGTGAAGCACATTATAGCCCTGCATTCGCTTAAACCTGGCGTGAACATCAGACGGAGCCATAGCATACCAGTGCCCAATATGGAGGTCGCCTGAGGTGTAGGGGAACATGGTCAGAGCATACCACTTTGGTCGGGGGTCAACCTCGCTAACCTCATACAGCCTGTCGTCAGCCCAACGCTGTTGCCACTTCTTTTCTATTTCCTGTGGATTATACTTGGCTACCATTTATCTTCCCTGTTTAACTAAAAGCCCCATGATTCATCTTGATACACTACCTAATCTAGCAAAAAATAGCAGGGAAAACAAGCCTAGACAATATAGAAGCCTCTAGATAACAGGTGACACCTATTCCACAGTTACACTTTTGGCTAGGTTCCGCGGGAAATCTATAGGGCAACCCCTTTTCTTAGCCGTATGGTAAGCAAGTAGCTGAAGGGTTACCATGTTAACTACTGGGGAAAATATGGCATCAACCTGAGGCACAGTAATGACTGAATCGGCCAATTCCCCGATAGCCTCATCCCCGTCTTCAGCCAGCGCTATCAAGGGTGACCTCCTAGTCTTGACCTCCCTAATATTGGTCAGCATAGCCTCATAGGTATCATCCTGAGCAACAATGGCAATAACCGGGGTATCACAACCTAGTAAGGCAAAGGAACCATGCTTTAGCTCTCCAGCGGCGTAGCCCTCAGCATGAATATAGGAAATCTCCTTCATCTTAAGTGCCCCCTCCAGGGCTACAGGAAAGTTTATCCCCCTACCAATGAAGAACATGTCCTCATATGCTGACAGGTAATTGGCGCACTCCATAATTTTGCCCTCATTATCTAATACCTGTTGAACCTTACTTGGCAGTTGTCTTAACCCCATAATCATGTCAGCTAATCTTCTAATGTCAGTTAATCTTCTAACATCAACCTTAGAATATGATAGGGCTAGCCAATATAACACCATGAGCTGAGCGGTAAAGCTCTTGGTCGCAGCTACGCTTATCTCTGGACCAGCCCTGGTATAAATCGTCTGGTCGGCAATCCGGCTGGCAGTGCTACCCACCACATTAGTGATGGCTAACACCGGGCACCCCACCTCTTTTAACCTCTTTATGGCTTTAAGCGTATCCGCCGTCTCACCTGACTGAGTAATGACAACTGCCGCGGTTCTGGCTAGAGTCTGAGGGTAGTAGTTGAATTCAGAGGCTAGCTCTGCCCTCACCGGAATACCGAGCAGCTCCTCTACAATATATTTGCCTACCACTGCCGCATAATAGGAAGAGCCACAGGCTAGTATGAGCATGGATTCTACACCTTTATCTCTCATCACTGCCAAATCGACTACTGGCTCAGTCGCTTGAACATATTCACCGAGGGTATCCCGTATCACCTTGGGCTGTTCATGAATTTCCTTAAGCATGAAGTGCTCATAGCCCGCCTTCTGAGCATCTTCTACGCTCCACAAAATCTTATGCTCTTCCCTGACAACCTCTAGGCCATCGCTTCTAACCTTTATGCTATCTGGGGTAACAATGCCAATATCACCGTCTTCTAAATACATAACTCTATCGGTATAATCCAGTATGGCTGGCACATCCGAGGCAATAAAATTTTCTCTGTCGCCGATGCCAATAATTAACGGTGAATCTTTCCTGGCAGCCACTAATCGGGGCTCACCCACCTTCAATACGATGAGGGCATAGGAACCATCTACATCGCGTAGAGCAGCTTCTACCGCTTCCTCCAGATTGCCACCATAATACTTCTCAATCAGGTGCGGTATTACCTCGGTATCTGTTTCAGAAACGAAATTATGCCCTTCACTGATTAGCTGGCGCTTTAACCGCTGGAAATTATTTATTATTCCATTGTGCACCACAGCAATACTGCCATCGCAATCACAGTGGGGATGAGCATTTACCTGAGACGGCTCGCCGTAAGTTGCCCATCTAGTATGACCAATGCCGACTGTCCCCTTAATCTTGGGCAAGGCTTTCCTCAGTGCTCCCACCCTGACCGCATCCTTATATACCTCAATGCCACTGCTTGATACCGCTACGCCACAGGAGTCATAACCCCGGTACTCCAGCCTGGCTAAGCAGTTAAGCAGTATGGGTTGAGCTTGTTTATTGCCAATATAACCAATAATGCCACACATAACTAAACCACCAGACTGCGGTCAGGCAACCTGCCACTAATCAGCTTCATCGCCTGAACCTGACTATAGTTACCCACAATAACCCCGGGCTGAGCTACTACACCGCTACCCAGACTACAACCCCCACCCAACATCGCCCCGACATTCACCTGGTAGTGTTCATCATCAATCTTAACCTCAGCCTGGCTACTACAGGCACTAAAATGCCCTTTTATAACACAGCCCTTATCAATAACCGAGTCCTGTATAATGCAACCCGACCCGATATCAACATCATCGCCGATAACACTGTTTTTTATCTCACTAAATGATGAAATAACCACATTATTGCCAATGCTGGTAGTGGGCAGGATACACACATTAGGACCTATGTCACAACTATCCCCAATAACTACCGGACCAGCTATATAGGAACCTGACCGTATTAGCGTGTCTTTCCCCACCGAGACCTCCCCCTTTAGGGAAACACCGGCCTCAATATTACCACCTAATTTAGCCGGGATTTGGCGAAGAACGGCGTCATTAAGGCTCAATATGTCCCAGGGGTAAACAACATCAAGCCAGGTGCCATCCATTTCCTTGGCATTAATAGGATAACCCTGAGCTATCATATTATTAAGGACATCAGGAATATCTAACCGGGCTTCAATAAAATTAAAAATTTCTGTAGTAAAGGCATAAATACCAGTATTAATTATGTTGCCTTTAGCCTCCTTAGGCTTCTCGATAATATCCTTGACTACACCCTGCTCAATGGTCACTACGCCGTATCTAACCGGGTTATCTACTCTCCTTACCAGCATGGCCTCAGGCTTTATAGCTACGAACTGGGCAATCGTATCAACATCGATTAGATTGTCTCCTGGCAGAACCAGAAACTCTTTCTCGGTTGCCGCCTTAGCCTGGGCTAGGGCATGAGCCGTGCCCAGTTGCCTCTCCTGATTTATATAGGTTATATCAACACCAAACTGCTCCCCCGAGCCCAGATAATCAAATACCTGCTCCTTCCTGTAGCCGGCAACAAGGACAATATTACGAATACCATTTTGAGCTAACGACTCAATCACATATTGAAGTATTGGCTTACCCGCTATAGAAAGCATTACCTTTGGCTTGGTAACCGTAAATGGTCTGAGCCTCTGCCCCTCGCCTGCGGCTAGAATCACTGCCTGCTTCATTATCTACTCCTAGAATATTCTTGAATCTGGTGAAATAACCCCACTGACTACAGCCCCTGGTCCAATATGGGTGTTATTACCAATCATACTACCGACATTAATACTGGCGTTAATCCCGGTTTCAACCCTGTCCCCGACTATAGCTCCGAGCTTGCGCCTTCTGGTATCCATCCCGGCTACCCAGATATCTTTCTTATCCAACCTCCGATTGGCAATCTTGGTGCCAGCACCGAAATTGCATTCCTCACCAATAATGCTATCACCTACATAATTGTGGTGGGGGATTTTACTACCCCTCATAATTATGGAGCTTTTAAGCTCTACAGCACTGCCAATATGACAACCATCACCAATAGAGGTATAAGGGCGAATAGAGCAATTAGGACCGATATCGCAATCCCGCCCGATTATCACCGGACCAACTATATAGGAGCCTGACCTTATTACTGTATCCTTGCCTATAGAGACCACACCTTTCATTACCACATTCTCCTCTACCTCACCCTCGTTCTGCGACTCAATCCCATTAAGTAGAGCTTCATTGGCTGACAGTAAGTCCCATGGGTAGCCAAGGTCGAGCCAATAGCCAATCTCCTGGTAAGAAATACAGCCTCCTTGGTCTATCAGCAACTGTAAGGAATCGGTTATCTCATACTCACCCCGGGGTGATTTTAAAGTCTGAGATATAGCGTCAAGTATATCGGGAGTAAACAGATATAGACCAGCATTTGCCATATGAGAAGGAGACTTTGCTACTTTCTCATAAATATGGACTACCTTACCTTCTCTTAACTCAACCACTCCAAAATCCTTAGTATCCTCCACCTTAACCACGCTCACCGTATTCTCACTCCTACTGGTTAGGCTATTGATGTCCTTCTGGTTAACAACAATATCGCCGTTTATTACCAAGAAGTTCCCATCAACCAAGCCCTCAACCATTTTAACCGCATCAGCCGTACCCAGTTGTTTCCTCTGGGTGCAATAGTCTATACTTACCCCCCATCTGTCACCACTGCCAAAATAATCGCGTACCTGCTCATCATGATAGCCAACAACAAAGATAAATTCCCCAACACCAGCCTTCCCCACCTCAGTGAGCAAATGCTCCAGGATGGGCTTATTAGCTATAGGTAGCATTACCTTGGGTCTGGTATAGGTGAGAGGACGCATCCTATTACCTTCCCCGGCGGCTAAAATAACTGCCTTCA
>JAZGHN010000073.1:0-4612 GCA_036481135.1 Dehalococcoidales bacterium | reverse complement strand
TTCTAGTGGCTGAAATGACCACCCCCGACTTTGTCCCGGCAATGAAACGGGCAGCAGCCATCGTCACCGACCGCGGGGGGAGAACAGCACACGCCGCTATCGTCAGCCGGGAGCTAGGCATACCCTGTGTGGTCGGTACAGAGCGCGCCACCTCCACCCTCAGTGATGGACAGATAATCAGCGTAGATGGTTCAGAAGGCAAAGTCTATGAGGGAAAGGTAGCTGAAGAAAAGCTAGCCCCCTCCGCCGCTATGCCCAAGGAAAAGATTAAGACGAAGACAAAGGTTTATGTGAATTTGGCCGAGCCAGAGATAGCCGAGAGAGTGGCAGCTCGTGACGTAGATGGGGTTGGTTTACTTCGAGCCGAGTTTATTATTGCCGGGATTGGTGAGCACCCCAACTATATGATCAACCAGAACCGCGGGCATGAGTTTGTGGATAAGCTTGCCGAGGGACTGACTATGTTTGCCAAGGCTTTCGACCCCCGACCCGTAGTCTACAGAACCAATGACTTAAAGACCAATGAGTACCGAGCGCTCAAAGGCGGTGAAAAGTATGAAGCGGTTGAAGAGAACCCCATGCTTGGCTACAGGGGAGCATCTCGATATATCACTGACATCGATGTGTTCAACATGGAATTAGAAGCCATTAAGAGAGTAAGAAAGGACTATCCTAACCTATGGGTTATGATTCCTTTTGTCCGCACCGTCGATGAGCTGGCTGGAACCGTAAAAATTATGGAATCCGCAGGGCTAAAGCGCTCCGAAGATTTCAAGATATGGATGATGGCTGAAGTGCCGTCCAACTTCATTCTTCTGGAAAAGTTCATCGGGGTTGGCATTGATGGCATATCCATCGGCTCCAACGACCTAACCCAGCTCATCCTGGGCATTGATAGAGATAGCGAGACACTAGCCGATACCTTTGATGAGCGGGATGAAGCTGTGCTTGTAGCTCTGGAACGGCTTATTAAAGTATCCAAGAGCATGGGGATAACCTCCTCTATCTGTGGACAAGCACCCTCATTCTACCCTGAGCTTACCGAAAAGCTCGTGAAGTGGGGCATTACCTCGGTTTCAGTAAGCCCAGACATGATTGACAAGACCAGAGAAATAATTGCTGGGGTGGAGAAGAAGCTGAAACTTCGATGATTAGTCGACTTAATATTCGCCAGCTAGGTGAGGAAAGGGAAGAAAACCTATCGCCATACGCAGCGAAAAGTAAATTGTCGCAGGGAAGGCTCAAGCCTGAAGAGCCATGTCCGATACGCACTGCCTTCCAGCGGGACCGAGACCGCATCATCCACAGCAAGGCTTTTCGCCGCCTCAAGCATAAGACACAGGTTTTCATTGCCCCGCTGGGGGACCATTATGTGACACGGCTGACCCACACCCTGGAGGTCTCCCAAATAGCGCGCACCATAGCTCGCGCCCTGAGCCTTAACGAGGACCTGACCGAGGCTATCGCCTTAGGGCATGACCTGGGGCATACCCCTTTCGGTCATGTGGGAGAGGATGTGCTAGATGAACTCTATCACCGGGGATTCAGACATAATGAGCAATCCCTGCGCGTTGTTGACCTGCTGGAAAATGATGGTCATGGGCTCAATCTCACCTCAGAGGTGAGAGACGGTATTGTTAATCACTCTAAGACAAGGGCAGAAATCCTGGGGCGAGGTTGGGGGAAGGTGAAGACCCTAGAAGGCGAGGTATGTAAAATTGCCGATATCGTGGCCTACATCAACCATGACATCGGCGATGCGGTAAGAGCCGACCTCATCACCGATGGTGATTTGCCACTCTCGGCGGTTAAGGTATTGGGTTTATCACACTCGCAACGGGTAAATACTATGGTCTGTGACATTATCGAGCACTCATGGGCAGCCAGTGGTCAGGAGACAGAAGCAGAGGGCAGCCCCGCAATAGGGATGAGCCCTGAGGTCCTGGAGGCGACCAATACCTTACATAAATTCCTTTTTGACAAAGTGTACGACCTGCGCTCAGCCCAAGAGAAAACAGAAAGGGCGAGAGAGGTGATTCGGCTGCTATACCAATACTTCAAAGAGCATGAAGACAAGCTGCCATCAGAATACCGCCTCCACAGTGATGAAGTAGAACGGAGGGTGGTTGACTACATCGCCGGCATGACCGACCAGTACGCACTAAGGATGGCAGAAGAGCTGACGCTAGTGAAAGAGAAAATTAAACAATCAGAGATGTTTTAAAGGGTGAGGGCAGTACACAAGATGAGGGTTGTTGATAAGGGAGTCGCAGTTGAACCGAAGCGAAAAATACGACCATGGCTTTGGTTAGCCTTGGGAGTAATCCTGGGACCTTTTGTTGGTTTACTGATTCTCGGTGGATTAGCCTGTGCGCCAGATAAAGGAACTCCTGCTAGCGAACCCCCTACGCCAGCTCCCAGTGAAGTTGCCCCATCGCCTCCAAGTGAATATACCACGTCCGGTTCTAGCTTGCCTCAACCTCCGGAGGAGGGACGAACTAATGACATTAGTGAGTATGTAGAGCCAGCAAACCCAATGGTTCGAAACGCAGCAGTGTCAGCAGTTCAGGATTCACCCGCTGACATAGAGGCTAACTCTGAAGCCTGGAAAATCTGGAAAATCAACTACTGGGTAGCCAATAATATCAGCTATGTTAGCGACCCCAGGAGACATGACTATCCTGCCTATGCCCATGAAACCCTACAAATCAAAGGCGGTGATTGTGACGACTTCTCTATCCTGCTAGCCAGCATGTATGAATCGGTTGGGTTAGATGCCGCTATAGCCAATATCGACACGGATGACGACCTGACAGTTGACCACATGACCTGTCTCGTCTACTATTCAAAAGACGCGGATTCATTTACTGTTGAGGAAAAGATTATGCTAAAGATATTAGGGATGAGCAGGGGGATTCGCTTCTATTACTTTGACCAGGCAAGCTCGCAAATTCTACCCGAAAAGTATACCACTGGCATGTGGATTGTTGCCGACCCTACTATGGCAGTGGTTAAAGACATGGTGGGCTATATTACTCATAGACCTTACAAAGCAATGTCAGTTATTGATGTCGGTGGTGGATAAAGAGAGAGGTAGTACATAACAAGATGAGCGTTATCGACGAGGTAAAGCAGAAGATTGACATTGTTGACGTGGTCGGCCAGTATGTTCGTCTAACCAAATCGGGGCGAACCTTGAGAGGGCTGTGCCCTTTCCACAGTGAAAAGCACCCCTCGTTCTTTGTCTATCCTGAGCAGCAGAGCTGGCACTGCTTTGGCGCCTGCAATACCGGAGGCGATGTCTTCTCCTTCGTAATGAAGAAGGAGGGCATCGACTTCGGGGAGGCGCTGCGTCTTCTCGCCCAGAAGGCAGGGGTTACCCTCAGCACCAAATCTGAGCCAAAAGCTAAGGAGAAGGAGAGGCTATATCAGGTTAATCAGGCAGCAGCCCAATACTTCCACGATTTGCTCCTCCAGTCTCCAGAGAGTGAAAAGGCACGAAGCTATGTTGCCAGCCGCGGTCTCTCAATAAAAACGGTGACTGAGTTTCAACTGGGCGTCAGTCCCAATAAATGGGAAGCGCTAAAGCAACACCTGCTGGACATAGGCTATGCTGAAGCGGAATTATCGGCCGCAGGCTTGGTAATAGAGAGTGAAGGGGGAGGAACCCACGACCGATTCCGCAATCGGTTGATGTTCCCCATATGTGATACCAGGGGGCGCATTACCGGCTTTGGGGCAAGAGCGCTTGACGATTCAATGCCCAAGTATCTCAACTCCCCCAAAACACCGATCTTTGATAAGAGCGGGGGTTTATACGGGATAAATTTGGCTAAAGCAGCTATTAGAAAGCAAGAAATGGTGGTAATTGTAGAGGGCTATATGGACGCTATCACCGCCCACCAAAATGGTTTCGACAATGTGGTTGCCTCCATGGGAACCGCAATTACCGAGAAGCAGGTCAGTACGATAAAAAGGCTGGTCAAGAACATGGACTTAGCCCTTGATGCCGATGAGGCTGGCGAGGAAGCGATGCTCCGCGGCGTAGGCTTTGAAAACACCCTCGACTCTGAGGTAAAGGTTATCATTCTCCCCAAAGGTAAAGACCCCGACGATGTTATCAAGGAGGACGCTGAAACCTGGAGAAGCCTGCTGAAAGAGGCTCTGCCCATTGTTGATTACCATTTTATTAAGGTGGCTGCCGCAGTAGACTTGAAAACACCCATAGGCAAAACTATAGCCGCAAAGGAACTCTTGCGTATCATCGCCGAGATAAAAAATGATACACGCCGAGACCACTATCTCACTAAACTGTCAGAGCTGACAGGGACTAAATATAAAGAATTAGAGTCTGCTCTAGGTAGAATTAAGCCCGACCGCATAGTCCAAGAGCCAAGGCAAAAAGCCATCACCCAAGCTCTGCGTCCGGTTTTTGCCAGCCCCCTTGAAGAATACTGCCTGGCTCTGTTGCTCCAGCACCCCGATCTTAGAGGTTCAAGCCAGCATCCCTTGCCGGAACACTTTGAGAATAGCGAAAACCGTGAAATCTTTGTCGCCTGGCAAAAGGTTGATGACCTATCATCCCTTAAGGAGCAGCTTGACCCGACAATCC
>JAZGHN010000072.1:0-2256 GCA_036481135.1 Dehalococcoidales bacterium | reverse complement strand
GCTTGCTGGAAACGGGGGGTATGATGGTAGTCCCCTCCGTCATAAGCTTACCATTGGCATAGAACTGATACTGGGTGCTTATTGGCTCAGATGAGGGATTATTCAGCTTGAAGGTGGCTATTATCGGCTCCTCCTCCCTGGGAACCTCGGGAACCACTGCCAGAGTCACCGGGTCTGAGCCTACCCTCACTGTGAGCCAGAAGCTGCCCATCAGCAGTATTGCCAGCCAGATTATAACTATCTTGAGTTTAATACCTCTTTTATTATCCATGGTAATTACACCGTTTGTAATTTTTCACTCTTGCCTCTTGCCTGCCGGAAGTAGATATAGGCAAAGAATAGATACCACAACGGAAACAGGATATATATGCTCCAGGAGTGGGCGGTCCACAATGCATCTTCTCCTAGGTGAAAGCCCACGAGGATAAGGATTATCAACCTGATAAGGCTCTGAAACCAAGTCCCCACTACGCCAAAGAGAAAGAGCCGTGCTGCCTTCCTTGGCGGAAGTGGGATGTCTAGCATCATCAGGGCAAAGATGGCGATAAACACCCCCATGGTGGCGGGACCGGCGCAGGCGGCAGTTATTACCGCTGAGATAGGTTCACCAGAGGTGCTTATAAAATGCACCCACTGCCCCTGGTTCTCAATCTGATAGCCCAGGGTGGTCATTATCCCCATCAGCGGAGTGATTGCGGTTTGGGAGTAAGCACCTTCGGCAAAGCGCGCTATCATTAATGGAAAAGAGATGGCGAAGCCGTAGATAGTAAGTAGAATAGAAGGTATTCGTGCCCCCCTACCAAAGAAGATGACAAAGACCCCCAGTGATGCCAGCAAAACCTGGAATACCAGAAAGTCCGGGGAGGGGGGTATGAGCACAGCCCCCACCACTAGAGCCAAGCCCAGGGGAATGAAGACGGGGTTTTGCCTCAGCTCTATATCCCTGCCGATATTCTTCCTCTTGAGCCATAACCAGATAACACATAAGCCCAATACACCCCACGGTGCGGCATGATTCTGCCTAAATATCCAGTCCGGAGACAGCATAGTCCCCAGGTTCGACCAGAACTCCTGGAGGAAAATAAGTGAGATGGCAAGGGAGAGGATGAGCCACAGTAGCACTTTAGAGTTCAAGGAGCAAAATGCAAAATTGCTCTTCTCTACCTTGATGCTTTTTAGCCCTAATTTTAAACTTTTCATTTTCCTTTTAACTCACTAAGTACGGCATTATTGCCACCAGGGTTACATTTCCTATTCCATGCATCACAATAGGGGCGACCAGGCTTTTTGTCTTGTAATACAGATAGCCTAATATCACACCGGCAAAAAAGACGAAAAACAGTTCAGGGATAGACCTCCAGGTGAGGTGCATCACGGCAAACATCAGGCTAGCCAGAAAAATCCCCCACTTCCAGTTCAGGGCATTGGTCAAATCCCTCTGTAGCAGACCTCGGAATAACAGCTCTTCCCCGAGACCTACAAAGCAAACCATATAGAATAGGTCACGAAGCAGGTATTTTACCTCAAAGGTGGGGAAGGTTGCTGCCGGGTAGATGATAAAGTATTCCCCCGCCCCCATCGGGATGCCAAGTATTATCCCTATCAATACATATTTCAGCCATTTATTTTTCTTAAAGCCCAGCACCGAGAAGCTGAGCTTCTTCTGGTAGATATGCCACAGGCATAGCGCCAGGATGGTGGAATACACCGCCGGCAGGAGATACTGCTGGTTGATAAAGAACCAGGGCAGTGAAGAGGTAAACAGGATATAGAGTGGGATGAGAGCCAGAGACTCGGCACAATCGGTTATAGGCTGGCCCAAATGAATCACTGAAATAAAAAGGTATATCCCCATAGCCAGAAATAGTGACAACCCGATGCCGATGGCTACATTCTGATAGGCGAATATCCACTCGGTGAGGGTAATCCCCACCAATACCACTGCCAGAAACAGCCACTGCCGCCAACTTACCCTGGCCGTTACCGTCGGCGCCATTAGCTCCTCTTTAGCTACTACTGAACTTTCCCCTATCAAGCTCATGGTAATTTCCTTAAAAGATTTCATAATTGACAATCCTTACACAACCCGCGAAATTCGTAGTGGTGTTGGGTAACCTTAAAGCCCGTCCTCTGGGCTACCCTATCAACCATCGCTCTTTCCATTGGCTCTTCACTTATCACATCTAAAACACGACCGCATTGCTCACATACGAGGTGGTGGTGATATTGAGTATTACCATCGAACCTGTTTAAGGT
>JAZGHN010000071.1:0-33718 GCA_036481135.1 Dehalococcoidales bacterium | reverse complement strand
CGGATGTAGCTCTTGTGGGGGGGAAATGCGCTAACCTAGGGGAATTGAGATCCATAGGTATTCCGGTTCCTGATGGATTTGCAATAACTACTCAGGCTTACATAAAACTCATTCAAGCTACAGATATAGATGATAGTATAGATGTGATAATGGAAAATCTGCAGAAGGATTTATCCGATACGGATAGAATCAGTGAGGCATCAAAGAGGATACGGAGTATTGTTGAGCAAGCCAAAATTCCAGATGAAATAAGTGGGGAGATCAAAAAGGCGTATAATGAACTCATGGGTAAGGAAAAATTCATCAGGGCTGCCGCTGTTCGCAGTAGTGGCACACAAGAGGATTCAGCTGATGCGAGTTTTGCCGGGCAATTCGATACCTTTCTGAATGTCAATGATGAAGAGGCACTATTGAAAACTGTTAAGAAATGCTGGAGTAGTCTTTTTGGACCGAGAATAATTAAATATCGTGCCGTTAAGGGAATAGGGTATAGGAACGCAGGAGTTTGCGTAGCTGTTCAACAGATGATTAATCCCAGAACGGCGGGGGTGATGTTTACGCTGGATCCGGTCAGTGGGGAAGAAAATAAAATCTTCATTGAGGGGAATTGGGGGCTTGGCGAATCATTGGTATCGGGTTCTGTGACACCGGATAGGATTTTATTGAAAAAAGAGCCTCTCGAAGTAATAAGAGTAGATGTATCTGTAAAAGAAGTTAGTACCGTGATCAATCCTGATGGTGGAATTGTGCAAAGGAAAGCCGAGGATAAAGAAAAGAATAAGCCTTGTTTGAATGAGATTGAAGCAATATACTTAGGCAAGCTGGCAAAAAAAATTGAAAATCACTATGGGACTCCACAGGACATTGAATGGGCTATCTCAAAAGGACAACAATTCCCCGATAGTATATTCATACTTCAAACAAGAAATGAGACAGTCTGGTCGCAAAAAAAGAGTAAAAAAGAGACTACGAAATCTGAATCAGAGGCAGTGAGTCAAATAACAAGTGCTTTGAGAGCCGGCTGGGGATTATAAGTAAATGGAAAGAGAAGACTTGCTTGAGAAAATTTACCAAAGTGCTTATAAAAACGAAGGGAAACACGGAAACTGTTCCCAGTCTCTTTTAGCCGCAATAAATGAACATCTGGGTTTGATAGACGACCGCCTTTTCAAGGCTTCCCACGGATTAACCGGCGGAATAGCCGTAACGACAGAAGGCACATGTGGCGCGCTTGCTGCTGGAATTATGCTTATCGGGACTAAGTTGGGTCGCAATAAAGAGAATTACTACAATGCAACTCCTGGATCCTTCGACCAATACAAGCCATCCAAGAGACTTATAGAACGGTTCAAGGATGAGTATGGAACTTGTATTTGTAATGAAGTCCATAAAAAAATCTTTGGCCGCCGCTATGATCTTTGGGACGAAAAGGAGTTTAAAGACTTTGAGAAGGCTGGTGCTCACACCACTAAATGTCCCGAGGTTGTTGCTAATACAGCACGTTGGACTATCGAGATCCTCCTTGAAGAATTTGGGGAAGAAATCTAAAAGCTTAACATGTCAAACAAACTTATTAAAGTCAAGCCGGGGCATACAAGGAAAACATTAAACTGCTCGGATAGTTTGATGATGTGTGAGATCCATATGGACAGAGGCGTAGTCGTTGAGAAACACTCTCATCATTCTGAGCAGATAGGCTATGTTGTGCGCGGAAAAGCTTTAATGATTGTGGATGGAAAATCTAGAATATATGAAGAAGGGCAAGGCTATTTTGTCCCCAGCCAAAGTGAGCATTCGGTAGAAGGCATAGAGGACACCATCACCATTGACGTATTTTATCCACCAATGGCTGAATTTAAGTAAACGATAGACCTGCTTACTCCGCTTCAGCAGGAGTTTTTACAAAATTATTAGGGAATTCGGTGGCTAAAGGCTCCAAACAGATAGTTACATGGCATTCCCAAATACATGCTAACAAATAGCTGGGCTACCTTTCGAGCCTTACTAGGTTCAGTTGTAGCTGGGCCTAAACACAGTCGTCTTAGATAACTTTTGGAGGTTCAATGTCCAAGATTCATGAATATCAGGCGAAGAGATTGCTAAGGGAATGTGGCATTGCCATACCCAAAGGTGATGTTGCCGTCGTGCCTGAGGAGGCGCGTAGGATAGCCAAAAGCTTAGGGAAACCGGTGGCGATCAAGGCGCAGGTTGGCGTCACTGGCCGCTTCGAAGCCGGCGGCATAAAGTTTGCGAACAAGGCTGACGAAGCAGAAAAGGTCGCTCAAGAATTGCTCGGTACAGTGGTCAAAGGGCTGAAAGTGGAGAAGGTTCTGGTGGAGGAAAAGTTACCTATTAAAGACGAATTCTATGCCAGTGTAATTGTAAACGATTCTTGGAAGGTTAAAGGGCCGGTTTTAATGTTCAGCACTAAAGGTGGCACCGGGATAGAGGAAATTGCCGCTCAGTTTCCTGAGAAGGTAATAAGTATGAACGTTGATGTTCTTAAGGGTTTAACAATTGAGCAAACGAGAGGCTTGCTCTCAAAGCTTAGTGTTTCATCACCTTTATTAGAGCCGCTGAGTAAGATAGTCCATGGGCTATATGAGGTATTTAGAAAATACAGTGCCCGCAGCGTTGAGGCGAACCCTATAGTCTTGACCGAGGACGGTAAGGTTTACGCTGCCGATTGCCATATAGTAATCGATGAAGCTTCAGTATTTAAGCACCCGGAGCTTGAGATAGATTATCCCCGTGATATTGGTCGGGCGCCTACCGAACTTGAGCAACTCGCCTGGGAGATAGAGAAGAAAGATTACCGTGGGGTAGGCTACTTTGTTCAGATGACTCGGGAGTTCAGACCGGGAGAGGGCGTGGTTGGATTCCATGGCATTGGTGGGGGTGGAGCTATGCTTGGTGCTGATGCCTTAATACGACATGGAGTTAAGCTAGCCAACTACGCCGACACCAGTGGTAATCCAACCGCAGCTAAGGTATATCGTGTAGTTAAGCTTATCTTTTCCCAGCCCAATATCGATGGCTATGTTTTAATGGGGGCTTGTATCGCTAATCAGGAGCAATGGCACCATGCCCATGCCTTGGTTAGGGCTCTACGAGAAGAATTAGTAAGCAGGCCAAACTTCCCGGTAATAATCTTAATAGCCGGAAATAAGGAGACAGAGTCCTTGGAAATACTGAGTGAGGGACTCAGGGGTCTCCCTGCCAAGGTGGAGATATATGGGCGTGACTATGTCTACAATGTTGATTACATTGCCGAGCGTATGAAGAAGCTGATAGAGGAGTACAGAAGCAATTAGGAGGGACAAAATTGGTATGGCGGTTTATGAATTTCCTTTTGCCACAGGTAAGGTTATCGTTGATTATGAACAGTGTAAAGACTGTGAGAGTTACGACTGTGTTAAGGCGTGTAGCCTTTTTGGCAGGGCGATACTACGAGTTGAAGATGGTAAACCCATATTAGTTAGTGAGGGCGCTAATAAACGCTGCATTGAAGACCTAACGTGCGAGCTTTACTGCCAGTCCTATGGTAATAAAGGCCTGCAAATTGTCCTTGACACGTTTGGGCTAGAGGAATATAAACATAAAGTTGGGCTGAGCTAGTATAGAGGTATGATGGAAACATGGCTATACTCATAGATGTAAATACTACGGTGTTAGTTCAGGGAATAACTGGCAGGGAAGGAAGTGCCAGGACAAGATTTATGCTTGGTTACGGCACCAAGATACCGGGTGGGGTAACCCCGGGGCGGGGAGGCAACGAGGTCTGGGGAGTCCCCGTGTTTAATAGTGTGAAAGAGGCTACTAGAGAATTCGGTCCCATAGATGCCAGTGTGACCTTTGTGCCCGGCCCGCAGGTTAAGGAAGCAGCTATAGAAGCCATAGAGTCAGGGATAAGATTCATAGTGGTTCCTGCCGAACGGGTGCCATTACATGATAGCCTGGAGATGATTGCACTGGCTCGTCGGGAAGGAGCTCGCATACTTGGTCCAGGTTCCCTTGGTCTCCTCAGTTCAGGAAAGGCAGCCATGGGTTGGCTTGGTGGAGCTGAGGAGTTTGCTCGGGAAATCTTTAAGCCCGGGTCGGTTGGAGTGATGTCGCGGAGTGGAGGGCAGACAAGTACCGTGGTTTGGAGTTTGATGAAGGCTGGAATCGGAACGACGACCGCGTTGCATGTTGGCTCAGAGCCAATTGTCGGTTCGAGCTTTGCCGAGATACTCCCCCTGTTTGAGGATGATAAGGACACTAAAGCTGTAGTTCTATTCGGCGAGATAGGCACAGTAGCCGAAGAGGAGGCGGCTGAAGTCATAAAGGAGGGTCGATTTACTAAACCCCTTGTGGCGTACATAGCCGGTAGGGGTCTACCGTCTGGCATGAGGTTTTCCCACGCCAGCGCTATAATTGAAGCGGGTAGAGGGACAGCCGAAAGCAAGATTAGAGCCTTGGAAGAAGCTGGGGCACATGTCGTAGAACATCCTCAAGATATAGCAGCTAGTTTGGTGAGAATCTTAAAGGGGGGTGCGCCATAGTTTTGAGGTCTATGCTCTTCGTCCCCGGGAATAGCATGCGGATGATTGCTAAGGCAGCTACCCTACCGGCAGATGCCATTATACTTGACTTAGAAGATGCCGTACCCTTACCTGACAAAGCAACAGCAAGAATCATGATTAGGGACTCTATCAAAGATGTTAAACTTGGAGGAAGTTATGTATTTGTACGGGTGAATGCCCTTACCACTAATTTGACGGCTGAGGACTTAAAGTTTGTTGCCGTTGAGGGTTTAGATGGCTTAATGCTGGCAAAGAGTGAGACTAAGTCTGACATAGTAGAGTTAGACAGTATGCTTGAGGAGACTGAGAAAGGTGGGGGATTAGAGCCGCGAAGTTTAAAGGTAGTACCATTAATCGAGTCGGCCAAGGGTGTAATTAATGCTTATGAAATCGCCTCGGCAAGTGAGCGCATAATTGCCGTTGCTTTCGGAGCTGGGGATTATTATAGGGATCTGGGACGAGGTGCCTCCTTTTCCCCAGAGCAGACTGAACTCCTATATGCCCGCTCTCGGATAGTAAATTGTAGCGTTGCGGCTGGGGTTCAAGCCATAGACACAGTATTCTTTGGGCTTTTGACTGACAGAGAGGGTTTTATGAAGGAGATGATGCTGGCTTTACAGCTAGGGTTTAAAGGCAAGCTGCTTATCCATCCAACGCAAATAGAGCCAGTGAACAAAGCGTTCTCACCATTGCCGGATGAGGCTGAATATGCGAGAAGAGTGGTTGAAGCTTTTGAGGAAGCTCAAGCCAGAGGGCTAGGAGCAATATCCTTCGAAGGTAAAATGATAGATTATATGAACTACAAGCAGGCCAAGGATCTGGTACGCCTAGTAGAGTTCATTGCTGAGGAGGAAGACGAGAGCCCCCTCCTATAAGTCTATAACTTGCCTAAGTATGTCGCCATTGCCCAAATGCTAGGGGTCAATACGCAGGGTCTCTCTTTTCAAGAGGCGGCAGGAAAAGGAGTAGAGGCGTTTAAGGCTCTGGCTGAAGATATTACTATTCCCCTCCGTCTACGGGGCTTGGGAGTACCTAAAGAAGCTTTAGAAGAGCTGGCTGTAGCTAGTATGGATGTGACTCGGCTCCTAGCAAATAACCCGAAGAAACTTACCCTGGATGATGTTAAGCGTATTTGGAGAAACGCCTGGTAAGCTAGCGAGGCTCTGCTGAAGTTTAACTATAAGGTTAGGTGGGCTAATGACTAAGAAGATTGTGCTTCCGTTGACTGATGAAATCTTGGAAGACCTTAAAGCTGGAGATGATGTTTTACTTACTGGCGTAGTATATGTGGCTCGAGACGCTAGCCATCAAAGAATGGTTGAGGCTCTGGATCAAGGAAGGCTCTTACCGTTTGATATTAAGGGGCAGACGATATTCTTTATGGGTCCCACCCCTGCTAGGCCAGGGAAGCCAATTGGATCGACTAGCCCTACTACCAGTGGTCGTATGGACAGCTACTCACCCCGCTTAATAGCTGAGGGACTTAAAGGGATGATTGGTAAAGGGATGCGTTCCCCGGAGGTAAGGGAGGCTATGAAGAAATATAAAGCAGTGTATTTTGCGGGGGTTGCTGGTTGTGGGGCTCTTCTCTCTAAGAGGGTTAAGAAGTCAGAGGTAATAGCTTATGAGGATCTTGGGCCTCAGGCAATCCGTCGCTTGGAAATAGAAGATTTTCCAGTCACCGTGATAAATGATATCTATGGTGGAGACCTTTATGAGGAGGGAAAAACTAGGTATAGAATATGAGAGAGATTGATGTCAAGGAAATAACCAAGGCAGTATCGCAACTCTTTCAAGAAGCTTGCTACTATCTTCCAGAAGATGTGCTGAATGCCCTCAAGCAAGCACGTCAGACAGAGGAATCACCTATCGGGTGTAATGTGCTAGACAGAATAATAGAGAATGTCAATATCTCAGCTAAGGAGCAAATCCCTATATGCGGAGACACAGGAGTCGCAGTAGTCTTCCTTGAGATAGGGCAAGATATCCACGTAGTCGGGGGTGACATCTATTGCGCAATAAATGAAGGAGTGCGGCAGGGATATGCCGAGGGCTATCTACGTAAGTCTATAGTGAGTCAGCCTTTTTCTGCTAGAACCAACACTGGTGATAATACCCCTTCTATGATTCATACCGATATTGTCCCTGGTGATAAGCTCAAAATCGTTGCTCTTCCTAAGGGTGCTGGCTCTGAGAATATGGCTCGCCTAGCTATGCTACCTCCGGCGCAAGGTCGTCAAGGGGTTATAGATTTTGTGGTCAACGCTGTAGACGAGGCGGGAAGTAATCCGTGTCCTCCGCACATTGTTGGTGTCGGCATAGGCGGCACGGTGGAAAAGACTATTATGCTGGCTAAGCGAGCCTTATTACGTAGAGTAGGTGAGCCCAATCCGGATGCTGAGGTCGCTGAGCTGGAGACGGAAATTCTCAAGCGAGTAAATAGGCTAGGTATTGGGCCAGTAGGATATGGTGGCAGAGCCACAGCTCTGGCTGTTCATGTTGAGGTTTTTCCGAGCCACATCGCAAGCTTGCCGGTGGCGGTTAACATACAGTGCTGGTGTGCTCGGCAGAAAGTAGCAATTCTTTAAGGATAGTGTGCATCAAGCGATGAGAGACAATTTAAGGAGGTGGAAGATGGGCGCCACTAGGGAATTGGCAAAGTTTTGCAGTAGCCTGAGTTATGAAGACCTTTCTCGTGACGTTGTTGGTAGGGTCAGATACTTCGCTTTAGACTTCCTCGGTGTGGCAGTGCGGGGAACCTTAACAAAGCAGGCTGAAATTGTGCGCAATTTTGCTAAGGATATGGGCTGTGAAGGGGGCGTAATTATTGGGACAAGCATGAGAGCACCTTATCAGTATGCAGCTCTAGCTAACGGTACATCATCACATTCCTTGGAACTGGATGATCTAAGTAACGAGTCATCTGCCCATGTTGGGGTGGCAATCTTCCCAGCCGCCTTTGCCATGGCTGAGCTGACGGGGTGTGATGAGAAGAAATTTATAGAAGCCGTAGTATCAGGCTATGAAGTCATGGTTCAATTGGGCAAGGCTTTGAATCCTGCTAGCCACTATGCTCGAGGCTTTCACCCTACCGGCACCTGTGGCACATTTGGGGCAGCCACAGCAGCGTCGAAGATACTTAACCTTGATGAGGGACAGACGCTCAGTGCTTTGGGTATTGCGGGCAGCCAGGCAGCAGGGGTCATGGAGTATCTGACTAGTGGTACTTGGACCAAGCCACTACATGCGGGGTGGGCGGCTCACAATGGCATGATAGCAGCTCTTTTAGCAAAAGGGGGCTTTAAGGGGCCCACCACTGTAGTGGAGGGCAGATTTGGTTTTCTCCATGCTTATTCCGATGATTTCGACCTTGAAAAGCTTCTTGCTGGGCTTGGCGACCCTTTCAAAATTATGAGAGTCAGTGTAAAGCCCTATGCGTGCTGCCGGTATGAACAGGGTCCGATCGATGGCATCCTAAAGCTTATAAAGGAGAACAAACTGAAGGCACAGGAGGTGGAGAAGGTCACCCTAGGGATATTGAAAGCTGGTTTTCCCATAATTGTGGAGCCTAAGGAATTGAAATATAATCCTCGGACGGTAGTTGATGCTCAGTTTAGTATGCCGTTTGGCGCTGCCGTTGCTGTTCTTTATGGGAGCGTCTCCTTGGATGAGTATACGGCAGACAACTTAGAGTCAAGCGAAGTGAAAGAGATGATGGGCAGGGTCTCTTGTGTAGCGGATGCTGAATTAGAGAAGGTCTACCCGAAACATTGGCCAGCCAGCGTAGAGATAGCCACAAAGGATGGCAGGAAATTCTCAACGAGGATTGACTACCCTAAGGGAGATCCGGAGAATCCCCTCTCTTGGGAGGAACTGATACTGAAGTTCAACAACCTGTCCTCTCGCGTTTTTTCTGAAAATAGAAGGAACCAAGTCATATCTAGAGTAAGGTCATTGGGCATCGGGGAAAGTATTTATGGGCTAACCAGTTTGTTATCCACGGGGGATACTCTCAAACCAGCACCGCCCGACTGAAATAATTAAAGGGAGAAAGGAGGTTGGAGAATGAGACGAAAACTCAGTGATGGCACGGAGGTTGTTTCAACTATTTGTGATCGCTGTCATGGTTGCTGCGGGGTTTTAGCTTATGTTAAGGATGGCAGGGTGGTCAAGGTTGAGGGTGACCCTGATTTCCCTCAGAACGAGGGGACCATGTGTCCCAAGGGGCTGGCAGTTACCCAGGTTCTCTATCACCCTGACCGCATTAAATACCCGATGAAACGGACTGGAGAGAGGGGAGGGGGCAAGTGGCAGCGTATCTCTTGGGATGAGGCGCTGAACACTGTTGCCTCTAGGTTCAAGGAGATTATGGACAAATGGGGCCCGGAATCTATTACCTGCTCCTATGGGGACCACGGCTTCCATGACTTTAAAAATATTTTCAAATTGACTTGGCTCCATGCCATGGGGAGCCCAACCTGGTTTCACTCCGATGCTCATTACTGCTATACCCCTATGATTATGGCTAATCGTGTTACCTTCGGTGAATCATTGACCTCGGAAGTAGGACCTGACTACCGAAATAGCCGGTGTATTATGCTCTGGGGGGGCAATCCAGTAATGTCACACCCAACACGAGCACGGGACATTATGATCGGCAAAAAGAAGGGGGCCAAGCTAATTGTGGTTGACCCCCGCTTCTGTGAAATCGCCTCCAAGGCAGACATTTTCCTTCAGGTCAGACCGAGTGCTGACGATGCCCTTGCACTGGGCATGCTGAATGTCATTATCAATGAGGGACTCTATGATAAGGAATTTGTGGATAAGTGGTGTGTTGGCTTTTCTGAACTAAGGCAGCGTGTTCAGGAATATCCTCCTAGCTGGGTATCGGAGGTAACTTGGGTCTCCGAAGAGGACATCATCAGTGCTGCCCGTATGTATGCTACCAACAGTCCAGGAGCTGCGATGCATACCCGCATGGGGGTTCAGATGAATTTCAACGTCCACCAGACAATCCGTGCCATGGCCATTATGGCGGCTATCTGTGGCAATCTGGATGTAAAGGGGGGGCTCATTATGGGTAGCGTCTACCAAGGCTTTAAAACTAAGGTACACATTGAGCATGAAGCCTTGCCTTTTCCTCCGGAAGTAGCTGACAAACGCATTGGTGCCAAGGAATTTCCCCTTTTCGCCAGCTCAAAGTCCATAGTCGGAGGTCTTTGTCATCCTCCCAGTGTGATTCACGCCATCATTACCGGCAAGCCCTATCCAGTAAAAGCCAACTGGGCGGTGAATGACCTGCTACTCTGTCTTGAGGGTGCCAAGGAAACAATGGAAGCATTAAAGAAGCTAGAGTTCTCGGTAGGTTCTTGTTTCTTTATGAACCCCACTATGGAGATGTGTGATATAATCATGCCACCCCACACCTATCTGGAGAAGGATGGGATAGAGTTTGCGATGTATAATAATATGGTTGCCGCCAGGGAGAGGGTTATTGAGCCGGTCTATGACACTATGGAGGACCGGGAAATGGACTTAGAGATAATCAAGCGCATGGGATTGGAGCTACCCAAGCAGTGGAAGACGGTTGCTCAATTCCATGACTATACCCTCAGTGGAATTGGCATCACCTATGAGGAGCTTAAGAAGCACCATTTTATGGTTCAGCCTACCCGATACAAGAAATATGAGGAAGAGGGTGGATTCAAGACTTCCTCGGGCAAGGTGGAGCTCGTTGCCAGTCTAACCAAGGAGGTGGCTGGCGAGGACCCATTGCCCTACTATAAGGATAACCAAGAGACGCCGTTTTCTACTCCAGAGATAGCCAGGGATTATCCCCTTGTCCTAACTACTGGGCACAGGCATGTGGCCTATTTCCACTCTAGCGGCAGACAGGTGCCCTGGTGCAGGGAACTGGAGCCGTATCCCAGGGTGCAAATCCATCCCCAGACAGCTGCCGGTCTTGATATCAGGGACGGCGATTGGGTCTGGATTGAGGCACCAAAGGATAGAGGCCGGGTGAAGATGAAAGCAGAGGTAACTGAGGCAGTCGACCCTCGGGTAGTTGCGGCACCATCGCACTGGTGGTACCCAGAGAACAAAGAGGACCCTCTGCATGGCTGGTCCGAGTCCAATATAAATATCATTGCGACCAATGACCCACCTTACGAGCCGGTGAGTGGTGCCGTTTCACTTAGGGGTCTTCTATGTAAAGTTTATAGGGTGGAAGAGGATTGAGATGGGAAAGAAATCACTTTTAGTTGATATGGAGCTCTGTTACGGTTGTTTTTCCTGTGAGGTGGCTTGCAAGCAGGAGCACCAGCTTGGTGTGGGACCACACTTTATCAAGGTTAAACAAGTAGGACCCACCCGGATTGGGGGCAAGCTGGTCATGGATTTTGTGCCTATGGCCTGCAGGCATTGCGGTAAGCCAGCTTGCATTGAAGCCTGCCCTGAGGGTGCTATTTATAAGCGCTCCGATGGCATTGTTCTCATCAATGAGGAGAAATGCACCGGTTGTCAACTGTGCATTGAGGCCTGCCCCCTTGGTGCCCCTCAGTTTGTTTCTGAGGAAAACATAGTGCAAAAGTGTGACTTATGCGTGGAGCGAATTGACCAGGGGCTGTTACCTGCCTGCGTACAAGTTTGTCCTACCGGGGCACTCATTTTCGGAGACCCAAACTTACTCTCAGAGCAGAAAAGGCAAAGGTGTGCAGAGAAGGTGTGCAGAGAGTATTATAATGAGCGATGCTCAGCAGATGTTTGGAGTGAAAACAATATGCTGGCTAAACATGAATTATGGCAAAGAATAAAAAACCTTGAAGGTAAAACCATTTACAGCCTTACCTATAATCGTCCTAACACAATAACAGAAGTGGATGAAAAGTGTGTGTTCACTGCTGAAAGAAAAACTCCAGTACGGTTCAATGGCAAGTGGGGTATTTATGAAAGTTATCTTGTTTTGTATAAGGATGGTTGTCTTCTCATAAGCGCCAATAGAGGTAATGCTTCAAGTTCATACCTGACAATGGCAATTATTCTGGCTGCAGTCCCCAGTGAAGCTGTCGAAGCTAATCAGGGAATTAAGTTAAGATAGCCATATTGGATTATTAATTTACGTCTATCTATTGTTAACTCAGCCTCAGCAAAGAGTTGTAGGCATATAGAACAAAGAGAGTTCTGTTGCCGCTGACCTCTCCCTGAAGTGGAACCGACCCATTGCACAATATAGCGAATTGTGTCCCTCCCTTTTGTTATACAAGAGGCAGACTAACTCGCCTCAATCTTTGCAGCCCCTTGCTGTTGCCCGCTGCTCATCCCTTTTCCTATCCCTATGGCGTCTCACGGCAGCCGTTCTGTCTTCCTTGTTTTTTGTATGGCATACTGAGCAGTCACGATTAAAGAAGTACCGAAGTACTATTGACAGCCTATCTTTAGCATGATAATGTATACTATGTTGGTCATAATAGTCAACAAAGGAGGCGCCAATGAGGCTCTCTACTAGAGGACGATATGCCACCAGGGCACTATTGGATTTGGCCCTTCACCACGATGAGGAGCCTGTTCTATTAAAAGACATCGCCCAAAGGCAGGAGATTTCACTGCCCTACCTGGAGCATTTGATCACTCCCCTGATAGCCAAGGGCATAGTACGAAGCACTCGGGGCGCCAAGGGTGGAATCTCGTTAGCTAAACCACCTGAGGAGATAAAGCTGGTCGAAGTCATCCAACTGCTTGAGGGCTCAATTGCCCCGGCGGAGTGCGTCACTAATCCAGAGATATGTCCCCGCTCTGCCTCGTGTGTCACCCGGGATGTTTGGGGGGAAATAAAGAGAGCAATCAACGGAGTCCTGCAATCGACAACCCTGCAGGATCTGGTTGAGCGGCAAAAGATGAAGAGGCAGTCTGGAGCGACCATGTACCACATATGAATTTACTGCGGGCATTTACCAATCAATAAGGAGAAAAAATGAGTGTAACGATAAAGGTTTACGCCGTCTTGGACAAATATACCGACGGAGAGCAGATAATCGAGAAAACAGAGGGCCGGTTTGTAACCGGTTATAAGATTAATATAAGGAGGAAATTAAAGTGGCAAAGATAACTCAGAAAGTAGAGAGACTTCAGTATAAGACGATAGAGATACCTAAGCTAACCAGAGGCATAGCCAAGGACTCTACTGAGCTAATCGGAAATACACCTCTGGTCAAACTGAACCGAATAACCGAGGGGGCAAAAGCAGAGGTTATAGCTAAGCTTGAGTCCTTTAATCCTCTGGGAAGTGTCAAGGATCGCATTGGGATGTCGATGATTGTTGAGGCTGAGGAGAGGGGGCTGATTGATAAGGATACGGTTATTGTTGAGCCTACCAGCGGCAACACTGGCATCGCTCTAGCCTTTGTCTGCGCCACCAGGGGATACAAGCTGCTCCTCACCATGCCTGACACCATGTCAATGGAGCGGAGACAGCTCCTAGCAATTTTCGGTGCCGAGCTGGTGCTAACGCCGGGGGCAGAGGGGATGCCGGGAGCAGTAAGGAAAGCCGAGCAATTGGTGGCGGAAAACTCCAATTACTTTATGCCCCAGCAGTTTAAGAACCCGTCAAATCCAGAGGTGCACCGGCTGACCACAGCCGAGGAGATCTGGAGAGATACCGAGGGCAAGGTAGATATTCTGGTCTCTGGGGTAGGAACGGGAGGAACAATTACCGGGGTGACTGAGGTGATAAAGAAGAGGAAGCCTGAATTTAGAGCCATCGCTGTTGAGCCCACTGATTCCCCGGTTCTTTCCGGAGGGAAGCCAGGGTCCCACAAAATTCAGGGTATTGGGGCTGGCTTCGTCCCTGATGTGTTGAGGACAGATTTAGTCGACGAGATTATTAAGGTCACCAACGAAGACGCCGGAAATACAGCAAGAAGGCTTGCCAAGGAGGAGGGGATACTGGCTGGTATATCCTCGGGGGCAGCAGCCTGGGCAGCACTAAAGGTAGCCAGAAGACGGGAAAATGAGGGTAAGCTCATAGTGGTAGTTCTGCCCGATACTGGTGAACGCTATCTAAGTACCTGGCTTTTCCAGGGACTTTACCCCAATGCAACGAGTATATGATTAGGAAGGAAAGGCTGGCTTGTTTAACACTTTAATTGAAAAGGAGTTTAGTGAAGGAGAGGGAATATGAGATTTGAAACATTGGCCATTCATGCTGGCGAAAGACCGGATGTGACCTTCGGTGCCATCTCAGTGCCTATCTACCAGACGTCAACCTTTGCCTTTGAGGATGTGGGCAAAACGAGAGGCTATGACTACTCACGCACAGCCAACCCGACAAGAAAGGTTCTGGAGGATACCATTGCCCGCCTTGAGGGTGGAAAGGCAGGGTTTGCCTTCGCCACCGGTATGGCTGCTGAAGCCACCGTTATCCACCTGCTTAAGGCAGGCGACCACATAATCTCAGGGGATGATGTCTATGGGGGCACCTATCGGCTCTTCCAGAATGTAATGCGGGACTTCGGGCTGGAGTTCACCTTCTTGAGATTGAATGATAGAAAGAGGATTGAAAAAGCGATACAGCCTAATACCAGGATGATATGGCTGGAGACCCCGTCTAACCCGCTGCTGAATATTATTGACATCGAGATGGTGGTTGATATCGCTAAGAAACACAAATTAATGACGGTGATAGACAATACCTTCGCCACCCCCTATTTCCTGAGACCCATTGAGTATGGAATTGACCTAGTTGTCCACTCCACCACCAAGTATCTTAACGGGCACTGCGATGTGGTCGGCGGTGCTGTGGTAACCACCACTGATGAACTGACCGAGAGGGTTCAATTTCTGCTCAACGCCATGGGCACCTGTGCCTCTCCCTTCGACTGCTGGCTGGTACTTCGGGGAATTGAGACCCTGCCAGTGCGGATGAGGCAACACGAGAGGAATGCCATAAAAGTGGCAGATTATCTTAAGAAGCACCCCAAGGTGAAGAGGGTATTCTTCCCAGGGCTTAAGTCTCACCCGGGACATGCCATCGCCAGAAGACAGATGAAGGGGTTTGGCGGGGTAGTGTCATTTGAACTAAAAGAGGGAGCAAAAGCAGTTAATAGTTTCCTAAAGAGAATCAAGGTCTTTTCCCTAGCGGAGTCGCTAGGTGGTGCTGCCTCCCTTGCTGAGCATCCAGCGACCATGAGCCACGCCTCCATGCCCAAGGATGCCATGGAAAAGGCGGGAATAACCGAGGAACTAATCCGATTATCTGTAGGTTTAGAAAATATCGACGATCTGATTTGGGATTTGGAGCAGGCAATTGAAACAGGGTAACGGAGCTAGGAAATGAAACTATATCAGGTGGTGGCCAAGGATATCATACGGCGGAAGAGGCGAGTGTTATATGCTACCCTCGGCGTGGTCATTGGCACGATGACAGTCGTTGGCATATTGACCATTGCCTTGGCCGGACAGGAGAGAATCTATGGCCAGTTGGAGAAATACGGAGCTAACTTGACAGTTATACCCGCAATAAGCAACATCGACATGGAGTTGGGCAACCTCAGTCTAGGAGCCGTGACAGTGGGAGAAAACTACATTCCCGAAGACAAATTGCCTGAGATCAGGCAGATAGCCGACGGTAAGATAAAAGAGGCGCTGCGCATTCAAACTGAGGGTGATATTGCCACGCTTGCTCCAAAGCTATACATGAACACCGAGCTGAACGGGACATCTGTGACGGTGGTTGGAGTCGACCCCCCTGAGGAGCGTAAAATCAAGACATGGTGGAGAATCCAAGAAGGAGAATACCTCGAACACACAGACCAAGCCCTAGTTGGAGCGGTGGCTGCTCAGCTGCTGAAGTTGAATGTGGAGGACAGGGTTACGCTTAACGGGAGCGATATAACTATCACCGGGATTCTTGAGGAGACAGGCTCAAACGACGATTATCAAGTTTTTATTCCGATAGAAACATTACAGCAGGCGTTTGCGAAAGAGGGAATAATTTCTTCAATAGATATCCGCGCCCTGTGCAACGCTTGCCCGGTGGAAATTATCGCTGACGCCATAAACCAGAATATTCCGGGAGTCCGGGCAGTGGCTGTAAAACAGGTAGCAGCGACGGAAATGGGTATGATGGAAAAGACTAACAAGTTCATGTTAGCTCTAGCCGGGGTCACGCTGATTGTTGGTGGCTTTGGCGTAGTCAATACGATGATGACCTCGATTCATGAAAGGATCAAAGATTTCGGAATAATGAGGGCGGTGGGCGCATCCCGTAAACAAATAATTAAGACGCTTATTTATGAGGCAATCATCATCGGGATAGCAGGCGGCATCCTAGGATATGGGGCGGGGACCTTGTTGGCATATGCCATTGGTCCACTGATTTTTGAAGGTACAACCATTAATTATGTTCCCCAGTACCTCCCCCTATCATTAGTTCTGGCTATGTCCATCGCTATCATCGCTACTTTATATCCGGCATTCCGCGCCACTAAGATCAGGGTTGCCGATTCTTTTCGGTCTTTGTGAGGTGGTGAATGTTAGAAGTCAAAGAAATAACCAAGATTTACGGCCAGGGCACGACCGCAGTAGTGGCACTGAATAATGTGTCATTTCAAGTGAATAGGGGTGACTTTATAGCTATTATGGGACCTTCCGGAAGCGGTAAGTCCACTCTTTTGAATGTTATCAGCGGTTTAGACCGTCTCTCCAGCGGTGAAGTGATTCTGGATAGAGAGCGTATAGATACTCTAGATGAGGATGCCCTGGTAGATATCAGACGGGGAAAAATCGGCTACATTTTCCAGCAATATCACTTACTGCCATCGCTCACTGCGTTAGAGAATGTGCTTTTACCGCTGACATTCTCTGGCGTGCAGGGACAAGATGGGAAGGCATTAGACTTACTGCAAAGGGTGGGATTAGGCAAGAGGGCAGGACATAAACCCAGCCAGTTAAGTGGCGGTGAGCAGCAGCGGGTGGCCATTGCCCGGGCACTAGTCAATGACCCGCTACTTACCCTAGCCGACGAGCCGACGGGCAACATGGATCGAAAAACAGGCAAGGAAATTTTGGACCTATTCGAACAACTGAATAAAGAAGGGCACACCATCATTATGGTTACCCATAATCCTAAAGCGGCGGAGCGGGCTAAAGAAATCATAGTTTTGCAGGACGGGCAAATTGCAGACAGGATCAATCAAAAAGGGAGGAGACAATAATGCCAATGAGAACGCCGTCCGGCTCAGTGCTGACAAAAGTGAGACAGAGAATCATTGCGTCGTGCGTACTATTACTGCTCGTCCTGATGTTGTCTCTAGTTGCATGTGCCGGCCCGACATCAGCGCCAGCATCAACTCCGACGCCGGAGCCTAATCCAACACCATCGCGAGCCCCGGCAGCTTTCCAGGTTGCTCAGTTAGCGATTAACCCCACCGAGGTTAACCCCGGAGTGAAGGCAATTATCACCGCCAATGTCACAAATACCGGCCAGACCGATGGTGACTATACTGCCGAGCTGAAGGTAAGTGATGTCGCTAGGGCATCATTGCCGGCTTTTTTCTATTCAGAAAAAGTAACCATAGCTGCTGGGGCAAGTCAGCTTGTGAGTGTTCTCGTATCCCGGAATAAACCGGGAATTTATAAAGTCATTTGGGATGAGATTACCGGAGAATTTACAGTGGTCAGACCGACTGAACCAAGTAGTCCCAAAATCACCGCGCCTAATCCCACCACCACCCCGGATTTTACCAGTGTGGATGTTGTAACCAACATGACAATCTCACTTAGTCAGTTTAAGGGGTCTACAGTCCTGCTAAACTTTGTGAACTATGGTTGTGACCCGTCCGTCAACCAGATAGTCGGCGCTCAGCTTTTGGCAATCAGGGAGCTCACGGAACAGCGTGATGATTTCGTGCCGCTCTCAGTATTTTGTGGCTGCTGCCCGCCAGACACTTTGCGCAGCTTCGCAAAAGAAAATGGCTTAACATGGCCCTGGATTCTTGATACTGATAATTCTATTGTTCGTCAGTATGCGGACTATCTCAGGGAGTATGGCTACCCGACGTTAATTTTCATAGATAAGGATCAGTACATCAGAGAGGTCAGCGGTTATTGTGATGCGCCCACACTAAGCGCGAAGATAGATGAGATATAACAATATTGAGGCGAAGAGTCGGTAGGGGGATATTAAACAAAATGAATCCATTAAGTAAACGCTTCATTAAAAGCAGAATGGGGATGCAATGCCTGTCAGGGGTAATATTAACAGGCGTGGTATTGCTCGCGGTCATACTAAGCGTGGTGGGGTGCAGTAGCAATAGTGAACCCAGCAATAGTGAACCAATAAGGGCTACATGGGTTGCCGTCCAGGCAGACGGTGATACCCTATCCATTTCAGTAAGTGAGGTGAATAACAACAAACTGGTCCACTTTCTGTTAGGAAGAGGACCATCAGGGGACATAGCTTTCATGGCCTATGAACTGGACGGGAAGATCTATGTGCGTTCTAACGTTTGTCCACCCTGTTGGTCAGTGGGCTTTTCCCTCCAAAAAGACATTCTCGTGTGTGACACTTGTGCGACTACATTTAAAGCAAAAACTGGCGACGGAATTAAAGGAGCCTGTGTGGATTTCCCTAAGGCGTCAGTTCCATATGAAATCAGAAGCGACACAATAATAATGAAACGTAATGACCTGATAACTGCATACCAGAACACCCTCGAACCTGAGTGGCCTTAAGGATAAGCGGCCTGGGGTATGCCGAGTTATAGGAGGAGGTGGAAAGTGTCTTACGCCAGAGCTTTACGGTGTAGAAAATGCGGACAGGAGTATCCCCTCCAGCCTATGAGCCTGTGCGATTTTTGCCTTAGCCCGCTGGAGGTCAGCTACGACTACAAGGCTATGGCTAGAGGGCTAAGTCGGGAGAAGCTGGCCAAGGGACCACCGAGCATGTGGCGTTATCGCGATATGCTTCCCACAGAAGGCAAGGAGGTAGATATTGGGACTGGCTTTACCCCACTGATAAAAGCCGAGGGCTTGGGACATGAACTGGGGCTAGACCGGCTGTATATTAAGAATGACTGTCTTAATCCAACATACTCGTTCAAGGATAGAGTGGTCGCAGTCGCTGCCACCAAGGCACAGGAGTTCGGGTTTGATACTATAGCCTGCGCCTCAACCGGTAACCTGGCTGCCAGTGTCGCCGCCCATGCTGCTAAGGCAAATATGAAGGCTTATGTCTTTGTCCCCGATGGCGTAGAACCGGGCAAGCTGGTGGGGGCAGCAATCTACAATCCGGTTTTAGTGAAGGTCGAGGGAAGCTATGACGATGTCAATCGCCTCTGTGCCGAGCTGACACAGAGATACAACTGGGGATTTATTAATATCAACCTCAGACCGTATTATGCTGAGGGGAGCAAGACCCTGGGCTATGAGGTAGCAGAGCAACTGGGATGGCGTGCCCCCGACTGCGTGGTGGCTCCTGCTGCCTCAGGGCTCCTCTTTACCCGAATATGGAAGGGGCTGGATGAACTATCCATGCTAGGCCTAATTGAACCGGTTAATACCCACATGTACGTCACCCAGGCTGCTGGTAGCTCACCCATCGTTAATGCCTTTCAGTCAGGCAGCCTCCATGTCCACCCGGTAGAGCCAGACACCATCGTCAAGTCTATAGCCATTGGCAACCCGACTGACGGCTATTATGCGCTGAGGGTCGCCCGGCAGTCAGGAGGTGGTGCCTGCGCAGTCACTGATAAGGAAGCTATTGCTGGGGTGAAACTGCTGTCCCAAACCGAGGGTATCTTTGCTGAAGCAGCCGGTGGAGTGGTGATTGCCGCATTGCGAAAAATGGCGGCTTCAGGTTTAATAAAAAGGAATAAACTCACCGTTGCTTTTATCACCGGAGCTGGGCCGAGGACACAGGATATTTTCTCAGATATTATTAAACCATTTACTATAAAGCCTGCCATAGAGGCAGTGGAGAAAGTGATCGGTGGGCCAGCTTGAAACTTTGATATTTCACCGGGCGATGCTGACCCAATGAGGAGGAAAAGATGGCTAAGAAACAAGTAATGTTTACCTTTCCCGAGGAACTGGTTAGGGAGCCCATTATCTATACCCTCAGTCACCAGTTCAAGATAGTAACCAATATCCGCCGGGCTGATGTCACGGAGAGCAAAGGCTGGGTGGCATTGGAATTGGAGGGAGATGAAGAAGAGATTGAGCTAGGCATTAGCTGGGTGATAAGCAAGGGGGTAAGGGTTGACCCTGTCATTGGAGATATTGTGGAGGGTTAAGCAGTGAAGCGGATATACCTTGATTACGCTGCCACCACGCCAACACACCCTGAGGTAGCAAAGGCAATGGCTCCATATTTTACTGATGCCTTCGGCAACCCTTCTACCCTCTACTCCTACGGCCAAGAGGCCAAGGGGGCTATTGAGGAGGCAAGGGTTAAGGTCGCCGGCCTTATTGGTGCCCAAGATGAGGAAATCATCTTTACCAGCGGGGGAACGGAGGCAGACAACTTTGCCCTAAAGGGGGTGGTTTACGCTAACGAGAAGAGGGGGAATCATATTATCACCACTCCCATTGAGCACCATGCCGTGATAGAGACATGCAAGTTCTTAGAGAGAAGGGGATTCAGGGTAACCTACCTGCCAGTGGATGGTTATGGCTTGGTTGACCCTGCCGATGTCAGAAGGGCGATTACCGATAAAACTGTTCTCATTTCGGTGATGCACGCTAATAACGAAATAGGCATTATCGAGCCGATAGCTGAGATAGGAAGGATTGCCAAGGAAGCGGGAATCTATTTCCATACTGATGCTGTGCAAACAGCGGGGCATATCCCGGTAGATGTGAATAAACTCGGGGTGGACTTACTCTCTATGTCCAGCCACAAGATTTATGGTCCCAAGGGGACGGGGGCGCTGTATATCAGAAAAGGCACCAAATTGCTTGCTCTCATGCATGGAGGCGAACAGGAGAGAAGACGACGGGCGGGTACGGAGAACATCCCAGCCATTGTGGGCCTGGGCAAAGCGGTGGAACTTGCCCGGCAGGAGATGAGCGGAGAGGCGGTGCGGCTAACCTATCTTCGCGACCAGCTCATCAAAGGTCTCCTGAAGCGGATTGACCATATCCACTTGAATGGTCATTCCCAAACGAGGCTGCCTAACAATGTCAACGTGAGTGTTGATTTTGTAGAAGGGGAGTCTATGGTCCTGAATCTTGACCTAGAGGGCATTTGTGCCTCTACCGGCTCAGCCTGTAGTTCATCAAGCCTTGAGCCGTCCCACGCGCTTCTGGCAACCGGGCTTTCCCCTGAACAGGCACACGGTTCGTTGAGGCTTACTCTGGGCAAGTGGACCACCGAGGAAGAGATAAGCCGAGTTCTGGAGGTATTGCCCCAAATTGTAGCTAAGCTCAGAGCTATGTCGCCACTTTTGAAGGTTGGCAAATAGTTACCTTGACTAAAATTGGAGGAGTAAATGTTTGATAGTTGTCCCGGGGCAGCCCAATTCACCCGAACCCCTACCCTTAAAATAAAGAGGTGCCCCGAATGTGGTGAATATGTGGAGATTTTTTCCACTGATCTGAAAGTAAAGTGTGACCATTGCGGCTTCATCATCTATAACGATTTAGAGTCGTGTATCCAATGGTGCAAATATGCTAAAGAATGTGTTGGCGAAGAACTCTACGACAAGCTGAAAAGGAAAAGGGTCTTATTTCTATGTGTTGGGAACGCAAGTAGAAGCCAGATTGCTGAAGCCCTGGCAAGGAGATTATCATCCGATAGACCCAATGTGCAATTCACCAGCGCAGGAACACAGCCAGCAAATAAGGTAGAGCCAAAGGCGATAGAGGTGTTAGGGGAGGAGGGAATCAGCTGGCGTGGCAAGCCCAAAATGTTTTCAGACAAAGAACCTGCCGATATAGTAGTAACCATGGGATGTGAGGTGGAATGCCCCGCTATCCCTGGGGCGAAAATTATTGCCTGGGACATTCCAGACCTAAAGGGAAAAGATATCAAGGAGTATCGAAGAGTACTGTCGATATTAAAACGAAAAGCCTCGCAATTACTAAGGAGAATGGAATAATGGCAAAAATAAAGCGAAAAATCATCAAGATTGATGAAGAAAAATGTGACGGCTGCGGGCTCTGCATCCCTTCCTGCCCCGAAGGAGCCCTTCAGATTGTCGACGGGAAAGCAAAACTGGTAAAAGAGTCATTCTGCGACGGACTGGGGGCATGTCTGGGCGACTGTCCCCAAGGAGCGCTAACTATTGAGGAAAAGGAGGTTGAAGGGTACGACGAGGAAGGAGTAATAGGACACATTAAAGAGCAACCACCTGAACTGTTAGAGAAACACCTAACCCACCTGAAAGAACATGCCCATGAACTTCCTCAGTACCATTCACACCGAGGAATAACCTCCTGTCCCTCTGCTCAAATGCTACAGTGGGGAAAGAAGGAGAAAAGAGTGGTAGAGAAAGCAAGGGCTGATTCTGAACTCCGCCAATGGCCAATACAGCTCCACTTAGTCCCACCATCGGCTCCATACTTTCAGAATGCGGATTTAATCCTGGGTGCCGATTGTGTCCCTTTTGCCTACCCCAACTTCCATGCCGATTTTCTAAAAGGCAAGGCAATCGCTATCGGCTGTCCTAAACTTGATGACCCCGAGGCTTATATAAACAAGCTCGCCCAGATATTGAAAAGCTCGGATATTAAAAGCCTGAAAGTTGTCCACATGGAGGTCCCTTGCTGCTACGGACTGGTCCATATTGCTCAGGAGGCTTTGCGCAGGAGCGGTAAGGACATCCCTGTTGAGACGGTGAACATCGGGATAAAGGGTGAAATACTAGAAGCAGCGTAGAAAAAGCAGACATGACAAATAGAAAGTCGTATAATATAATGTATACCATAATTGCGGGTGGGCTGGTCACAGCCTAAATTTTAGGGGAAAAGGAGGTAAAAGATGAAAGTGGTAACTCTATGCCGGGAAGGCTCATGCTGCCCAGTAGTCAGGATAAAAGAGAAACAAGTAGAAATAGGGGAAAAAGATAACACCTGTATCCTCACCAAGGAACAGTGGGAGACCCTTAAAGAGAAGATTCTAAACAAAGAGCTCTAAAATACAAAGCCTATAGTTAAGCCAAAAGAGCCCACCCGCCCGCAACCCAAGGAACAAAGGCATCGTAATACCGGGCATACACCAGGAATAATATCACGTGCCAACCCAGAACTACCAAATGCCTCAGAGAGATGTTTAAAAGATGGCTAAGATAATTGCAGTATCGAGGAGCGAGCAAAAGGGGACCAAGAAGACAAATATACCTGAAGGGGTCCTTAAAGAGAACTACGGCCTTGCTGATGATGCCCATGCCGACAGCAACACCCATCGTCAGGTAAGCCTGTTGGCAATTGAAAGTATCGACAAGATACGAGGGCTGGGCTTCAATGTAGCCCCCGGAGATTTCGCCGAAAACCTCACTACCGAGGGAATAGACCTGCTCTCAATCCCTGTGGGCGCACGCATACGTATAGGAGAAGGGGTTGTCTTAGAACTTACCCAGATTGGCAAAGAATGCCATACTGGATGTGCTATCTACCAGCAGATAGGCAAGTGCATCATGCCCAAGGAAGGAGTATTCACCAAAGTAGTTAAGGGAGGGCTGGTGAAGGCGGGGGACACGGTAACGGTGTTAGGGGAACAGGGGCAATGAACAATGTGGAAGGGTTCCCTATACAGCGCGTTACCAAGGAGGGTAAGCAGGATAGTGAGGACGTGGTAACCATAGAGTTACCTCTCACCATCATTGTAAACAACAAGGAATTAACTACCCTGCTCTGCTCCCCCACAGACCTGAAATACCTGGCTATCGGCTTCCTCGCCTCTGAGGGATTAATTAAGGGCAAGGCTGAAATCAAGAAGATTATAGTCGATGAAAAGAGAGGGGTTGCTCGGGTAGAGGCTGTGGAGGATAAGGAACTCGCCCCACATGTCTTCAAACGACTGATAACCTCAGGGTGTGGAAGAGGGGTCTCTTTCCACAGCGCTGCTGATGTTCAAGAACAGTCAAAGGTAGAATCTCAGACTACAATATCAAATGTGGAAGTTTTCACCCTGGTGAGGGAGTTCCAGCATCGCTCCCAGGTCTTTAAGACAACCGGCGGCGTTCACAGCGCTGCCTTATGTGATACCAAGAACATCTTGGTCTTCAACGAGGACATAGGCAGACATAACGCCATTGATAAGATATTTGGTGAATGTATGTTGACAGATATACCCACAGATGACCGTATAATAATCACCAGCGGGAGGGTCTCCTCGGAGATATTGCTTAAGGTGGCTAAGAGAAACATACCTATACTCATCTCTAAATCCGCCCCCACCAATCTGGGGGTGAGGCTAGCCCATGATTTGGGAGTAACCCTTATCGGCTTTGTCAGAGGAGAGAGGATGAATGTCTATGCCAGCGGATGGAGGGTAACCACCAATGGGAAATAGGGATGTCGAGCTAGTTGAAAAAATCCTAAGTCTTAAGAAAAAGAGAAACGCTGTTATCCTCGTTCACAACTACCAGCTGGGCGAGATTCAGGATATAGCTGATTTTATGGGCGACTCTCTCGGACTGAGCCAGAACGCAGCCAAGACAGACGCCGAGGTAATTGTATTCTGCGGGGTTCACTTCATGGCTGAGACCGCCTCTATCCTCTGTCCGGATAAAGTGGTGTTGCTCCCTGATATAAATGCCGGCTGCCCTATGGCAGACATGATAACGGCAGAAGAACTGAGGAAGAAAAAGGGGGAGTTCCCCAATGCCACCGTCGTTTGCTACGTCAACTCTTCAGCTGAGGTAAAAGCAGAATCAGATGTTTGCTGCACCTCGGCCAATGCGGTCGAGGTCGTAGAGAGTGTAGATGCCCAAGAGATACTCTTTATTCCCGACCAGTACCTAGGTCATTATGCTTCTACCAAGACCGATAAGAAGATAATCCTCTGGCCCGGATTTTGCCCCACCCATGTCAGGATTCTACCGGAACACATCACCCAAATGAGAAAGGAATATCCCCAAGCCAAGGTGGTAGTCCACCCGGAGTGCCGACCTGATATTATCGCCCTCGCTGACGAGGTATTGAGCACAGGTGGCATGCGCCGTTTCGCCAGGGAAACCGATGCCAGAGAGATAATCGTGGGAACAGAGATCGGGATACTACACCGGCTGAGGAAGGAGAACCCGGGCAAGAAATTCATCCCCGCTACTGAGCAGGCCGTCTGCCCCCAGATGAAGCTGATCACCCTGGAAAAGGTGCTATGGTCTCTGGAGGAAATGGCTCCCGAGGTGAAGGTTCCCGAAGAGATTCGCCTCAGGGCAAAATCTGCCGTGGATAAGATGCTGGAGGTGGGAAGGGGCTGATGCCATAGCCCGATAGAGGCCCCACTATCGCTTAAGGCATATTCGCCAATTCTCCCAGAAACCCACCGACTTTTCACTACGGAAAACAATATAGCAGCAGACCGAGCATGAGTAATAATACACCTAAAAGAACGGTTTTAGTTGTTGCCGCACTGAGTACCTTCCTTGTCACCTTTATGGGGTCTTCAATCAACATCGCCCTCCCCTCGATTAGCAGCGAACTCCAAATAGACGCCGTTGTGGTAAGTTGGATTCCTACCGCATATCTTCTAGCTACGGCAATCTGTCTCCTTCCCTTTGGTCGGCTAGCCGATATATATGGCAGGAAGAGGATTCTCACCTGCGGTATATTTGTCTTTACCATTGCCACCCTTCTTGTTTTATTTATCTCGACTGCCAGCGCCCTTATTGCCTTACGAGTTGTCCAGGGAATCGGAGCGGCCATGATCGCTGCTACCGGGGTAGCCATCATAACCTCAGTATTCCCGGCTGGAGAAAGGGGCAAGGCTTTAGGGATAAGCGTTGCTGCCACCTACTTAGGACTGTCCTTAGGTCCAATTCTAGGCGGCATTTTAACTCAGCATTTTGGCTGGAGAAGCATATTCCTGGCCACTGTACCTCTGGGAGCCATTACAATTCCCTTCGTCCTGCATAAAATGAAGGGAGAGTGGGCTGAGGCAAAAGGAGAGAAATTCGACCTTGCTGGCTCTGTAATCTACGGCCTCGCCCTTGTCGGGATAATATACGGTTTTTCCCTGCTCCCGGAAACGCTGGGGATAGTTTTCATCGCGGCAGGTACCTCAGGGATTTTCGCCTTTGTTAAGCGAGAGATGAAGGTGAAGAGTCCCCTTCTGGATATAAAACTCTTTGTTAAGAATAGGGTGTTCGTGTTCTCCAACCTGACCCACCTCATTAGTTACACCGCAACCTTCTCCATAGCCTTCCTGTTAAGCCTTTACCTGCAGTATATCAAAGGGCTTAGCCCCCAGAGCGCCGGCTTGGTTCTCGTCGCCATGGCCGGAGTTCAGTCCGGTTTTTCCCCGGTTGCCGGCAGGCTTTCTGACCGGTTTGAACCCCGAATACTGGCCTCCATAGGCCTGGGATTAACCGCAGTAGGACTATCCCGCTTTATCCTGCTCGCTGAGGATACGAGCTTAGCCTTCATCATTGGCAACCTGGTTCTCATCGGTTTCGGCCGTGCCCTCTTCGTATCCCCCAATACTAACGCCATTATGACCTCGGTTAAACAGAGAGTTTACGGTGTGGCCTCAGCTACCTTTGCCACCATGCGGCAGATTGGTATGACATTCAGCATGGGAATCACCATGCTACTGTTCGCCATCTACATCGGGAGAATGGAAATCACACCCCAATACTATCCGCAATTTTTGAGCAGTACCAAAATAGCCTTCATCATTTTCACCGCCCTCTGTTCCGCAGGCATAGTCACCTCAATGCTGCGAGGCAGGACCCAGCGAAAATAGCCTGTTTGGGTAGCATTGACAACCCTGAGAACAGAGACTAAACTAAAGTTTAATCATTTAAAGCCTGGTATAGTTCTAAAGGGATGAATCTCGACAATTCAGTTCGCTATTTAGGAGCGACCTCATGAGCTACCTCGCATCCTGGAGCGGTGGTAAAGATGGTTGCTTCGCTTGCTATGAAGCGATACGCCAGGGATACAAGGTCTCCCACCTGGTGAACTTCATCGCCCAAGAGTCCCAGAGGGTAAGGTTTCATGGCACCGAAGCCAAGCTGATTCAATTGCAGAGCCAGGCTCTGGGTATCCCCCTCTTGCAAAAGGAGACCACCTGGGGTGGGTATGAACAGGAGTTCAAGGAGGCGGTAAGAAGTCTGGTCCCCAATGGCATAGAGGGGATGGTTTTTGGTGATATATATCTGCAGGAACACAGGGATTGGGTGGAAAGGGTGTGCGGTGAGATCGGTATTGAAGCCGTGGAGCCACTCTGGGGGAGGAAGACTGAGAAAGTCGTTTCCGACTTCATTGATGCCGGCTTTGAAGCCGTCATAGTCAGTGCCAAATCTGACCTCATTGACAAAAAGTGGCTTGGACACCGCGTGGACAAGGATTTTATCCGCTACCTGAGCAACTCGGGCATCGACCCCTGTGGGGAGAGTGGTGAATACCACACCGTGGTGGTCAATGGACCTATTTTCGGGAGCAGGATAGAGATTACACCAAGTAGGACTTATCAAAGAAACAACCACTGGCTTTTAGATATCAGTAAGTATAGGCTCGTCCCCAAAGAGTAGCGAAGACCAATAACCTCGGCCATTTAGAGTTGACACTGAACATGTATCCCAGATATAGTTAAGCAGGATAAATAAGAATCTAGCCTACTTGATTTACCATCAAGCCAACTACTGCCAAAGAGGAGACATATGGGGCTAACAACTAAGGTAACCATATTGTTGATAGTTTCGGCATTCCTGGCGAGTTTTCTCGGCGCCTGTACCTCAACGCCGAAAAGGCCGGCGCCAGCAGTTCAAAGCGAGCCAGCTTTTCCTCTGAATGTGACCGACCAGATGGACAGGCAGGTAAGAATAGAGAAGATACCGGAAAGAATCGTTTCTCTGTCCCCCAGCAACACTGAAATCGTATATGCCCTGGGACTGGAGGAGAAGCTAGTGGGGGTGACCGAGTTCTGTGATTACCCTGAGGCAGCCAAAGACAAGCCAAAGGTAGGTGGTTTCAGCACGGTTGACATTGAGAAAGTAGTAGAGAGTGAGCCCGACCTGATACTGGCTACTAATATCCATAAAGAGGAGATTATCCCGCGACTGGAGGGGCTTGGCTTAACTGTGCTGGCTCTGGAGCCAAAGACCCTTGATGAAGTGCTGGATGCTATCACTCTGGTGGGCGAGTGTTCCGGAGTGCAGGAAGAGGCCGCTCAACTGGTCGCCGGGATGGAGAGCCGGATTAGGGCGATAACCGATAAGACGGGGAATCTGAAGCCGGCTGAAAGACCGAGGGTGTTTTACATTGTCTGGCATGACCCGCTAATGACCGCCGGTCCAGATACCCGCATTCATGAATTAATCGAGTCGGCAGGTGGGACGAATATCGGTCAAAACCTCGGCGAGGAATATCCCACCCTGAGTCTGGAGGCAGTTATCGTAGCCAATCCACAGATTATTATTGCCGGCGGCGGGATGGGAGAGGGTGCCAGTTTGCCATATGAATTTGCTTTAACTGAGGAGAGACTCGGGGACTTAGACGCCCGCGTTAACGGCCAGATATATGAGATAGACACCGACCTTATTGGTCGGCCTGGCCCGAGAATGGTTGATGGACTGGAGCAATTAGCCAAAATGATACACCCAGAGATGTTCGGTTCCATTGAGTAACTGAGAATTGGGAAAGGCTTTGACAATATGCCTCTGAGACAGCTTGAAGTGCCTAAAGTCGGCCGGGTGGTACCAGCCGTACCCTACCCCCGCTGGCGTCGGTGTATCTATGCCATTATCGGGCTTTCTGTCCTCCTCTGCGCTATGGTACCCTTAGCCACCGCCATTGGCAGCGTCCAAATTCCATTTTCGACCACATCCAGCATCCTCCTCTCCAAACTGCCTTTAGTTGACGCAAATCCTGCCTGGCCAAGTACGATAGAGACCATAATTCTAGACATACGCCTGCCCAGGGTAATCCTGGCTGGCATCGTCGGTGCTGCCCTGTCAGTGGCTGGAGCCACCTATCAGGGGCTGTTCCGCAATCCGCTGGCTGACCCCTACCTTATCGGCGTGGCTCAGGGGGCGGCATTGGGAGCCGTCATTGGTTTTCTGCTACCAATAGGCTGGCAGGGTCTTGGTCTTGGTTTTGGCATTATACCGCTATTTGCCTTCATCGGAGCACTTGCCAGTGTGAGCATTGTCTACGGCCTGAGTCGGGTGGGCAGGATGCTGGCAGTGACCAGGCTTATCCTGGCTGGGGTGGCTCTGGGCTCCCTTCTGGCAGCCATTGTTTCCTATCTCATCATCACCAGTGGAGAGAAGATACATGGAATTATGTTCTGGCTTATGGGGAGTTTCTCCCTGAGCCAATGGTCGGAGGTAAGGATTGCTTTGCCGGCGGTGGCTGTCGGAGTTACCATAATTATGATTCATGCCCGGTCGCTCAACCTTATCCAGCTTGGGGAGGAGCAGGCTCAGCAACTGGGAATTAGTGTGGAGAAACTAAAGGTTATTCTTCTTGTCGCAGCTACGCTGATTACCGCTGCCGCTGTTTCCTTTGTCGGTATCATCGGCTTTGTTGGCATCATCATCCCCCATATTGTGCGCCTGATCTGGGGGCCAGACTACCGCTTTCTTCTTCCTCTCTCTGTTCTGGCTGGCGGAGTGTTCCTCATTGTTGCCGATATTGTTGCTCGCACGTTAATGGCGCCTTCCGAGATACCGGTAGGGATATTCACCGCTGTCTGTGGTGCCCCCTTCTTCCTCTACTTGCTTAGGCGGCGAACCAAGATATTGTTCTGAGGCGAACATGGTTAAACTGGAAATAAAGGAAATAACCCTGGCCTATGGGGATAAAAAGGTGGTGGAAGACATAACCTTCCAGGTGATGCCTGGCGAGATAGTCGGTATTGTCGGACCCAATGGTTCGGGTAAGTCAACCATTATTAAGGCTCTGAGCCGCGTTATCGCCCCCCATTCGGGCAGGGTTCTTATCAATGATAGGGATATCTCCCGGATACCAAGAAAGGAGCTGTCCGTCCTGGTAGGTGTCGTTCCCCAGACCCCAATTCTGCCCAGCGCCTTTACCGCCTTTGACATTGTGCTCATGGGCAGAAATCCCCACCTCGGTCTCTTCCAGTATGAAGGACCGAGGGATATAGAGATTACCTGGCAGGCTATGAAACAAACATCCACTCAACCTCTCGCCGAAAGAAGGATAAGCGAGCTTTCTGGAGGTGAGATCCAGTGTGTGGTTATCGCCCGTGTCCTGGCCCAGGAGACGGAGGCTATTCTTCTGGACGAGCCCACAGCCAATCTGGATATCAGCCGCCAGATTGAGATTCTTGACCTGATCAAAGGGCTGTGCCAGAAGAATAAACTGGCCGTAGTGGTGGCCCTGCATGACCTTAACCTGGCTGTCCATTATTGTGACCGTCTACTTCTGGTAAATCAGGGGGGGATTCACGCTGAGGGCACACCGGCAGAGGTTATTAATGCCCAAAACCTCGAGGAGGTATACGGGCCGGGGAACTATGTTCTCACCCACCCCCTGAGTGGTCTGCCCGTAGTATTGCCCAGGGTGGGCGACAGTAAAAACTCGAGAGCTAATAAGTGATGGATATTCTGTGGCTACTGGCGCTGGCGCTAATTTTTGATTTCGCTTTGGGTGAGCCGTCTGACACCTTCCACCCGGTGGCCTGGATGGGGAGGTTTATCTCATTCCTGGAGAGAAGGGGGTTGAGCCACGGGACTTCGCATCACCTTGCCTACGGGGTCATGATTACCGTAGCCGTTGTCGCCCTATTTGCCGTTCCCGCCTACTTCCTGCTGGCATATCTTAAAGGGGTTAACTTTGTTGCCTATCTCATAGTGGGGGCACTACTTCTCAACCTGACCTTCAGCTTCAGGGGGCTGAGAACAACGGCGCTTAAGATAAAGAGCCTGCTCCACGATGATAAGCTGGACAAGGCACGCTTTGAGCTACGCGCTCTAGTCAGCCGTAACACCAGCGCCCTGCCCAAGCCGCTGTTGGTATCGGCGGCGGTGGAATCGGTTGCCGAGAGCACCTGTGACAGCTTTGTGGCGCCTTTATTCTACTTCCTGATTCTTGGTGTCCCCGGGGCTATTGCCTACCGCGCTGTCAGCACACTGGACAGTATGATAGGCTACCATGGCAGGTATGAGTATCTGGGAAAGTTTGCCAGTAGACTGGACGATGTGCTTAATTATATACCAGCCAGGCTGACAGCGATGTTTCTGGTTCTGGCTGCCTTTTTCTCCAGGCGCGGTGGCAGGAGAGCATGGCAGGTGGCGCTCAGCGACCATGCTAAAACGGAGAGCCCCAATGCTGGCTGGCCGATGGCTGCCGCCGCCGGTGCCCTGAACATACAGCTGGAAAAGGTAGACCGCTACAGACTGGGCAGCGCCAATGCCACCCTGGTTCCAGAGACCATTGATAAGTCGTTAAGCCTGACGCAAATAGCGATGGCCATCTGGATTTCAATATGTTTCGCCATTGGAGTGAGTCGTTTTGTCTATTAAACCTAAACCGGAAATAGAGAAGTTAGCAGCCTGCCCTCACGGTGGGCCGAATTACGCCGAACTCGACGCCATGGGGCTCGCCGCCGATGAAGTAATCGACTTTAGCGTCGGCTTTAATCCGTTTTCCTTCCCGCCAGAGATAAGGGACGTCTTTGATTCTGTGGTCATTGACCGCTACCCTGATTCTGAGGCTACCGAGCTAAGAGCGCGCCTCTCCGAAAAACTGGGGGTTCCCCCGGATAACATCATTGTTGGCAGTGGCTCTACAGAGATTATTCGCCTCATCGCGCTGGCTTACTTCGGTCATGGCGATTCGGTTATCATCCTCAAACCTACATTCGGTGAGTACGAGGTTGCCTGCCAGACCGTCGGCACCGAAATCCTAGAGCAATGGGGGAAAGAGGAAGAGTGCTTCGCCTTCGATACCGATAAGACGGTTGCCCTTATCCAACAGCACCAACCCAAAGGGGTTTTCATCTGCAATCCCAATAATCCCACCGGACAGTATCTATCTCGGCAGGAGATTGAGCAGGTTTTACAGGCGCGCCCTCAGAGCCTACTCATCCTAGACAAGGCTTATAGCGCCTTCGCCGAAGAAAGTTGGTCTTCTACCGAGTTAATACCACAGGGAAACATCATCAGTATGTGCTCCATGACCAAGGACTATGCCCTGCCCGGGCTACGTCTGGGCTACGCTGTGGCCAGCGAGGAAATTATCCGCACCCTGCGCAAGGTCTGCCCCCCGTGGAATGTCAATGCGGTGGCTCAGAAGGCAGGGGTTCTTGTCCTGAAAGATGATAAATATCTTAAACAGTGTGACTCGAAGATCAGGCAGGCAAAGCAGTTTTTGGTGGGAGAGTTGAGGAACATGGGGTTCGCCGTGCTGCCGTCAAAAACCAACTTCTTCCTGGTAAAGGTAGGCAACGGCAAGCAGTTTCGAGCCAGTTTGTTAAAGCGTGGCATTATGGTCCGTGACTGTGCCTCATTCGGCTTGCCGGAGTATGTGCGCATCGCGGTGCTCACCATGCCTGAATGCCAGAAACTAATCAATACCCTTAAGGAGTTAAAAGGCACAGGGGATAAAACCCCTACCCTACTATAACAAGCATAGAAATAGGAGTGATAACATGGCGACGCTTTTATCCGAAACCATCAGCATGATAAAACCTCTGGACAAGGAGGCTATGGCCCAGGCGCAGGCACGACAGGATACGCTGACCAAACCACCAGGCAGCCTAGGCAGGCTGGAACAGCTCTCCATACAGCTTGCCGGCATTCAGGCCAAGCCGCTGCCCAGCATCAAGCAAAAGGCTGTTGTCACTATGGCTGGTGACCACGGAGTAGTAGCAGAAAAGGTGGGCAACTGGCCTCAAGATGTAACCGCCCAGATGGTTCATAATTTCCTCGGTGGCGGGGCGGGGATAAACGTAATCGCCCGTCAGGTTGGCGCCAGGGTTATCGTGGTTGATATGGGGGTAGCCACCGACCTCAAACCCCATCCTCAGCTTCTATCACGAAAGGTAGCTCCGGGCACACAGAATATCGCTCAAGGGCCGGCAATGACTGAAGAACAGGCGATAACGGCAATTGAAGCCGGTATCGAGATAGTGACCGCTGAGGTAGCCAAGGGGCTGGATATCATCGGCACCGGAGACATGGGTATTGGCAATACTACCCCCAGCGCCGCCATCTGTGCGGTGATAACGGGAAAACCGGTAGAGGAGAGCACCGGCCGTGGCACCGGTCTCACCGATGAGCAGCTAGCCCACAAGATAGAGGTAGTGAAGAGGGCTATTGAGGTAAATCACCCCGACCCAGAAAAGCCCCTGAACGTCCTGGCTAAAGTAGGTGGTTTTGAGATCGCTGGACTGGCTGGAGCGATGCTGGCTGCCGCCGCCCACCGAATCCCGGTGGTTATTGATGGCTTCATCTCTGGCGCTGCCGCCCTTATTGCCACCGCAATCGCACCGGGTCTAAAGGATTTCCTTATCGCCTCTCATTGTTCGACGGAGAGTGGACATCGCCCCCTACTGGAGTATCTAGGACTCAAACCGCTACTGAATCTGGGTATGCGTTTGGGTGAGGGCACAGGCGCTGGACTGGGAATATTTCTGGCTGAGACGGCGGCCAGGGTTCTGGCAGAGATGGCCACCTTTGCCGAAGCCGAAGTTTCAGAAAAGGAAGAGACAGGGAGTTGAGCTTTTTCGCGGCTCTAAGGTTCTTAACTATTCTGCCGGTACTCCGAAGGCGCGAGGTTGCCCCTGAGGAATTAGCCCGCTCCACGGGATATTTCCCTTTAGTCGGCCTCATTATCGGGCTTATTCTGGCTGGAGCGTACTGGCTGTTACAATTTATCCTACCCTCAAATGTGGTCAGCGGGCTGTTACTGGTGGGCGCAGCAGTGCTAAGTGGTGGCCTTCACCTTGATGGCTTTGTTGACACCATGGATGGCATAGGTGGTCACAAGACCGCCGAGGCTCGATGGCAGGTGATGCGCGATAG
>JAZGHN010000070.1:0-25539 GCA_036481135.1 Dehalococcoidales bacterium | reverse complement strand
AATCCTATCAATGATTTTTTCTATTTCTTCTTTGTGCTTTTCAAAATCCTTACTCATATTGATACCCTCTGATTGAGAAATTAAAGTTGAATTGTGGCCCTTCAAGCAGCGACAAGAGTCTCTACCGGTTGATAGTGTTCTTTATTGCCGTTTTGCTTTCTCAATTCCGCAATAGCCAGCAATAACTCGGGTAACCTCTCCTCCACTCTCAACCTACCTGAGCACTCGTCGCACACACTACGGAAAATCTCGCCTGTGTGATTTTCGCCTTTCTCGCCCATATAGCTGCCGCAAAAATAACAAATCCTTTTCATTTCTTGGCCCCTTTTCTCTAATATCTTATGTTAATAGTCTAAATAAGTAAGGTAAATATTGAGGTAAAAAGGGTAAACAGGTAGGTGAATATTCGGTAAATAAAGGGTAAATAATTTTGTCAATGCCCTAGAGGGAATTAGGCGTTGGGGGCATCACGTCCAGGCTTGCCCAGGGGCGCCACGTCGCGAAACGGGGCTCGCAAGCAAAAAGGGAGCGGTAATGTGCTCCCTTTGTCTTTATCCTATGGTAGCGGGGGCAGGATTCGAACCTACGCCATTGGGACACGGGCATGATAATCAATTTTAAGCCTTCAAGATAAAAAAGAAGGTTATGCCTGTGCTAAAATTAATGAGGACGGAGGTTTAAAGTGTTTGCTTATGGCAATTCAAGCAGAGAATTTCACAATTGGAATAGGAGTCGTTGTTAGGGTTCCCATCTTTGTGGTGGGCTTCCCATGCTCCTTGTCCTTCCCTGTCTCTGTTTGCCGTTACCAATCGGTTGGCGCATCTGCCGGCGTGCCCGTGTGTTGTCCTTGTGCACTCACATCTTGCACCAGCCTTCTGCCATACTTGTACGATGACTACATCAGAAAATGCCATGTTTCACCCCCTGCTTAATTATAGTATACACGGCTTTTATTAACTTTAGAAGAGGTAGCTATTATGAAATCAACCGCGATTTACTGGAACATCTTACCTTATGAGGGCCTTGGTAGCGGGGGCAGGATTCGAACCTATGGGCTTTGGGGATTCGCGCCCAGGCTCGCCTAGGAGCCCCAGGACGCGAAACGGGGCCTGCCAAGCAGTATTTGCGCTATAAGAGGCTAGACATTAAACAGGAAGGTGATTATATCGCCGTCCTGAACTATATAGTCCTTGCCCTCCAGTCGGAGGAGCCCTTTCTTGCGAGCTTCAGTCAAGTTGCTACACTTCATCATGTCGTCGTAGCTGATAACCTCTGCCCGGATGAACCCCTTTTCCATATCGGTGTGGATTTTACCTGCGGCTTTAACAGCGCAGGTGTTATGCTTAATAGACCAGGCCTTAACCTCGCCGGAGGCTATGGTGAAGAACGAGATTAGCTCTAGTAATTCGTAGGATGATTTGATAGTGCGGTCAAGCCCGGATTCTGTTATGCCGAATTCAGCGCGGAAGTTCTCGGCAGCGCTCTCATCTAATTGAGCCAGCTCCATTTCTAGCTCGCCACAGATGGCGATAACGGCGCACTTTGGCCGTGAATGACGCGCTTTAAGCTCCTCTTCTAAAGATGCTGTCTGGGGTAGCTGGTCTTCTCCAATATTGACCACTATTAATAGTGGCTTAGCGGTGAGAAACTGGTAATTGGCAATTGTTTTGACCTCATCAGGAGGCAGCTTCAGTTCTCTGATGGGCGCCTCTTTTTCCAGATGAGCCTTAATCTTTGTCAGCAGTTCTTGCTCTCGGAGGAGACCTTGACGCTCAGGCTGTTTAGCCCCTTTTAGAGACTCGTCTATCCTCTCCAGCCTCCTCTCCAGTAACGCTAGGTCGGAGAAGGCGAGTTCCAGATCCATGGTGGCGATGTCCCGCTCTACATCCAGGCTACCCTTGATATGGGGTACACTTTCATTGGTGAAGGCTCGGACTACATTAATAAGAGCATCCACGCTGGTAAGTTGGTTCAGGAGTTGTCCGCTTATAGCCTTTTCCTCAACCAAATCCCTAACCGAAGCTCCGATGTCGAGGTATCTTACCTCGGCTGGGACTACCTTTTTGGGATGAAATATATCGACTAACCTGTTGAGGCGGGGTTCGGGGACCTTAGCTATTCCAATGTGAGGAGCCAGCCCTTCGTGGGTATGGCTTTCGGCATGAACCTTGCCCTTGGTTAAGGCGTTGAAAATAGTTGTCCTGCCGCTTTGAGGCAATCCTATGATGCCAATGCCAACGCTCATTGATTTAACCAGTGCCAGGAGGGCAAGTATCGCTTATCTTCATTTTACTCCCCGCTGTTCTTCAATACAAATCGGGGTCGGTGTGATAGAATGGAGGAGACCTAAGGAGAGACAAACCTTGTTGTATATCCTATCGGGGCAGGATGATTTTTCTCTTAGCCAGTCGTTGGAAGAGATAAAGAAAGGTATGGGCGACCAGGAACTTTTAGCGACTAATACCACCGTATTTGATGGTCGGCAGGTAACCCCAGACCAATTAAGAGCTGTTTGTGAGACGGCGCCTTTTCTTTCTGAGAAGCGATTGGTCATCGTCAAGGGGTTATTGGGGCGCTTTGAACCCAAAAGTAAACCCAGCGGTCGTAAGAAGACCGCCTCGGCGACTAACCGGCAAAACGAGTATAAATCATTAGCTGTCTGCATCAATGAGGTACCTGATAGCACCATATTGGTATTGGTAGATGGTAAACTAAGGAGCAGTAATCCTCTACTCAAGGCGCTTTCAGCTAAGGCAACGGTAAAGACCTTTCCTCTATTGAGGGATACCGAGCTTCGCAGGTGGATTCAAAGGCGGGTGAAGGAGGAAGGCGGTAGTATATCCCCACAGGCAGTAAACCTGCTGGCTAGGCTTGTTGGTAACAATCTATGGATTATGAGAAGCGAGATTGACAAGCTTATCCTCTTCGCCTCAGGTCGCCGCATTGAAGATGGGGATGTCGATAGGGTGGTGAGCTATGCCCGGCAGGTTAGTGTTTTCGCCATGGTTGATGCCATCCTTGAATTCAGGGCTCGGTTAGCTGAACAAGCCCTCCATCAGTTGCTGGAGAGGGGAGCCCCCTCAGCTTATCTTCTGGTTATGTTATCACGGCAGGTTCAGTTGATAGTTCGGGCAAAAGAGCTGAGGAATCAGAGGGCATCTGAAGCGGAGATTCAGAATAAGTTGGGGTTGACCTCAGAGTTTACTTTACATAAAACACTGGAGCAGGCTGGTAGGCACTCCCTGGAACGACTTAAGGAGGTTTATCATAAACTCTTGGAGACCGACCTCTCTATTAAAACAGGGAAGTATGATGGCGAGCTTGCTCTCAGTATGCTCATTGCTGAGCTATGTGCTCGTTGACAGCTAGTATGAGTTACATTAAAATCGTATAACAATTGTTTTTGACCGATGGTGAACAGATAAGTGACTGGTGATGAGCTTCGGGCGGCATTCCTGAGTTTCTTTGAGGAGAAAGGGCATACAGTCGTTCCCAGTTCCTCTTTGGTGCCGCATGGTGACCCCACTTTACTGCTTACTAGCGCTGGCATGGTGCAGTTCAAACACTACTATTTGGGAGAGGCAGCGCCCCCCAATCGTCGTTTGGCGTCATGTCAAAAGTGCTTTCGGGCTACTGATATTGAGTCAGTGGGTGACCCTCATCATCTTACCTTCTTTGAAATGCTGGGTAACTTCAGTGTTGGTGACTACTTTAAGCGGGAAGCCATTAACTGGGCGTGGGAGTTCGTTACCCAGCGTTTGGAGCTTCCCTCCTCACGACTATGGATAACCATCTTCCTCGACGATGATGAGTCTTTTGGCTACTGGCGAGAGATAGGTATCCCTGAGGACAGAATATTACGGTTTGGTGAAGAAGATAACTTCTGGGGGCCAGCCGGCGATTCTGGACCCTGTGGGCCTTGCAGTGAGATTATCTATGACTTTGGGGAAGGGGTTGGTTGTGGGAAGGCTTCTTGTGCCCCCGGCTGTGATTGTGGTCGGTTTTCTGAGATTTGGAACCTGGTATTTACCCAGTATAACCAGGACAAAGAAGGACAGCGCACCCTGTTGCCAAAACCTAATATTGATACTGGCCTGGGTTTGGAGAGAACCGCAGCCATAATGCAGGGTAAAACCTCCGTCTATGAGACCGACTTCTTTGTTCCTTTAATGGAATGTGTATCCGGGCTAGCGGGGAAGAAATACGGTTCTGACAAGAGCACTGACAATGCTATGCGAATAGTAGCTGAGCATTCACGGGGAATCGCCTTCCTTATCGGTGATGGCGTAATCCCTGGTAATGAGGGGCGGGGTTATGTGCTGCGCCGGCTATTGCGCCGGGCGGCGCTCTTCGGCCGAAGGCTGGGAGTGGGTAAACCGTTCATGGTTGAGGTAGCTAAGACCATCATGGAACATATGGGACATGTTTACCCTGAAATAGTGCAAAAGCGGGACTTCATTATCGAGGTCATTGAACATGAGGAGGCCAGGTTCAACGAGACCCTTACCACCGGGCTGGAATTGTTAGATGAGGCTGTGGAGGAACTGGTGGGGAAAGGGAAAAGTAAAATCCCTGGCGAGAAGGCTTTTAAACTATACGATACCTATGGCTTCCCTGTGGAGCTAACCACTGAGGTCGCTGCCGAGCGCGGTTTCTCAGTGGATTTGGAGGGCTTTGAAAAGGAAATGGAGAAACAGCGGGAGCGAGCCCAAGCCGCCCAGAAATTTGAGGTTACTCCTGAGGGAATGGCTGGATTACAAGCGCAGCTTGATGTTGAAGCAACCCTCTTTGTTGGCTATGATACTTTGAGACATAAATCGGTTATTTCTTGCATCTTGGTTGACAGTGAGCTGGCGGAGACGATACAGGAGGGGGAGGAGGCAAGCCTGGTCTTGGAGTCCACCCCCTTCTATGGTGAGATGGGGGGGCAGGTGGGTGATATTGGTAAGATAACCAGCCCGTCGGGAAGCTTTTCGGTTACTGATACCATTCGAGTTCCCCCGGACATCACTGTCCATCACGGGCATGTCGGCCGAGGCAGTTTAACGGTGGGGGATGAGGTTGAGGCTGAAGTAGATGAGGAGCAGCGACTTGATATTACTCGTAATCATACCGCCACCCACTTGCTCCAGTTGGCTCTGCGGCAGGTATTAGGTGAGCATGTTCAGCAAAAGGGCTCACTGGTGGCTCCAGATAGGTTTAGATTCGATTTCTCTCACCTAAATGCCTTGATGCCTGAAGAGCTGCAAGAGGTAAACCATATTGTTAATGATAAAATTCGCCATAACCTGAAGGTGTACAGTGAAGAGATGCCGTATAAAAAGGCGGTAGATGAAGGGGCTATCGCTCTATTTGATGAAAAGTATGGCGATGTAGTTCGAGTGGTGAAAATAGGTGAGCCGGTGATTAGCGCCGAGCTGTGTGGTGGTACCCATGTGGACTCAACCGGGGAGATAGGCTTCTTTCGCATTATCGGTGAGAGTAGCATTGGTGCCGGGTTGCGTCGTATTGAGGCTGTTACCGGCAGGGGGGCTGATGTGCTTATTGACCGACAATTTTCCCAGTGGAACGACGTTGCCCAGGCTCTGGGCGCTTCACCTGATGATATCCAGGGCAAGGTATCAAGCTTGGTTGCTGAAATAAGCAAAGAACGCCGGCGAGCCCTGGCTCTGGAGAGGGGACTGTCCAAGGAAGTAGTTACATCCTTATTGGGTCAGGCAGAGGTGGTTAAAGGGGTAAGGGTGCTGGTAGCCAAGGTGCCATCTTCACGGCTGGAGGCTCTACGCGAGATGAGTGACCTGCTCAGAGAGAAATTAAAGAGCGTGGTGATAGTTCTGGGGACCATTTACGATAATAAACCTCTTTTCTTGGCTGCAGTAACCCTTGACTTAGTTGATAAAGGCTACAATGCTGGGAAGATAGTTAGGCAGGTAGCCGAGGTTACCGGTGGTGGAGGTGGGGGCAAAGCCCATTTTGCTCAGGCGGGTGGCAAGGATAAAAAGAAATTAGACGAAGCCCTTCGACTGGTGAAGAGCTTGATATAGGGATTTATACTTCACCCGTAGTCAAACATCCCGGAGGTACATGCAACGCGCTGTCTAGGACTTGATATCGGAGATAGGAGGATTGGGGTCGCCCTCAGCGATCCGCATGGTGTGTTAGCCAGCCCGTTTACCATTATCGACCGCAAGGGTGGGATGGCGGATATCGGGGCTATTATCGATATCATCAGCCAGCATCAGGTGGGGCAGATTGTAGTTGGTTTGCCCCGCTCTATGGATGGTAGTCTGGGTAAGCAGGCAGAAAAGGTAAAGGCTTTTGTTGACAAACTGTGTAGCCACACCAGGGCCCCCCTGGAGTTCAGAGATGAGCGCTTATCAACAGTATTGGCTAAACGCTTGATGCGGGCAGGTAGTGCCAAAAAACGCAGAGGGAAAGCTCGTGATGATGCTGCGGCAGCGGCAATTATTCTGCAAGGCTATCTGGATGAAGAGCATCGATGACTTTGACTTCCAGTGAGCGGGGAGTTAACATTGGCTGCAGTAATTGAAGTGGGGAATTCTGGTTAAAGCCAGCGAGGTGCTGCGATTTCATTAATGCTATCCCAGTTATACACTTGCAAGGAAATTTCTAGTGAAACTCGACCTTTGATGCGAAAAGTAAGGGGGGTATGCAATGCCAAGGACAGGCGCTTCAATGAAAGCGGTTATTTTGATTGGTGGCGAAGGCACACGGCTACGCCCGCTTACTTATGAGGTGCCTAAGGCTATGGTGCCGGTGCTGAATCGGCCCTTCTTGGAGCATACCTTCGCCTACCTCAAGAACTATGGGGTTGGGGATGTCATCCTGGCACTGGGCTATCTTCCAGAGGTTGTTCAGAATTATTTTGGGGATGGTAGCGGCTCAGGGGTGCGGCTGACTTATGCTGTGGAGGATAGTCCACTGGGTACTGCTGGGGCAGTAAAGAACGTTGAGCAGTGCCTAGATAGCACCTTCGTTGTTCTTAATGGGGATGTCTTCTCTGATATTGACGTAGCCGATATGCTCGCCCTTCATCGGGATAAGAGGGCAAAGGTAACCATAGCCTTGACCTGGGTGGATGACCCCTGTGCCTTCGGGGTAGTTGAAACTGATGGTGAGGGGAGGGTGAAGCGCTTTGTTGAAAAACCAAGCCCTGACCAGGTAACTAGTCACTGGATAAACGCTGGCATTTATCTCGTTGAGCCGGAAGTTTTGCAGCATGTCCCACCAAATACTCGTTATATGTTTGAGAAGGGGCTGTTTCCCCTCCTCCTTGAACTTGGTGAGCCTATCTATGGTTATTCATCCAGCGGCTATTGGCTTGATATGGGAACGCCGGAGAAGTACCTCTGCCTAAATTGTGACCTTTTGATGGCTAAAGCAAAGAGCGCTCTTGTTGGTGGTTTAGCCAGGGATGAGGTATGTTGCGATAAGGATGTTATCATCCATCCTTCATCTGAGGTAGCGGGACCGGCAATGATTGGTAGCAGATCTAAGATAGACCAAAAAGCGTGCATCAAGGGACCGGTGGTTATCGGGCCAGATTGCCATATAGGAGAGGGCGCTAATATGGAGAAGGCTATATTATGGAGAGGTGTCGATACTGGGGCTGGTGTCACTGTTAAACGGTGTATTCTGGGTACTAATATCAAGATAAAGGACAATGACCGGGTTGCCAACCGTGTCATCACTATGGAGGAGGGTCAACATGGCGAAACAATTGAGCTTTGATGAGGACCCTTTACCATAGTTAGCAGCTATTGCTGCCAAGGAAACCGGAATTGAGGCTTTTCGTATTTATGGTGGGCGGTAGGGGACTTGAACCTCCGACCTCTTATCCTCCTCCGATTGCTACAGCCAGGAGAATGTCGTCTCCGTCCTTGACCGGCTTGTCCAGTAGCTCTGGGTAAGGCCTTTTTCTGTTGACATAAACATTGATGTAATCAAGTAGTTTGCCGTTCTTATCAAACAGCGCTTCCTTCATGGCGGGGTACTTCTTGACTAGCTGGGCGAGGCATTGACCAACTGTACTTCCGTCCACCTCGATTACCTGCTCTCCGTCGGTATATTTGTCCAAGATGGCGTAAACCTTTATCGTTACACTCATTTCTCCTCCTTATTGGCAAATGTCCGCCATGCTTCGCTCAATAAGGCCTTACATCCTTTGGAAGTGGATTGAGCCATCTAGCTGTCCCATCGCCGTCTCGAGTATCGCCTCAGATAGGGTAGGGTGGGCGTGCAGAGTGGAAGCAATATCTCTAGCCGTTGCCCCCATTTGTATGGCAAGCGTACCTTCAGCAATAAGTTCGCTGGCATGCGGTCCCATAATGTGCATGCTCAGGACCTTGCCGGTCTCGGCATTACAAATCATTTTGACTATACCCATTGTCTCATTCATGGCGACAGCACGGCCGCAGGCGAGAAAGGGAAATTTACTCACTTTATAAGGAATGCCACTATCCTTTGCTTGCGCCTCGGTGATACCAACGCCAGCTATCTCCGGGTGGGTGAAGATACAGCAAGGGACGGCATGATAATCTGCCTGGCGACGGTGACCAAGAGCATTCTCGACTGCTATCTCTCCCTCGTAGGAGGCAACATGAGCCAGCATCCTCTTGCCAAGGACATCGCCGACGGCGTAGATATCATCTACATTTGTTTTAAGGTGCTCGTTCGCTACAATAGCCCGGCCATCCATCTTTATCCCCAGTTCTGATAAGTCCAGCCCCTCGGTATAGGGTTGGCGCCCGGTAGCCATGAGTACCATCTGCCCCTCAACTCCCTGCTCGCCATCTGGGGTATCCCAGACTACCTTGAGGGCTGCACCTTCCTTTTTGATTGCCTTGACCGCAGCTCCGATTTTGACTGCAATACCTTGCTTGGGCAAGGTCTGAGCGAAACGTCGGCCAATCTCTTCATCAACAGGCTCCAGTCGGAGGGGGCGTCTCTTCACAACAGTCACCTTTGTTCCCAACGCATTAAAAAGGGTGGCGAACTCAATACCTACGTGACTTCCGCCAATAACCACCAGGCTTTCTGGCAGCTCTTTCAGCTCAAGGATGTCATCGGTGGTGAGCACTCCAGGCAGTTCTAAGCCGGGGATGGGAAGCAGAGCTGACTCGGAGCCGGTGGCGATAATAAGCTTTTTGGTTGCTATCTCTTCGTTATTCACTTTGATGAGGTGTGGGGATAAGATGCGGCCATTGCCTCTGTGGACACTTATCTTGTTTGTTTTCATTAATCGTTCAACACCGGAGACTAATTTGTGAACCACGTTGCTTTTACGGGCCATAATCTTTGGGAAATCTATGGCGACGTTGCCAACATCTATTCCGAAGTCGCTTGCCCTTCTCGCTTCAATGAGCACCTCCACACTTTTGATAAGTGCCTTGGTGGGGATACAACCCCGATTGAGACAGGTGCCACCCAGCTTGTCCTTTTCTACCAGAGCCACCTTCGCCCCCAGGTGAGCGGCATGGATTGCTGCCACGTAGCCTGCGGGACCGCCTCCAATTATCACTATATCCTTTTCATTCAAAGCGTTGGCTCCTCATCTCCCAGCGCAGGTCTAGTTTTCTGGCTGCCATGACCTCGTCGAGCCGCCTGACCGGTGTGTTGTGGGGGGCTGTGTGCAAGATTTCAGGGTTTTCATCTGCCTCCTTGGCTATTTCTTCCATAGCGTCAATGTATGCATCCAGCGTTTCTTTGCTCTCTGTCTCGGTAGGTTCAGTCATGAGGGCTTCATCAACTATCAAGGGGAAATAAACAGTGGGGGGGTGAAAGCCGTAATCAAGTAGACGCTTAGCGATATCTACCGTATGAACGCCCTTTGCTTTCTGCCGTTTGCTGGAAAATATCACCTCATGCATACAGGTGCGGTCATAGGGCAGATGATAGAATGCCTTTAGCTTCTCCTTAAGGTAGTTGGCATTTATGACTGCGTTCTCGCTAACCTCTTTAAGTCCTTCCGCGCCGAGGGAGCATATATAAGCATAAGCCTTGACCATCACGCCAAAGTTTCCATAAGCTGCCCCCAGGCTGCCTATAGACTTGGCTGGTGTGGTGAATGTGTACCCCTCCCTGTTCTTGGCCACTAAAGGTGTGGGTAAGAAGTCGGCTAAATCTGACCTGACGCAGACAGGACCCGACCCCGGTCCACCGCCCCCGTGAGGGGTGCTAAAGGTCTTGTGAAGATTCAACTGGACACAATCAAAGCCCAAGTCTCCGAATTTCACTTTCCCCAGCATAGAGTTCAGGTTGGCTCCGTCACCGAACAGCAGCCCGCCTTTGTGATGCACGAGTTTGGTTATTTCAGCTATTTGCGGGTCAAATAAACCCAAGGTAGTTGGTAGTGTCAAGGTTAGGGCAGCGACCTCCTCGTTCATCATGGACTCAAGGCTCTTCAAATCTATGTTGCCATCATTATCAGAGGACACAGTGCTTATCTCAAACCCGCACATAGCAGCTGTGGCTGGATTTGTGCCATGCGCCGAGTCTGGCACCAGTATCTTGACCCGCATCTTATCCCCTCGGCTCTGATAATACGCTTTTACCATTAATATGCTGGCAAGCTCACCTTGAGCCCCAGCCATGGGTGCTAGGCTGGTGGCATCCATACCGGTGATCTCAGCCAAATGCTCCTGCAACTCAAACATAAGCTGTAGTGCCCCTTGAACAGAGCCTACTGGTTGATAGGGATGAATTGAAGCAAAGCCAGGCAGCTTGGCAATATCCTCATGCCATTTTGGATTATACTTCATGGTGCAGCTGCCTAAAGGGTAAAATCCCGTGTCTACTCCGTAATTGAGCTTACTTAGAGCCGTAAAATATCTCACCAGCTCCGTCTCACTTATCTCAGGCAACTCAAGCTCCTGGCGAAGTAGCTCCTTGGGGGGTAACTCTGCCTGGCTTACATCGAGAGACGGAAGAGTGCAACCAATCTTGCCTGGCTGGCTAATATCAGGAAGTAAATAATGATGACCCATTTCTCACCCCCATCTAAAGTGCTGATAGAATTTCTACCAACCTGTCTATATCTCGCTTGGTGTTTACCTCAGTGACGCAGAGCAGCATGCTGCCTTCTATCATGTGGCTGATATCCAGCCCCCCGATTATTCTTTCCTTAAAAAGCGCTTCGTTTACCTGCTGGGGGTTCATCGGGCAACGCACGACAAATTCCTTGAAGAAAGGCTGCTGGAAAACGAGGGAATATCCTTTGAGCTTACCTATTGCCTTAGCAGCATAGTGAGCCTTGTGGTAGCAGAGCTCAGCTATCTGGCGCAGTCCTCTTTTGCCTAGGGTGGCGAGATAAATCGCTGTTGCCAGGGACACCAGAGCTTCGTTGGTGCAGATATTGGATGTAGCCCGTTCCCTTCTGATATGCTGTTCCCGGGTTGCCATAGTCAGCACGTATCCCGGCTTACCGTTGGCATCCACAGTCTTACCTGCGAGCCTGCCTGGTATCTGACGCACGTATTCCTTGCGGCAGGTGAAAATGCCCACTCCCGGTCCCCCAAAGTTTATCGGATTGCCTAGAGCCTGCCCCTCAGCAACAGCAATATCAGCCCCATACTCTCCCGGCGACTTAAACATACCCAGGGAAATGGTGTCAGCTATAACGATGAGCAATGCCCCAATATCATTGGCTTTCCGTGTATATGTTCCCATGTCTTCAAAATAGCCAAAGAAGTTAGGCTGCTGAACTATCAAACAGGCACAGTCCGAAGATGGATTAACCGAATCTGGCTCCATCTTCTCCATGGGGATGTTGTGACCACTGACGTAGGTGTCTATGATGCTACGGTACCTTGGGTTCACTGTGGACAGGACGGCGACTTTGCCCCTCTTTGTGATTCGGCACGCCATCAGAGCAGCTTCAGCCGCTGCCGTACTGCCATCGTACATCCCGGCGTTGCTCACCTCCATCCCGGTGAGCTGGCAGACCAGCGACTGATACTCATAGATGGCTTGCAGTGTCCCCTGGCTCGCCTCAGCCTGATATGGAGTGTAAGAAGTATAGAACTCGCTACGACCAGTGATGTGGCCAACCACGCTGGGGATGAAGTGCCTGTAGTAGCCGGCTCCTAGAAAACAGGCGTAGTCATCCAGATTCGCATTGTGGTTTGATAGCCGACGAAGCTCGTCTTTGAGTTCTATCTCAGAGAGAGGGGAAGGTAGTCTGAACTCAGCATTGCGAAATTCTTCGGGTACATCTTGAAATAGCTCATCAACGGAACCGACTCCGATCTCTTTCAACATAGCGCTCCGGTCGGCATCGGTATTAGGTATATAAGGCGATGGCATTATATCAATCCCCCTTTTTTATCATGCTCATCACTATTCATCAAGGCTTCAAGTTCCGAGGGCTTACTCCATTATAAAACTTTCAAAGATAAAGGCACAATCTGTTTAGTGTAGATTGCGCCTCTGTCCTTTTACCTGAGAGATTTCCTAAACTTAATATTTAGGCTGCCCCTTCGGTCGCCTCATATGAGGCTCTCTCCAGAGAACTTCCCTGCGGTAGTCCTTTTACCTGAGAGTTTCGAGACACAGGTTAGCCCGGTCTCTTTCCCCTTCGGCTCCCTATGTAGGGTCTCTCCTACCGTCGGTACGGATATTAGTATATCTCACTATTAAATAAAACTTCCAAGCCCCAATTGCTGCAGTTTCTCTTTCGTTGGTATTCCTGTCTCTCTGCTCCAGCCCCTTGCTTCGTAATATTCGTCTAACATCTGCTCGTAGTTCCTGATTCCACATTCAGCGACTGAAGAATATTTTCCAAACTCTGGTATCTGGCAAGCCCTTGTGGGAAGCTGGTCATCTGCCCTTCCTATGCCTTCCCTAACGTTAATCATTCTTTGAAGATTGTAAACCCGTTCCCCTATATTCAAAAGTTCTTGCTCGCTTATGTCCCAGCCTGTTAATGAGGAGACGAGTTCAGCGAATTCTGGGAGCACTAAGCCACTATATGAGAAAAACTTACATATCCCGAGAATATCCGGCAGTATGCCAAAATCCTGCAAAGTTTTTGCTATTCTTCCTTTGCCTTCTTCCGCAAAACGTTCTACAGTCTGAGGGTCGGGAAGTCCGTAAGGAACCAGCCCAAAGTCATTCTTGGCACTATCAAACGCCATACCTTCCAGGGGATGAATATGGCACATACCTCTATTGCCCGTCCCATACATTATCGCCAGAGCCTTTCCAGACCTTCCATCGTGTGCTGGCCCCTCGAGGCCCTTGACCTCTATTGCAAACAGGTTCGAGCCCTTACCAATTTTCTGAGAAGCGCGCCTGACTCCCTCGCCTAGAATTCTCCCTATGCCTTCTCTCTTGGCTATTTTATGGACCATGTCAACAATAGTGTCCGTGTTTCCCCAGGTAAGATCTAAGCCGTCGACCTCTTCCTTGCTCAGCATGCCTTGTTCGTAGCAGTCCATGACAAAAGCAATAGCTGCGCCTGTAGATATCGTGTCCAAGCCATACTCATTACACAGGTATGTGGCATATACGGCAGAATCCATATCATCGTTTAAGACGAAGAAGGTAAAGGCACAGATGCTTTCGTACTCGGAGCCTTCATGCTCAGGGGTTTTCCACTTCCCGGTCTCTACTCTAGCAATTCTGCCACACCGTAAAACACACCCTTTGTAGCACGCATTGGCTCTTATTAGGTTTTTACTTTCGAAGTGATTATAAAGCTCTTCTCCTTTCCCCCATGAGTTAGCCCTCCAATTCTTTGTCGGAATATCGCCAAGCTGATCATTTTGAGGTATGTCTCCCGTAGTACCGCCCGGAGCCCAGCCTTCCCCGGCAGTGGCATCTAGGACTTTTTTGTTACCCGCCTTGACCGCTGTTTGAAACCTATCCGGTTTGGCAACGGGAATATTGCCGCTGCCTTTCACGGCAATGGCGAGCAAATTTTTTGAACCCATCACCGTACCAGCTCCACACCTCCCAAAGGAACGTCCTTCAACCATGATGCAGGCAAATCTCACCAGTTCCTCACCCCCAGGACCCATAACAGCAATTTCAAACTCCTCATCTTTTAACTCTTCTTTAATAAGCCTGTCCTTCTGGGACGTCGTTTTCCCTTTCAGCTTATCTGCGGGTCTTACCTCAACTTTACCATTGTCAATTAAAATGTATTTTGGCTCTTTAGCTTTGCCCTCTATAACCAAAAAATCATAACCTGCCTTCCTTAGAGCACCACCCCATTCTCCCCCGCATTTTGATTCGGCCCAAACCTCACCTAGCGGTGATTTAAAGCAGACTTCAGCAAATCCTGCCCCCGGGGCTTTTGTGCCGGTCAGAGGCCCCGTGGTGAATATCAGTTTATTCTGTGGACTTAAGGAGTCAGCACCTGCTGGAATTTCATCGTAATACAGTTTCGCACCGTATCCAACTCCACCTAGAAACTTCCTCAACAGTTCGGGGGCAATTTTTTCGGTACTAACCTTCCCTTCAGTTAAATCTACTCTCAATAGTCTTCCGGTATAGCCGTACAATCGATTACCTACCGTCGAACTCATCGCACATATTCTCCTTCTAGCATATGGTTCCCTTCGGCTGCAAAGCTACTAGAGGTTGACAGATTCTCTTCCTTCAAATGCCCTTTCAAAGAACTCTGTCAGGTTCTCTAAAGTAGCCTTTCTTGGATTGTATTCAGACATTGAATACATCTCTTCAGCCCGCTCCAAAATGTACCCTGAAATCATAGGGATGTCTTTCTTGGGAATGTCGTAATCTTTTAAGCTTGTGGGCAAATCGATGTCTTCTAATAAATCAAAGGTAGCCGCAATAGCTTCCTCAGCCGCCTCTTCAGTGCTCAAATAACGTGCCTCTTCGCTCATCGCCTCAGCTATCTTGGCCAACTTCTTCTTAGCATAAGCATCTGGCAGATTGTACCAATAAACGAAGGGGAGCAACACACCACAAGCCTCGCCGTGAGGAATATTATATTTTGCTGATATCCCTTCAGAAGCAGCGTGGGCTAGTGTTGCTGGTCCGGCTACCCAGGGATAGCTTATAACTATTCCGCCTATGGATGATGCTAAAGCCATGCTCCATCTGGCTTCTATGTTATGCCCCTGGTGATACGCAGTTCTCAAATTCTGAGATACCAGTTCAACTGCTTTTAGCGCTATGGCATCAGAAAACGGATTTGCCTGTAAAGATAAAACGGCTTCAGCAGTGTGGCTCATGGCATCCATTCCGCTTCCGGCAGTCATTCTGGGTGGCAACCCTACTGTCAAACTTGGGTCTACTACCGTAGCCTCAGCCAGCACCGGGTCTCCGGTGATCCAGGTCTTCATGGACCCTATGCTCTTCTCAGACACAATCACCACCGCAGTATTGGAGCATTCGCTACCTGTCCCAGAGGTTGTAGGTATGAGGATTTTCGGCCTTGTCCCCGTTAAAGGTTTATCCTCTGGGCAGAGATACTCTTCTATGTCGCCGGGTGTCTCTGCCATGACTGCCGCAACCTTAGCTGTATCCATAGCCGCACCACCACCTATGCCAACGACAATCCCATAATCCTTCCCTCTTGCAGCATCGATAGCCTTTTTTATCTCCTTTACTACAGGTTCTTTTGCTTCTGACCCATAAACGTCAACTGTAAACCCCGCCTCCTCTAGAGACTTCTTTGGCCCCTCAATCACACCAATTTTCTGAAGGGTCTTATCGGTGATTATTATGGCGCTTGTGTTTTTGGCAATCTCCTTAGCTATCTCCCCTACTTTATTCACTGCCCCAACACCAAAAACTATTCTCGGAGGATGCCTGTATTCATCAATTCTACTCAGCCAATGGCTTCCAAATACTTCATTAAGCCCTGTCATTTAACTAACCTCCTTTGTTAAGTCTTATTTTCTTGTTGCTATCGTCATGAGGGACACCTGCATCCTTTCGGGAGCTTGAGCAATCACCATCTTATTGATTACAGGCATTATGCCATTTACTGGCTTTATCTCGTCGCATAATACCAATTAGGTAACCATAGGGATATTTGGGGATACAGCATTACCACGGCTAAAGCAATGCCCATAACTCCCACAAAGGGTACAATGGAGCGGTAGATATCCCCTATCCCTATCTCTTTAGGAGCCATCGCCTTCATAAGAAACAGGTTATAGCCAAAGGGAGGCGTCAGGTAAGCCATCTGGCAGGTTATAGTATAGAGAACGCCATACCAAATCGGGTTGAAACCCAGCCTGATTATTAGGGGGACATAAAGAGGAGCAACAATGATAAGCATGGCGGTATCGTCCAGAAACATGCCCATCAGGATATAGGAAAACTGCATCATAATTAGTATTCCCCACGGACTGAGTGCAAACCTTTCGATAAATAGAGCCTCTATCGCATGTACAGCGCCAAGACCATCAAAGACGGCACCAAAGGCGAGTGCCGCTAGAATAACCCACATAAACATGCAACTAACGCTCAGAGTATCACGTAGTACGTCATTCATTACCTTCCAGTTTAACCGCCGGTTGAGGGCAGCGGCAATGATAGTTGCTGTCGCACCTACTGCTGAAGACTCGACTAGACTGGTTACCCCCATCAAGAACAGTCCCGTCATCATAAAAATAATGACTATAGGAACTACCCCAGCCCGGAGCAGCCGAATCTTCTCTCCCCGGCTAACAGCCTTCAGCTCTTCCGGGGGTAACGGTGGCCCCAGGTGTGGCTGAAGTCGGCATCTAATAGCGATGTACATGATAAACAGGCCTGCCATCAGGAGGCCAGGGAAAACACCGGCTAGCCACAGCCGGCCGACCGGTTGCCTGGCTATCATTCCGTAGAGAACAAGAACTACGCTGGGCGGAATCATGATGCCCAGGGAACTACCAGCCTGGATTACTCCGGTTAGCATTACCTTGTCATACTTTCGCTTAAGCATTTCTGGTAAACAGAGAGTAGCTCCAATCGCCATGCCGGCTACACTTAACCCGTTCATAGCCGCTATTATGGCCATTAGCCCAATCGTTCCTATGGCTAAGCCACCCTTGAGTGAACCCATCCAGACATGTAACATCGTGTAAAGGTTATCCGCTATCCCTGACTTGGCAAACATATACCCCATGAAGATGAATAATGGCAGGGTCATGAGCGGATACCAATTCAGCAGAGTAATGGCTGAGTGGAACACCATCCCTTCAGCACCTCTCCCCCACAGGGCTAGAGCAAAACCAATGGCTACAGCACCGATAACAGCGAAGATGTGTCGCCCGGTGAGAAGCATGAGTATCATCGAGACGAACATCAGAATAGCCATAAGTTCATAACTCATGTTATCGCCTTCCCTCTAGCCATTGCCAGGTCCTTAAGGAACTGACCAACCACCTGCAAGAGCATCAGTACGATTCCGATTACCATAATAATCTTGATGGGAGCCATAGGTGGTTGCCACGAACTAAAATTAACTTGCCCATATTCCAGAGCATATTGAACGCCGGAAATGCCGCCGATGAGGAGATACACAACGTAGAAGAGAAGGACGGAAAAGGTAATAGCGTCGACAGCAGCTCTTTTCTTCGCCGACCACCGGCCGTAGAAGAGGTCCATTCTAACATGCCCCCCGATAAGCAGGGTGTAGGCACCGCCAAGAAAGTAATAGGTGGCCATGGTGAACTGCGCTACCTCCACTGTCCATATTCGGGGGTAGTTAAAGATGGTTCTTGATATAGTCTCATGCAGTAGAACGCCTATCATGCCTAAAACTATATACATTGCGAACTTACCCATCGCCTTGCTCGTTCTGTCAATGTATCGCACGTAGGCTTTTGCTGCTTTAGGCACCTTACTTCCTTTACTTTAAGGTGGGATTTTCGAAGTTAGCCTTCCCTCCCCGGTTCTACTCCAAGGCTAGGGAAGGCTAACTTCTATACTACACTAAACTCTTATTGTTGCCCAGTTCATCAGTATGGGCTACTGGCAACTTCTAATTCTGCCTATTAGAAGTTAACCTTCCCTCCCCGGTTCTACTCCAAGGCTAGGGAAGGCCAACCTCTATGCTACACTAACCTCTATGCTACACTAAACTCTTATTGCCCAGTTCATCAGTATCGGTAGGGAGGACCGGCATATTCCATGCATCGGTTGTACTCCTTGATTATCTCCACTACCCTGGCACACCTGGGGCTTATCGTAGCAATCTCCTCGTCCCAGAACACTATTGCCGCCGCCTCTACCTCCTTCCACTCCTCGTCGGGGATGGTGGTGATTTCCAAGTACTTGTCTTCGTACATGCGGTAATAAGGTTCACCCCACCAGTACCAATGTAGTCGGTAGTAGTGCGATTTGTCGCATGTTAGCAGGAACAACGCCTGCAGGTCAGCAGGCAGTGCCTCCCATGCATCGGTGTTAACAAACCAGGAACCTATCCAGGCACCGGATATGTTATTAGTCAGATAATAGTCGGTAACATCAGCCCATCCGACAGTATAACACTCGGTGATGGCGCACCAACTAGTTCCGTCTAGCATACCCGTTAGAATGGCCATCTCAACGTCCTCATAGGGAAGGGATACCGGGACAACGCCGTATTGGCTCATGAACACGCCCCCAGTCGGGAACATATAGCATCTCAGTCCCTGGAAGTCTTCAACGCTCCGGATTGGTCTGGTGGTGGAGAAATTGCATGGGTCCCAGCTCCCCGAGCTTAGCCAGGTGACGCCTGGTATCTCATCGTAGGCTTCCGTCCAAATTTCGTCCAGCCCCCACCAGTTAAACAGCGCGGCATTATCCAGTGAGTAGCGTATACCAAGAGGGAAGTAAGCAGCAAATACACGTACATCTGCCGGAGACGCTATTGAGTCATCATCACTCTGGAGTACCTCAATTGTCCCCTCCTGTACTGCTCGAAATAGCTCACCGTGGGGCACCAGCTGATCAGCCGAATACATGTCGATCACCATCCGCCCCTCCGCTGCCTCGTTAAACTCTCTTATTGCGTTAAAGCAGACATGCTCAGCCAGGGCAGGACCGGCATACGTTTGGAGCCTCCACCTGATGGGTTCTGTCACTTCTGCCGGTGCTACCGGTGCTGGTTCTGCAGGTGCTGCAGGTGCTGGTTCGCCAGGTGCTGGTGCTGCAGGCGGGGCAGCTGCTGGTTTTCCAAGACAGCCGCTCATCATGGGTACGACTACTGCCAGCGCTGTTACCAGACTAACAACGATGATTAATTTTCGCATATCCTTTCTCTTCAATTTAAAACCTCCTCTAAAGTTTCTGTTTTCATAACATCCCCCGATATTGCTTCATAGGCAATCCCCCCTTTATAATTTCTCCAGTGGGCATCGCTTGTTCTTTTGCATTTAGTATACACATATATTTTATTTAGTATACACATATATTATATTTAGTATACACATATATTATATTTAGTATACACATATATTATATTATACACAATATCACCTCTTTTTATTAGGTAAATCCCATTAGCTGTCGTTGGGGGGATAACAGTGGCGCCCCCAGCGACAGCCTGGAGGGAGGGAGGTGAGGAGGTGAAAGAGGGCTGTGGACTGAGTCCACAGCCCTACCTGCGACAAGAGGGATACCGTGCTTCTGCTTGAAAAGCCACTTCCTATCTTGCATTTTCTATCCTCTCTAGAATCTCCAAGCTAGCAGAATGGATAGAATAAACTTGCTCCTCTGTTAGAATCTCCAGGTGGGGTGCCCGACGATATTTGTGGTCAAGTTTTATCACTCTCTACAACTCCTATATTAAACACAGAGGCACGATTTGTTTCCAAATCGTGCCTCTGTCCTTTTACCTGAGAGATTATCCACTTGCTCTGCGGACTCGCCCCTTCGGTGCCCCACTAACCTATTGGGGTCTCTCCAGAGAACTCACCTAGGGCAGTCTTTTTGCCTGAGAGTTTCAAGATACAGACTAATCCGCTCTCTTTCCCCTTCGGCCCCCTTTGCAGGGTTTCTCCTACCATAGGCAGACTCATATTCAATTGTTACCAACCTGTATAGCATAATCTGCAAAATTTGTCAATCCTCTAAAGCAGTAAATGTGTTCTAATCATTCCGGCTTATTGCTCTGCGGTTTTAGCAGTTCTTGCTTTCCTGTAGAGTTCAGCCGCTCTAAAGGAGCTTCGTACCAGCGGCATAGAAGCCGCCTCAGCAAACCCCATTTTCCTGGCAGTAACTCCCAATTCATGAAACTCTTCAGGGGAGACATACCGGGCAACGGGTAAATGTTGAGCCGAGGGTTGCAAGTACTGACCGAGAGTGAGCAAATCGCAATTTGCCTTTCTCAGGTCTTTCATTACTTCCAGCACTTCATCGGTCTCTTCTCCCAAGCCTAGCATTAGTCCAGATTTAGTAACTATTTTTGGATTTAGTTTCTTTACGCTAGATAGAAGGCTTAGAGAACGACTATAGTCGGCTTCAGGTCTAACTTGTGGATAAAGACGGGGAACCGTTTCCAAGTTATGATTTATAACTTCAGGTTGAGATTTTACTAATGCTCTGATTGCCTCACTGGAACCCAGGAAATCTGGAATAAGAACCTCCACGTAAGTACCGGGTCTCCGTTCATGAATCATACGAATCGTTTTAATAAAATGAGAGGCGCCACCGTCAGGAAGGTCATCTCGAGTAGTAGAGGTTATAACAACATAGTTTAGATTCAATTTGTCTGCTGCCTCCGTCAGGTGCTGCGGTTCTTTATCATCTATCGGTAGAGGACGGCCCTTCTTCACTGCGCAAAACGTACAGTGTCTGGTACAGACATCTCCCAATATGAGAAATGTTGCTGTCTTTCGTGAGAAGCAATCAACGATATTTGGGCAGAGAGCGCTTTTACAGATAGTGTTTAAGTTCAGTCTATCCAGTAGCCCTTCTATTGGCAGCATAACTTTGGGGTCTGCGTGCTTCTGCTTGAACCACGGGGGTAATCGGCCTTCCATGATAAACTCCGAATCAAATTACTTGCCCTTATCTCTATCTGGGAGTTAAAGACTTCTGAAAAATGAGCTAACAATACCGTTGTTACCTCTTTCATCAATACCTTGCGGGAAAGGAGTCTTGAACAAGATGTAGCCTTTATGTCAGAGCAGCCACAGGGGTTAATGAGTGAAAACTTCTCTAAGTCCGTGTTTACGTTGAGGGCAAACCCGTGCATAGTCACCCACTTTTTAATTCTAAGTCCAATGGTAGCAATTTGCTCATTTCTGACCCAAACACCGGGATGGGACCTGCTTCTACAGCCCCTTATGCCAAAGTCACTCAATGTTCTGATAATCACTTCCTCGATGTCGTGGACATACTGACGAATGTGTTTTCCTCTATCTCTTAAGTCAATTATGGGATAACCGACTAGCTGACCAGGGCCATGATAAGTGACATCGCCTCCTCTGTCCGTCGAGAATATGGAAATCCCGTCGTTCTGTAGCCGCTGGTGAGAAACCAGGATGTTTTGTAGCTTGCCTGATTTGCCTATTGTAATGGTATGAGGATGTTCCAGGATAAGGAGTGTATCTCCTATGCTACCGCAGACTCTCTGTTGCAGAAGCTGCCTCTGTAGATAGTAGGCCTCTCTATATCCTATTCGCTCGAGCTGATAAACAGTACATATCATCCATTTAGCAACCTTGGCTTATTCGGGGGTGTAGTATCATCATTTAGTCTATTCTTGCTCCGAGCTTTCTTCACACTGCTTCATAAATTCATTATATTCGCCTTTATTCATTAAAGCATCCAGTTCCGAAGGATTATTCAGCTTTAACTTAACTAGCCAACCATCTCCATAGGGGTCTTTATTGACCAGACTAGGGTCATTGATGGCTGCTTGATTGGCCTCTACTATTACTCCGCTTGCTGGTGAGAATAAATCAGAAACTGCTTTTACCGATTCTACCTCACCTAACTTCGCGAACTGTTCTACTTTGCCACCAGGTTCTGGCAAATCGAGAAATACTATATCGCCCAGATGAGATTGGGCGTAATATGTGAGTCCTACTCTCCCTATATCATCGGACTCAAGGTAAATCCACTCGTGTTCCTGTGTGAATTTATATGCTGTTATGTCCATTTTACTCTCCCCTCGTCTTGATAAATAAAGGTCTATTTACAAAAAATTAGAGGCGGTCGGTTTAAAACCGATTGCCTCTGTCTTTTTACCTGAGAGATTGTCTGACTTAGCTCAGCAGACTTGCCCCTTCGGTGCCTCATCTATTGAGGTCTCTCCAGAGATTCCAATTCCGGCAGTCCTTTTGCCTGAGAGTTTCGGGGCACACAATCACTTGTGTATCCCTTTCCCCTTCGGCTCCCCTTTCGGGTCTCTCCCACCGTTATTTGATAGATTATTCTACTTCGTGTATATTCTTATCATACGGGTTTATGCTTGTCAAGACGGTGGCGAAAGAGACAATAGCCCGTTCGATTACTGGTGTTTTAGCAGGATTGATCGTAATTAACACTATATAATAGACACTTAGGGGAGTTTTCCCACAAGCAACTCGACATTGAAGGAGAAAAATGATATGGACAGAGTCAGTATATTTGCACCCGCATCGGTTGGAAATGCCGGCTCGTGCTATGACATCATGGGCTATGCCCTAGACTATGTGGGCGATTTCGTTACTGTAGAGAAGGTGGACAAAACAAGCGATGACATAATCTGGGGTGGCGTTGAAGGGCCATATGCGAGTGAATTGAAAAATGTTGACTACCATCAGAATACGGCATGGCTTGTTGCCAATCATATCTGGGTGAAGCTCTTCAGTGGGACAACTGCGAATTTCTCGCTGCGCTTGAAGTTACACAAGTGTATGCCTGTTGGGAGCGGGATGGGTTCATCAGCGTCGAGCTCTGTAGCCGCTGCTGCGGCTATGTTCACCCTGCTCGGTGTAAGGGCGGAGGATGACACTCTGGTTGAATGCTTAGAAATTGGCGAAGAGGCTACAAGTGGCGCTGGTCATCTTGATAATGTTATCCCTTCATACTTCGGGGGTTTCTATATTTTTTATGAAGACCACTATAAGCCTGCTTTAACGAGTAAAAGACGCTACTTAAGAATTGAGGGGGGAGATAAGGTAATGTCAGTGGTAGTACGCCCTGAGATTTCAGTCACGACTAGCAGAAGCCGAGAGGCTGTCAAGGATTATATCAGGAAGGTCTATCTTGATTCCCCCAGCGCAGAAGCGACTGATATTCTATTGCTTTTGAGAGAAGAATCAGCCAAGGCTGCTCAGATGGTTCATGCGGTGATGACAAACAACGTGCGACTGGTGGGGGAACTTCTTAACAGAAACTATATGTTGGAGGCAGCGCGCTCAAAGTTCATCCCACACTTCGATGAGGTCAAAGCAGCCGCATTGGAAGCCGGAGCTTATGGGTGCACTATAGCAGGCTCTGGGCCAGCTATGGTAGCCATCACAGATAGCCAGGAAAAAGCTAATCGCATTCGAGATGCCATGGTTGCGGCCTTCGACGGTCTAGCACCCAAATGGTTGATTTCTCCGACTGGCAAGAAGGGTGCTCGTATAGTTAGCTCCATAGAGGACTTCATCATGCGCTCAATCAGTCATCACAGTTTTTTTGGTTTGTCAGAGAGCAAACCGTGAAAGTTTATTACCAATCATATGGGCAAATACAGGAGCTTGACATTTATGGAGAAACGTGCTAGTTTTTGACTTACCCAGTGGTAGGAGAGACCTTGTATAAGGGGAGCCGAAGGGGAAAGAGACAAGTTCTAAGGTTGGTCTTGAAACTCTCAGGCAAAAGGACTACCCTGGGCTGAGCTCTTGGAGAGACCCTCATAGAAGGGAACCGAAGGGGTAAGCTCGTAAACAGGTAGTGAGCAATCTCTCAGGTAAAAGGACAAGGGCAACCGGTATTACTGGTTGCCCTTGTTTATATAACAAGGTGAAGTAACTATTGTTAAGCCTACAGGATACTGTAGTGGGAGCTAGTTAGCGTGTAATAAAGCGGGGATTTCCCTTCGCCTTTGTACCCAGCGCTGATTAGTCTGAATTGAGGTGGCGAAAATGAAACGCAGTCCACTTTATGAAGAGCATCTTAGGCTAGGGGCCAAGGTGGTTGAATTTGGTGGTTGGGAGATGCCCCTCAATTATACCTCAGGCATTCTGGCAGAACACCTGGCAACAAGAAAATTTGGCGGGCTCTTTGATGTTTCCCATATGGGCAGATTTCGGATAAGTGGTCAGGATGCTCTGCCTTTCATGCAATATGTGTTAACTAACAATGCAGCGGCCTTAGAGCCAGGACAATCTCAATACACCATAATACCGAATGAAGGTGGGGGGGCGGTTGACGACAGTTATCTCTATAGAGTGGACGAAGAGGAATATTTGCTCGTAGTCAATGCCGCTAATACGGAGAAAGACTGGATATGGCTCCAGAAGTGCAAGCAGGAATTTCCTCGATTGATCCTCGAAGACCGGACTACCACAATTGCCATGTTGTCATTACAAGGACCAGGAGTAAAGGCAATACTTGAAGCAATGGTGGGAGATATTAGAAAACTCCCCGAACCTGTAAGAAACAGGCTAGTAATTATTGAGATATTTGGCGCCAAGGTACCTGTAGCCAGAACAGGATATACTGGTGAGCCTATAAGTTTCGAATTATTTCCGCCCGTGGATGTAGCTGTACTGCTTTACAGGAAGTTGCTGGAGAGTGGCAAGGAGACAGGCATTGTGCCTGCCGGGTTGGGAGCACGAGATACACTGAGATTGGAAGCTGGCCTTCCCTTATTTGGGCATGAGCTTGGGAATGATGTGGAAGGAAAGGACATTCCTGTATTTGCCCTGCCCACAGCCAGATTCGCAGTGAGCTTTAGCAAAGTCAGGGGAAAATTTATTGGTCGACAGGCATTAATGAAACAATTCCGGGAAGTAAAACTGAGGGAGGAAGGTCTGCTCAGCGTGCCCAAGGAGAAGCTATTAGTGCCCAAGAGTATAATGCCTATCTCAATATCTGGCGGTGGTGTAGCCCGGCCGGGTTGCCCTGTCTATCTGGATGGGAATCTGGTGGGGCATGTGACCAGCGGGACGATGGTTCCTTATTGGAAGAGCGAAGGTGCCGGTGTGAAAGCGAAGCCTGGTAACGAATCTGATAGGAGAGCGATATGCCTGGCTTACCTCGATGCTGATTTAAAAGAGAACCAAAAAACGAAGGTGGCTATTAGAGACAGAATGGTTGAGGCAATTATTGTTGAGAGACACATAGGCAGCGAAGCACCACCATACGCCAGGCCTTTGTTGGTTGAAGGGCTGAAAAAACCCGTCACAGCCAAGCCTAAAGAATCCATGGAGGATCTGGCTAAGGGTTTGGTAAGAAAAGCTCGAGACAACACTATATGGCGACAGAGAAACACTGTCAACCTTATCCCATCTGAGCAGACTCCTTCGCCGTTGGTTAGATTGCTGACAATAACTGACCCATCGGGGAGATATGCAGAGCACCGAAGGATCGAAGCTTTGGGAGATATTGAGGTGTATTACTACCAGGGAACGGAATTCATCGCCAAGGTGG
>JAZGHN010000069.1:0-2021 GCA_036481135.1 Dehalococcoidales bacterium | reverse complement strand
TAAAGGTAATTGGTCCTTCTTTCTTACCCTAAAATCAACATCAGGAATCGAATCTCGGATACCCAGGAACACCCGCCCTTTGCCTTTCCAGTACTTCAGCCATGAACTCTTCAGTTCGCTTACTGAGGATTCCTCTACAGCAGCCTCCGCAGATTCTTGCTGTTCTAACTCTGCATTTAAGGTGACCGTTTCACCTGCTTTGCCCTTAAACTTAAAGAGGCCGATGGCACGATGTAGGGGATTCTTTTTGAGTTTGAATCTGGAGAGTTTGGGGGCAGCAGTTTCAGAACTGGCAGATGCTGAACTGGTAAGTGTCGAAGAACAGATAGTCTTTATCGGATCAACACCCGGGGGTTCCCCAACCACAAAGGTCAGGCCGCTAACTCCACCGGTGGCATTTATGGGGTTGATCAACCTGACTTCGCCGGTGGTAAGGGATAGTACTTCATATAGATTTCCTTCGATATCAACAACATACAATACTTCCTCGTGACTGAAGTCCATAGAAGCGATCTCAAAGGATAAGCCAGTTAGCGGTATTTCTTCAATTCCAATGGGTGGCGATGCTAGGTTGATTTTGAGCAGAGCTGTTCCGCTAGCGCCATACAGTATTTTTTCAGATGGATGATATGCGAGGGCCCGTACTTGCTGCGTACCAAATGAAAAAACAGGCGGCGTTAACGTGGCTGTTAGGGCGCTATCATCAAAAGTGACCTGGACCAGACTGAACTGTTCAGATAAATCGGCCTGAACTCCGTACAGCTCGTTTTCCGCTGCCTCGAGGGCAACAACCGTGGGAACCACCGTCCCTATCTCTGGAACCAAGCTGAAGGTCTTTACTTGATCTCCGGTAGCCGGATCAAAGGTAATAATGCTGCCAGGATTCTGGTTGATGGCAACGAGGAGTGTGTCAGTACTGTATTGGTATTCGATATCGGCTATCGGGCCAACGCCCAGGTCGAAAGCAAGAGAGCTTTTGGCGTTCCCAGGGGTGATATTTATAAGCGAGCCAGTGTCGGAGCCGGTGGAACCTATCAAATCACCAACTTCAACTGGCCATTTGAACTCCGGAGAGGTGGGTTGATCGGAGCACTGGAGAGAAAACGTGTAAGTGCCGGTATTACTAATATCGAGAGGATCAGTTTTATCTGCGGAACCTGCACTAATGGCTATAAAATAAGTGATGTCACCATCAGGAGGGGCGACGAATTCAAGATATGGATCTAAGCTAATAATATCACCATTTTTTTTCATCTGGTCATTGCTGAAAAGGAATGGAGTTCCGTCGGTCTCGAACACCTCCAAAAGAGAGTCAAGCGTAGAATCATTTGTCTGAGCATCGACATCAATGATCAGCTTTTGGCCGGCCCCAAGAGTGAATTTGTAGTAATTAACTTGATAAGGGTTTTTGGCTTCCAAGATTGAGCCGCTGTAACAGATTGGAGGATGATCACAGTTGATCACTGGAGTACTGACATCGTCGATACTGGTGCCAGGAGTCTCAGGAGTGCAATCAGGTTGAGCATTCACAGCCGGCACGGTGCCAAATAATAAAAAGATGATCAGTGCAAATAAGAAGAGTTTGTTCTTGGGCCTCATTACATACCCCCCTGACCTGGATTCCACCCCATCTGCTAAGAATTTTGATGTATCGCTCGAGTTCGCAAGATTGATGCCAATCATTTAACGCCAATTATATGTATTAATATCAATTATTTATGCTGTCAGCCTCGTTTTGACCACAGTTGGCTAAGTTGCCACATTTGGCCAACTGGCAAGACGGTCTTTGGGCAAATGGTCAACTCCCAGTATGAAGACAAGGATTTCCCCACAGTGACTCGAACCCGGCCTAAGAGGTGCGGTAACCTTGAGCTTTTTTGGTCTAGCTGGCTGGGATTACTACTGTTTTTAGCGGTTTGTCACGGCAAGAATGTTATGAGTTTCACCTTTCCCTAAAGGGGTTGGGACGGCCAGGAATTGATAGGAGGGCTATAACCGAAATGGTTGGCGGAATGGCAAAA
>JAZGHN010000068.1:0-22886 GCA_036481135.1 Dehalococcoidales bacterium | reverse complement strand
TGTGGCCATCTTGGCAACATTGTAGCCCAATTCTCTATCGGCAAGATAGGAGCCAGAGAGGGTTTGCCCACCCTCGACCAGCTATCTCAGCGCTATAAGGAGCTCTATTCGAAGCAACTGTAAGGGCTATTCTTTTGCCGGCTTGCCCTTAGTTTTATCAACCTTGGCTATCGCCTTTGCCGGTTGTAGGACTTCATCTACAATGCCATACTCCACTGCCTGCTCTGGGTTGAGGTAGAAATCCCGGTCAGTATCATGAGTTATTTTTTCCATTTTCTGACCGGTATGTTTAACCAGGATATCCCGTAGCACTCCTTGCAAGCGCATAATCTCGCGGGCGGCGATTTCTATATCGGCTGCCTGTCCTTGAGCACCGCCAGCTGCCTGATGCAGGTGAACGGTGGAGTTGGGCAGAGCATAGCGCTTACCCTTGGCTCCAGCACAAAGGAGTAGTGTCCCCATACTGGCTGCCAGCCCAACACAGATGGTCGATATCTCAGGGCGGATAAGCTGCATGGTGTCATAGATGGCAAGACCAGCGCTGATGATACCACCGGGGCAGTGAATATAGAGGCTTATGTCTTTATCAGGGTCCTCTCGCTCCAGATAGAGAAGCTGGGCAATAATAACATTAGCCACCTGGTCATTAATGGGCATGCCTAGCATGACGATGCGTTCTTTTAATAGCAGTGAATATATATCAAAAGCCCGCTCCCCCCTTGCCCCACTTTCAATCACCATGGGAATAACATTCATTGGTTGGGCATTCATTTTTGCTCCTCCTGCTTTATCTTACTACTTTTAGCCAAGCTTTCACCACCTGATGTAGCCGTTTTCGCTCCTGAACCCTTAGCTATTTTTACCAGTCGCTCTATGGTTTTTCGGGTAAGCAATGATTGCTCAATCGACTTACGGGATTCTGGAGTATTCAGAAACTTGTTTATTTCGCCCTTTTTATCCTCAGCGGCACCTTTAATCATGTTTTTAATCTCGGTGTTTATCGCAGAGTTACTGACCTTAATTTTCTCTTGCTCGGCAATCTCTCCTAGCACCAGTGCCCAGGTAGTTCTCTTTGTTGCTAGCGGGCGTAGTTCCTCTCGTATCTCCTCCTCCGTTTTGTTAATACTGCTAAGGTATTCCTCTAAGTTGTTACCTCCTGCTTGCCAGCGTCGTAGCCTTTGGTTGAGGAGTCGGTCAATCTCCCTTTCTGCTAGAATCGGTGGGAATTCTACCTGTGAAGTCTCGGCTGCTGCTTCTAGCACCTTGTCCTCAAAGTCTATCCTTGCTTTCTCCTTAGCTCTGAGCTTTAGGTTAGACAGGATGTGCTTTCGGAGTGAATTTAAGGTCTTGAAATCAGGGTTAATCCCTTTGGCAAATTCACTATTTAACTTAGGGAGCTTCTCCTGCTTTATCTCAATCACCTTCACCTTAAAGGAAGCCTTCTTTCCAGCCAGTTCACCCTTAGGATAATCCAAGGGGAATTGAAGTTGAAACTCTTTCTCCTCGTCTCTCTTCATCCCCACTAACTGCTCTGCGAATCCAGGTGCCGGGAAGGGTTGATTTTGAACCACCAGATATTGAGCGCCTTTTTGGCTAATAAAAGGTTTATCTTCGATATTGCTCTCAATATCTAAAACTATCATATCATTAAACCCTGTCGGACGCTCTACAGGCTCCCAGGTAGCATGCTGATGGCGCAGTCTTTCTATTATAGCGTTGACATCGTCTTCCTTTGGTACTTCTACTGGCTCTGAGCTAACTCGAATACTCTGGCAATCATTAAGTTCGACTGTAGGTCGTAGAGGCACTACCGCCTTGAATACCACAGGGTCAGTTTGAGTTACCTCAATCTGCGGCCGGGCAATAGCATCCAATTTTTGCTCTTTGATGGCTTCCTCATAAGCTTTAGGAATGAGCTCACCCAGCGCCTCTTCCAAGAGGCTTTCTCTACTTAGGTGGCGTTCTACTACAGCCCGTGGTGCCTTTCCTTTGCGGAAGCCGGGAATGTTCATTTTCTTCACCAGGCGGTGGTAGGATTTTTCCAGGGACTCTTCTACCTCCGCCGGCTCCATCTCAATACTCAGAAACGCCTGCCTATTCTCTACTTTCTCATTGGCTACTTTCACTTTTCCTCCAGTAAGCGCAGGTGTAATTCGGCTAACTGCTCCTCAGGAACAGGGGAAGGAGCTCTAAAGGTTAAATCGGCAGCCTCTTGGGTTTTGGGGAAAGCGATTACCTCTCTGATGGTTCCTACTCCTGCCAGCAGCATCATGATGCGGTCGAGGCCAAGGGCTATACCGCCATGAGGCGGAGCGCCATAGTCAAAAGCCTCTAGCAAATGCCCAAAGCGCTCTTCAATCTCGTCGTCACTATAACCCAGCAGCCTAAATATCCTCCTTTGGAGCTCGCCAGTGTAAATTCTAAGGCTGCCGCCACCAATTTCACACCCATTGCATACCATATCATAGTGCTTGCCCCGTACCTTTTCCGGGGTGGTATCCAGTAAGGATATATCTTCATCCCTGGGTGCGGTAAACGGATGGTGCATTGACTCCCATCGTCCTTCCTCTCCGCCCTGTAACAAGGGAAAATCTAAGATGAAGGCGAAGGCAAGAAGACGAGGGTTATCCAACTCAAGCCGATGTCCTATCTCCAGACGCAGTTCACCTAATGCCGTATTAACCAGCTCAGACTTACCCGCTATAATAAGGAGAAGGTCTCCGACATCGGCGCCGAGACGCTCGGCTATTTCTCTAATCTGGTCCATGGTTAGGAATTTGGCTGCCACCGACTTTACTGTTTCAGTGGTTAGATTGCTTAAGCTACCGGCTGAGGCAGCCAGCGACATAGTTACTAAGCCTTCAGCCCCGAGCTCCCGTACCAGCTTGTTTAGCTCATCGAGCTGACTTCGACTGTAACCAGCACAGCCGGGGGCACATATGCCCTTCACCTTTTCTCCCCTATCCGCGGCAGAGCGGAAAACAGAGAAATCACATTGGGCAGCAATGTCTGTCAGGTCTTTTATCTCCAGACCAAAGCGCAAATCAGGCTTATCGGTGCCATACCGCTCCATTGCCTCAGTGTAGGTGAGGTGGGGGAATGGTTTGATAACCTCCAAATCATGTTTAACTGCCTCCACCATAGAGGTGGAAAGCTCCTCAAGCAAGCTGAGGATATCCTCCTCTTCAATGAAGCTCATTTCCAGGTCGAGTTGAGTGAACTCAGGTTGACGGTCAGCGCGTGTGTCCTCGTCTCTAAAGCACCTGGCTATTTGATAATATTTCTCCACCCCGGCTACCATCAGTAATTGCTTGACTTGCTGCGGTGATTGAGGTAGGGCATAAAACTTACCGGGATAAAGGCGGCTAGGTACCAAGTAGTCTCGAGCTCCCTCAGGGGTGCTTTTAATCAGGATGGGTGTTTCCACCTCCATAAACCCTTTAGCATCCAGGAAGTCGCGGATAAATTTCACTACCTTGTGACGGAGGATGAGGTTCTCCCTCATTCGGGTTCGGCGCAGGTCAAGATAACGATACCTGAGACGAAGGCTTTCCTCTACTTCCGTATCTTCGTTTATGTAGAAAGGCGGCGTTTTTGACGGGTTAAGAATTTCAACATCCTGGGCAATAACCTCAATCTCACCGGTAGCCAATTTGGGATTCTCAGTTCCTGAAGGGCGGGAGGCAACCTTACCACCGACCTTGACCACGTATTCACTGCGCATATCACTAGCTACTTGGTGGCATTGCTTTGAAGTTTCGGGGTTAAATACCACCTGAACTAAGCCCTCGCTGTCACGCAGGTCGATAAATATTAGCCCCCCGTGGTCTCGGCGGCGGTCTACCCAACCAGCCAGTGTTACCTTGGTGCCTATATGCTTTTTATTTAATTCGCCACAACTATGACTTTTGAGCAAAATTATCTCCTTTGGCTAAGGCTAGCCAGTTAGCTTTAATGATATTGGTTGGGCTACTGCAAGTGTTCCTCGTCTATCTATAATAATGCCTGCCAGCATTATTAAGGCATCATAGGCACACTTGTTAGGAAAGCCCAAATGGCAGCGCCAAGCACAGCGAACATAATACCGAAAATTATGGCATATATTCCTAAGCTGATAAGGATCATCCTCCAGACCAACCCCCAAGCTAATTGCCAGGTTGGTTTAACTTCCACTTTCTCCATTTCTCATTTTCCTCCCTTTTGCTTTAACAGCCAGTATTCCAGGCTGTCGGCTAAGGCTAGCCAGCTGGCTTCAATGATGTTGGTTGAGCTGCCCACAGTGCGCCACTGTTCCATCCCGTCGCTGGACTCGATAAGGACACGAACCTGCGATTCAGTGCCAACACTCTCTTCAAGGATGCGAACCTTATAGTCAATTAGCTTGACTTGAATTAAGCTGGGGTAGAACTGTAATAGAGCCTTGCGTAATGCTCCGTCTAAGGCATTAACTGGCCCGTTACCTTCAGCGGCCGTGTGGATAATCTTGTCATCTATCTTCACCTTCACCATTGCCTCAGATAGCATTTCCTCCAGATTTTTTAGGGTCGGTGGACGCCGTATTCTCTCAATCACTACCATAAAATCAACCAGCTCAAAGGGTGGCTTATAACCTGGCTTAGCTCGGTGGACTAATAGCTCAAATGATGCTTCAGCATTCTCATACTGGAAGCCGCGGCTTTCCAACAACTTAACCCGGTCAAGCAACTCCTGTGCTTCTTTACCCCGGGGAGCTAAATCTACCCCCATTTCCTTTGCCTTATATATGATATTCCTCTTACCTGCCAACTCGGATACTAGTGCCTTGGGTTGATTACCTACTTGTGCCGGGTCTACGTGTTGGTAGCTCTCCGACCATTTGGCAAGGCCGGAAACATGGAGGCCACCCTTGTGGCTAAAGGCACTGGAACCTACGTAGGGCGAAGAGGCATCAGGAATAAGATTGGCTGCCTCACTCACATAGTGTGCTACCTTGGTTAATTTGGCTAATTGGTCTTCGGTAATACAATCGAGCCCCATTTTGAGCTTCAAATTGGGGATAACAGAGCAGAGGTTGGCATTGCCACAGCGCTCGCCATAGCCATTGATCGTTCCCTGAACCTGCTCAACCCCAGCGCTTACTGCCGCCAGGGTATTAGCCACTGCCAATTCACCATCATTATGAGCGTGAATACCTAGTGACACAGCGGTTACCTTCTCGGCTGCCTCAACAGCAGCCATTACCTCGTTGGGCATTGAGCTCCCATTGGTATCACACAACACCAAACAGCTAGCTTCGGCTTCAGCGGCTGCCTGTAAAACACGCAAGGCATAGCTGGGGTTAGTCTTAAAACCATCAAAGAAGTGCTCAGCATCAAAGAAAACAGTAAGCCCATGTGCCTTGAGATAGCCTATGGAGTCGGTGATCATGCCGAGGTTTTCCTCTAGGGTTGTCTCTAATACCTTGGTAACCTGCAACTCCGAGCTTTTACCGACGATGGTAACTACCTTTACCCCGGCACTGGCCAGGGCCTGGAGGTTAGCATCGGTTTCGGCGCTAGTCTTGGGGCGTCTGGTGCTACCAAAAGCAACCAGTTGGGCATGAGAGAAGGGTAAGCTCTGAGCCTTGACGAAGAACTCAACATCCTTAGGGTTGGAGCCAGGCCAGCCGCCCTCGATAAAGTGGATGCCAAGTTCGTCAAGCTTTTTGGCGATATTTAGCTTGTCAACTACAGAAAAGGAAATGCCCTCTTTCTGGGCTCCATCCCGCAGCGTGGTATCATAAAGCTGAACCGATGGCAATTTTCAACCCTCCACCTTCCCCGCAATCAGGTCTCCCATCTTCTTCGTCCCCACCCTTGTTTTACCTTCGTCTATTATATCATAGGTACGATAGCCCTGCTGTAGCACCTCGGCGACCGCACTCTCAACACTCTCGGACTCTTTTATTAGACCGAAGGAATAGCGCAGCATCATGGCTGTGCTGAGGATGATGGCGATTGGATTAGCCATATCTAGTCCAGCCCGACGGGGAGCGCTGCCATGGATAGGTTCATACAAACCGAATATATTAGTCCCTTGCTTGGGTACTCCAGCTAAACTGGCTGAGGGTAGCATCCCCATAGAGCCAGCCAGCATTGATGCCTCATCGGTGAGAATGTCGCCAAACATATTCTCGGTAACCAGAACATCAAAGTATGCCGGGGTTTGGATTAGTCTCATAGCGCAGGCATCTACCAACATATGCTCCAGCTCAACATCGGGGTATTCTTCAGCCACCTCCATTGCCACCTGCCGCCATAATCGGGAGGATTGCAATACATTGGCTTTATCCACCGAGACCAGTTTTTTGCGCCGACCTCGTGCCACTTCAAAGCCAGCCCTGACAATACGCTCAATTTCCTGCTCGGAGTAGGTCATGGAGTCAGTAGCCCGCCTGCCCCGGGATGTCTGCCACTGTCTTTTCGGTCGGGCAAAATAGAGACCGCCGGTAAGCTCACGAACAAAGATAAGGTCTACCCCTTTGATAATCTCTGGCTTCAGGTTGGTGGAATCAACCAGCGGGGAGAAGACCTTAACCGGGCGTAGATTGGCGAATAATCTCAGCCCTTTTCTCAATGCTAGAAGGCCGTCTTCAGGGTGAACCTTGGCTTTAGGGTCGTCCCACTTAGGACCACCCACCGCCCCCAGCAATACCGCATCACACTTCTTGCACACCTTCAGGGTATCCGGGGGAAGAGCCTTCCCTGTTTTATCAATGGCAGCTCCACCTACCATGCTATAGTTCAGATTGAACTCATGGCCAAACCTCTTGTTTATCGCCTGCAGGACTTTGATTCCCTCGGCGATAACCTCAGGGCCGATGCCATCGCCGGGCAGAACAGCTAGGTTGAATCGCACCCTAATAAATCCTCCTATTGGCTAATCTGTTTTTAGTATAGGCAATCAGCCCACCGGCTGATATCAGCTCTGCCATAAAATCAGGATAAGGCTCAGCCATAAACTCCGTGCCCTTGGTCAGGTTCTTTATCCTGCCGCTAGCCAGCTCAACCTCTAGTATATCACCAGCCTCGGTGTTATCCACCACCTCCCCGCACTCAAGCAGGGGCAAGCTGATATTTATGGCATTGCGGAAGAAGATGCGGGCAAAGCTTTTGGCGATAATACAGGAGATGCCAGCTGCTTTAATCGCCAGCGGGGCATGCTCCCGAGAAGAGCCACAGCCGAAGTTAGTGGTAGCCGCAATTATGTCCCCCGGCTCTACCCGACTCACAAAGTCCCCATCTATATCCTCCATGCAATGTCTGGCCAGCTCCGCTGGCTCAGACACATTCAGATACCGTGCCGGGATGATGGCATCGGTATTTACATCCGCCCCATATTTATGAACCTTGCCTTTCATAATCATAATTCCACCAAAGACTCCTCAAAATCCTTAACCCTGGGTGGCTTTTTGCCTTTGCCGGGTTCAATAGTGTGCCCTTCTTCTTCTAACTGGGCAGCCTGGGCAGCCACCCCGCCGGGGAATTTTTCATTAAGGCTGCCATCGGTTTTAATTACCCGCCAGTAGGGGGCTATTCCGGTCACCCCCTTGTCTAAATCCTCCTCGGCGGCTTCGGCAGCGATACGGAGGAAGATACCAGTGCACAGGGGGCAGGTGGAATCAGTACTATAATCCCTCGCCAGCCGCTCCCTGATTTGGTTTACGGTAATCAGTTTGCCCCTTTGAACCTTACGCATTAGAGCGTCAACATCAAGAGGTTTGGGGATGAGCAGTGTACCCCCGCCTTTAGGGTTATCGACCACCTTGCGCTCCTGCTCTGCCTCCAATTTCTCTCGCCAGGTCTTCCTTTTAGGTATAGATTTCCTCCTTTTAAGGTTTTGTAACCTCATCAGGATTGACAATCCTGCCAGCTATAGCGCTGGCGGCGGCAACGACTGGGTTAGAGAGGTAGACTTCTGATTTGGGGCTGCCCATCCTGCCGATAAAGTTGCGATTGGTGGTGGAGATACACCGTTCTCCCTCGGCTAGGACCCCCATATGACCACCAATGCAGGGACCGCAGGTGGGAGTGCTGACCACAGCTCCAGCCCTGATAAATGTTTCTAGCATTCCTTCTCCTAGGGCATCACGATATACCCGCTGTGAGCCAGGGATGATAATGCACCGCACCCTGGGGTGAACCCTTCTTCTCTTGAATATTCGGGCAGCGAGTCGTAGATCCTCGACGCGACCGTTAGTGCAACTACCAATCACTACCTGGTCTATCTCTATGTTCCCTACCATGCTGACCGGCTTGGTATTAGCTGGTGAGTGAGGCAAGGCGACTTGCGGCTCAATACCAGAGACATCGTACTCGATAGTCTGAGAGTATTCAGCATCGCTATCTGGTTCATAAACTCTATATGAGTGTTTGGCACGAGACTTTATGTAAAGTTGAGTCTTATTGTCCACCCTGAAGATACCGGCTTTAGCTCCAGCCTCAATGGCCATGTTAGCCATAGTAAACCGTCCATCTATGGATAGTGAATCTACTGTCTCACCAGTAAACTCCATTGCCGAATATAGAGCACCATCAACACCAATCTTGCCGATAGTATACAAGATTAGGTCTTTGCCCCCTACCCATTTCCCCAATTCGCCATGGTAAACCAGCTTGATAGTAGGTGGTACCTTTATCCAGATATCCCCTGTGGCCATGGCGGCGGCGATATCGGTTGACCCCATCCCGGTGGCAAAGGCACCTATGGCACCATAGGTACAGGTATGCGAATCTGCTCCAATAACCACATTCCCGGGCAGCACCAGACCCTGCTCAGGCAAAAGCACATGTTCAATACCCATTTGACCTAATTCAAAATATATTATTTCATGCTCACGGCAAAACTCTCGCATCAGTTTCACCTGCTCGGCGGAGGCAATATCTTTATTAGGCACAAAGTGGTCAGGCACCATCACTATCTTCTTGGGATTAAAGACCTTATCTACTCCTATTCTGCGAAACTCTCTTATAGCAATGGGGGCAGTAATGTCATTGGCTAGAATCAGGTCTACCGTGACATTTATGAATTCACCCGGGCTAACTTCATCCGCATCCGTGTGGGCAGCGAGTATCTTCTCAACTAAAGTCAATATTGTCCCCTTTCCTCAGAGTATTCAGCAGGATAACAGAATGGGTTGGAAATCGATATAACCGATGTAACTACCAGCAAAAGACTATTTAGTCGTTTTCTTAGCCGTCAATAGTCTATTAAGGGCATTTATATAAGCTTTAGCACTGGCAACAATAATATCAGTATCAGCACCCCGCCCGGTGTAGGTTACCCCCTCGCTCTCTATCCGGATAAGTACCTCACCAATAGCATCGATGCCTTCAGTTACCGACTTAACGGTGAATTCGGTAAGCACGCTGGGCACTCGCACCAGCCGGTTAATAGCCTTGCAGACAGCATCCACGGGTCCTGCCCCTAGGGCAGCATCGGCTAGAACCTGACCGTCAGAGGTAATAAGCCTGATAGCAGCGGTAGGAATACCCCTATCGCCACAAGATACCTGGACACGGTCAAGGTGATACACTTCAGAGACAGTGCGGTGCTCCTCAGCAATAAGAGACTCGATATCCTTATCGGTGATCTCCTTCTTTTTATCAGCAAGCTCTTTAAAGGCGATGAAGGCACGGTTGAAGTCCTCCTCAGACAGGCTGTAGCCTAATTCTGCCAGTCGCTCTTTAAAGGCGTGTCGCCCGCTAAGCTTGCCCAGCACCAAGCTGCTAGCTGGTATCCCTACTGACCTGGGGTCTATTATCTCGTAGGTTATCGGCATCTTGATAACACCATCTTGGTGGATACCTGACTCATGGCTGAAAGCGTTAGCACCCACAATAGCCTTATTAGGCTGGACCAGAAAACCAGTCAGCTCACTTACCAATCGGCTGGTTTTATAAATTTGCCTGGTATCAATATCGGTAGTCAGGTCGAAGAGGTCCCCGCGGGTTTTGATAGCCATTACCACTTCCTCAAGTGAAGCATTACCTGCCCTTTCTCCAATACCATTGATGGTGCACTCCACCTGCCTTGCCCCTCGCCTGACCGCTTCCAGACTGTTGGCTACGGCTAGACCTAAATCATTGTGGCAATGAACGCTAACTACAGCCCGCCCGATATTGGGTACGTTCTGGAAAATCCCCTCAATGAGGTTGCCAAACTCGGCTGGTATGGCGTAGCCCACAGTGTCAGGAATATTCAATGTAGTAGCGCCGGCATCAATAACCGCCTCTAGGATTTGATATATATACTCAGGTTCAGCCCGGCTGGCATCCATGGGTGAAAACTCAATGTCATCGGTATACTGTTTAGCCCGAGCCACCATGCTGCGGGACATTTCCAAAACCTCCTTGCGACTCTTCTTCAGTTGATGGAGCAGGTGTATATCTGAAGCAGCAAGAAAGACATGTATGCGGGGATGCTTGGCCTGCCTAACTGCCTTCCATGCCCTGTCTATATCATCGGGGTGAGCACGAGCCAAAGCACAGATTGCCGGGGCATGAACCTCTTCGGCAATGAGCTTCACTGCATCAAAGTCGCCCGGCGAGGCAATGGGGAAGCCGGCCTCAATAACATCTACCCCCAACTTCTCCAGCTGTTTGGCTATATCCAGCTTCTCCTGGATATTCAGGGTGCCCCCTGCCGCCTGCTCACCATCCCGCAGGGTGGTATCAAAAATTATTACCCGTTCCGTCTCTGACATTTCTTTTTATCCCTATTTCTTCAGCCAGGGCATCATCTCACGCAGTTCTCTGCCCACAATCTCAAGAGGGTGTTCCTCATCCATACTCTTCAGGGCATTATACACCGGACGCCCAGCCTGGTTCTCTAAAATCCACTCCTTGGCAAAGGTGCCATCCTGAATCTCAGCCAGGATTTGCTCCATCTCATCTCTAACCATATCGTCAATCACCCGTGGCCCCCGAGTATAATCGCCATACTCTGCGGTGTCACTGACTGAGTAACGCATATAGCTTAAGCCACCTTTATATATCAAGTCAATGATAAGCTTAAGCTCGTGGCATACCTCAAAATAGGCTATCTCCGGCTGATAGCCAGCCTCAACCAATGTCTCAAAGGCAGTCTTTATCATAGAGGAAATCCCACCGCAGAGGACCGTCTGCTCACCGAAGAGGTCGGTCTCGGTCTCCTCGGCAAAGGTGGTCTCTATAATGCCGGCTCGGGAGCAACCGATACCTTTGGCATAGGCAAGGGCTATATCTCTCGCCTTACCTGAGACGTCTTGATGAACCGCCACTATCGCCGGTGGCCCTGCCTTCTCAGTATAAAGCTGCCTTAACATATGCCCCGGGCACTTAGGCGCTATCATGGTAACATCAACCTTGGGTGGTGGGATAATTTGCCCATAATGGATATTAAAGCCGTGAGCAAACATCAGGGTATTACCTTTAGCTAGCCCTTTCTCAATTGATTGGTAGTAGATGGGGCGGTGCAGGTTATCAGGAGCCAGCATCACAATAATATCAGCTGCCTTTGCCACTTCATCCGCTGTACGCACATCAAAGCCGGCATCCTTGGCATTCTTCCAACCCGGCGTCCCCTTGGCTTCAGCTACTATAACCTGGCAACCGCTATCCCGCAGATTTTGGGCATGGGCATGTCCTTGGCTGCCAAAGCCGATAATGCCCACTGCCTTCCCATCAAGCAGGGTTAGGTCGCAATCGTTATCATAATATATCTTAGCCATAATCCATTCTCCCCTTTTTATTTACTTTTTATTTCTTGGGCTTGGTTTCAGACGGCTTTTCCTTCACTGATATCTGCCCCACTCTTCCTCTGGTCATAGCTATACGACCAGTTCTAGACATTTCCTTGATGCCAAAACCACTGAGCAAGTCCAATAGAGAATCGACTTTATTCTCGTCGCCGGTGACCTCAACTGTTACCGAATCAGAGCCGACATCTACGATGTTTGCCCTGAATATGTCCACAATCTGGGTAATCTCACTTCGGGTAGCCGAGGTGGTTTTTACCTTGATGAGTGCCAATTCACGGGCTACCAGCTTGTCTCCGGTAATATCAGAAACCTTGACCACATCCACCAGCTTATCCAGCTGTTTTCTAACCTGTTCCACCATTGTGGTTGTCCCACCAACAACAATGGTCATGCGCGATAGATGAGGCAGTTCACAATGCCCCACGGCAATACTTTCAATATTGAAGCCACGCCTTCTAAAAAGGCTTGCCATTTGATTAAGTACCCCTGGCTTATTCTCTACTAGGGCAACTAGGGTATGCTTTGTCGTGGTCATGGTTACACCTCCCTTAAAGGCTTAGATATTACTCACCGGGAGCTTAGCAGAATCGGAGATAGCCTTCTCTACTTTCTTAGGTGCCTCTATAATTTCGACTAAAGTCGCTCCGGGCGGCACCATGGGATAAACATTCTCCTCTGGCTCCACCATAAAATCTATCAGGAAAGAACCATCATGCTCCATAGCTTGCTTAATGGCTGGAACCACTTCTTCTCTCCGCTTAACCCTCAACCCTGGCAGACAATATCCTTCAGCAATTTTAACAAAGTCGGGGCAAGATAGGGGTGTGGCTACATATCGCTTCTCATAGAACAACTCCTGCCATTGTCTGACCATCCCCAGATAGCCATTGTTTAGGATTGCCATCTTAACCGCAATATTATCTTGAACTATGGTGGCTAGCTCCTGTATCGTCATCTGAAAGCTACCATCACCGTCAATTAGCCAAACAGGGCTATCAGGGCGGCCTACCTTAACTCCCATAGCTGCTGGTAGACCAAAGCCCATAGTCCCCAGACCACCCGATGAGATTAAAGTATTCGGTTTATCATAGCAGTAATGTTGAGCTGCCCACATCTGGTTCTGGCCAACGCCGGTAACAATAATAGCCTTACCCTTGGTTACCTCATGTATCTTGCTAACCACATACTGGGGTAGAAGACTGGTACTATCTCTGATTTCTATTGATGGATGCTCCTTTCGCCAATCCTCAACCTGCCGAAGCCAATCAGTATGCTCGGTGGAGGCAATCAGCTTATTTAATGCCTTTAACACCCGCTTCACGTCACCGACGATAGGTACATCGACCCGTACATTCTTACCGATCTCGGCTGGGTCAATATCAATATGGATAATATGGGCATGGGGGGCAAATTCACTTATTTTACTGGTAACCCTGTCATCAAACCTCATCCCGATAGCAATAATCAAGTCAGTATTATGCAGTGCCATATTAGCGTAAGCCATGCCGTGCATACCTACCATCCCAAAGCTAAGGGCATGACTCTCCGGGAAGCAACTAACGCCCAGCAAGGTAGTCACCACCGGTATCTGAGCCGTCTCTGCCAGCTGTTTCAGTTCAGCATATGCCCCGGATATGATTATTCCCCTACCGGCAAGAATAACAGGGTGCTGTACTTCATTTATTAGCTTGGCTGCCTTTTTAATTTGTGCCGGGTGTCCCTCAAGCGTAGGCTTATAACCGGGTAAGTCCAGTTGCCTGGGATAATGAAATTCCGCTTGCTCCATTTGAACATCTCGCGGGATATCAATAAGTACTGGCCCCGGCCGGCCAGTCTGAGCCAGGCAAAAAGCCTCCTTAACTGTTTTAGCCATCAAACCGGCATCAAGAATGAGGTAGTTATGCTTGGTAATAGGGAGGGTGATACCGGTAATATCTACCTCCTGAAAAGCGTCCTTACCGATAAAGGGCCTGGCTACCTGACCGGTTATGGCTACCATTGATGATGAGTCAAGGCAAGCATTGGCAATGCCAGTTACCAGGTTGGTAGCCCCGGGACCTGAGGTAGCCATACATACTCCCACCTTTCCCGTAGCCCTGGCATAGCCATCAGCAGCATGAGCCGCCCCTTGCTCATGGCGCACCAGAATATGACGGAGTTGGGGATATTGAGGTAAAGCATCATATATGGGTAATACGGCTCCGCCGGGGAAACCGAAAATAACCTCTACCCCTTCCTTCACCAGGCTCTCACACAAAATCTGGGCGCCAGACATTTTCATAATAGGCTCCCTTAGTTACGAAATATCGCTCCGGTACTAGCTGATGATACCCTCTCAGCGTAGCGCCTGAGATAGCCTGTTTCTACCTTAGGTTCAAACTCAGCTAACCGAGCCAAGCGCTCAGACATCTCTTTGTCACTGAGCTCAACATCAAGCTTAAAACCGGGGATGTCTATCTTAATTATATCTCCATCGGCTAAAGCAGCAATAGGCCCTCGACTAGCTGCCTCAGGGGAGACGTGACCAATGGCAGCACCACGAGTTGCTCCAGAAAAGCGCCCATCAGTTATCAGGGCTACCTCTTTATCCATACCCATACCACTCAGCATGGAGGTAGGAGTGAGCATTTCCCTCATTCCCGGCCCTCCCTTAGGTCCCTCGTAGCGAATAACTACTACATCACCCGATTTTATCTTGTCACCCATAATGGCTGCTATAGCTTCCTCCTCAGAGTCAAATACCCTGGCTGGGCCTTGGTGAACCATCATTTCAGGAACCACTGCTGCTCTCTTCACCACGGCACCATCAGGTGCCAGGTTGCCAAAGAGGATGGCAAGGCCTCCTGCGGCTGAGTAAGCATTGGCAATGGAGTGGATAACCTCTTTATCCTTAACCTGGCTATCGGCGATAACCTCGCCTACCGACTTTCCTGATACCGTCATCGACTTTAGATTTAGTAATCCCTCTAGTTCTTTCATCACGGCGGCTATGCCACCGGCCCTGTCTAAATCCTCAACATGATAATCACCGGCTGGTCTCAACTTACACAGGGTAGGAGTGCGCTTACCTATCTCATTTAACATCGCCAGAGGGAAATCCATCCCTGCCTCCTGAGCTATAGCCATCAGGTGCAAGACTGAATTAGTGCTGCCGCCTAATGCCATATCAACGATAAAGGCATTATGAATGGAGTCCTTATTTATAATGTCCCGAGGGTGAATATCACCAGCCAGCAGTTTCATAATCTGCTGCCCTGCCTCTTTGGCTAGCTGTATCCGTCTGGCATCAATAGCTGGGATGGTCCCATTACCTGGTAACCCCATTCCCAAGGCTTCGGTTAAACAATTCATAGTATTAGCGGTAAACATTCCAGCACAGCTACCACAGCCGGGGCAGGCAACCTCCTCCAACCGCGCCAACTCCTCTTGCCCCATTTCTCCTTTAGTTACCTTGCCCACCGCCTCAAAGACAGTATTGAGATCAACCTTCTCAATTCCACTGCTGCTAGCCAAACGCCCTGCCAGCATAGGGCCACCGCTAACGAAAATAGACGGTAGATTCAATCTTGCCGCTGCCATAAGCATTCCAGGGACTATCTTGTCACAGTTGGGGATAAAGACTAAGGCATCAAAACCGTGAGCCTCAGCTACTATCTCCACTGAGTCAGCTATTAGTTCCCGACTGGGCAGACTATATTTCATACCTGGGTGGTTCATGGCAATGCCGTCACATACAGCAATGGTGTTAAACTCAAAGGGAACACCCCCTTCACTACGCACCCCTGCTTTCACTGCTTCAGCAATATCCCGCAGATGGATATGACCAGGAACGATCTCACTGAAACTATTGACAATGCCTATAAGAGGCTTATCTATTTCTGCACTCGTCCAGCCCACAGCGCGCAGCAAAGAGCGGTGTGGAGCCCGCTCCACACCCCGTTTAACCACATCGCTTTTCATACTTCTGCCTCTTCTTCTCTTAATAATCAAAAACCGTCCCTAGAGGGACGGACTAAACTCTAAAATACTAACCCCATTGACAAAACATAACATAATACTAATTTATTGTCAAGGTAACTCACGTGTAACTAGCCTTCCATGGCTTTTATCTTATCCAGCCTGCGTGAGTGTCTTCCGCCCTCAAACTTAGTATTAAGAAAAGCCTCAATGACTGCCGGAATTATATTTTGTTCCAGCTCTGCCCCCAAACAAAGAATATTGGCGTCATTATGCTGACGAGCACGACGAGCGCTGAAGGCGTTGTGACAGAGGGCAGCCCTGATCCCTTTAACCTTGTTAGCGGCAATGCTCATACCAATGCCAGTGCTGCATATCAAAATACCTCGCTCAAAAGAGCCATTAGCTATCGCTTCAGCCACCTTTTTAGCAATATCAGGGTAGTCTACTGACTCAGCGGTATAACAGCCAAAGTCCTCATAGGTATGCCCCATCTCAGCAATTAGCTTGATAATAGGTTGCTTGAAGTTCAGTCCTCTGTGGTCGCAGCCAATGGCGATACGCATGCTTAATCCCCTTTCTTAAAGACGATGCTGTTGCACACCTGCTTGAGTTCTTTCCCTGCTATGGCACCCTCCCTCAAGATGACAGGTGTTTCCCCGGTTACATCAACTATGGTAGATTCCCTGCCACCCGGGCATCCACCATCAATAACTAAATCTATTCTATCACCAAATTGTGAACAGACCTCGTCAGCGGTTAATGCGCTTGGCTTGCCGCTCAGATTAGCACTGGTTCCTATAATAGGTGCCCCCAGACCATCAGCCAGGGCAGTAGGTATGGGATGAGCCGGAATGCGAATGGCTATAGTCATGCCTCCACCGGTGACAATATCAGGGAGCGAGTCAGCCTTGGGTAAAACTAGGGTCAAGGCACCGGGCAGGAAGTGACGAACTAAAAGCCAAGCGACCTCTGGCACAGTCCCGGCAACTTCTCCTATCTGTGAAGTATTGGCTAGAAGCAGGGGAAGCGCTATATTCTGTGGCCGTCCCTTTACGGCGTAAATCCGCTCCACTGCCTGATGATTGCTGGCGCAAGCCCCCAGCCCATAAACAGTATCAGTAGGGAAGGCAATTATACCTCCCCTCTTAAGAATAGAGATACCCTCCTCGACCTGCTCTTGAATATCCGGGGGCAGTTTGTCTAACATTGCCCTGACTACCTGCTGGGGGTGTTTTTTATCTTGACGACAGTATATCACAATGGTAATCTTTGGCATAGGGATGGACAAAGATAAGCCAAAGCAAACCCCAAACGATAGCCACCGTGTAACCACCAGCGGCGATATTGAAGTCTCCACCTATTTGGAGATCGCTAAGGAGCTGGGTGGGGAGCAGCCCTTGGCGGCAAAGGAGGCTATACCTGGGGCTGAGCGCGAAGCCATAGTTGTTATTGATTTTGGCTCACAATACAGTCTGCTTATCGCCCGGCGAATACGTGAATGCCAGGTATACTGTGAGTTGGTGCCTTATGATACTCCCTGGGAGAAGATAGCCCCATTAAATCCCAAGGGCTTCATCCTCTCCGGAGGGCCTGCTAGCGCTTATGAACCAAGCGCACCTTTAGCACCGCCCTACGTCTATGAAAGCAATCTGCCAGTATTGGGCATATGCTATGGAATGCAAGTCATTAGCAAGCAGCTGGGAGGGCAGGTTGCTCCAGCCGCCAAGCGTGAGTACGGTCATGCCATGCTTCATATAAGTGAGCTGGATTCACCGCTATTTGCTGATTTACCCTCCCCCTCCCCGGTATGGATGAGCCATGCTGACAAAATTGAAGAAATGCCCCCCGGGTTTAGTCCCTTAGCCTATACAGAAAATTCACCCTTTGCTGTTATGGGCAACGATAAGGGAATATTTGGTCTCCAGTTTCATCCTGAGGTAGTCCACACCCCTCATGGGAAGACTATCCTGAGGAATTTCGCCTATCGAGTCTGTGGCTGCCAGGGAAACTGGACAATGGGCAATTTCATCAATGATAGCTTGGACAACATCAAGACGCAGGTGGGTGAAGGCAAGGTCATCAATGCTCTCTCAGGAGGGGTTGATTCGGCAGTAGTGGCTACCCTTATCCACCGGGCTGTTGGCAATCAACTTACCTGTATCTTTGTAAATAATGGACTCCTGCGTCGTGAGGAGGTGGAGAGAACCTTTAACGTCTTCCGCCTTAATCTGGGCATGAATATTAACTATGTTGATGCCAGCGAAAGATTCCTCAAGCGACTAAAAGGGGTAACAGACCCTGAAAAGAAGCGCAAGGTTATTGGCGAGGAATTCATCAAGGTGTTTGAGAGGGAAGCAAAGAAGATAGGCAAGGTTGATTTTTTGGCTCAGGGAACCCTCTACCCTGACGTTATTGAGAGTGCCTTATCAGGCAAAGCTTCAGCTAAAATTAAGACCCATCACAATGTTGGAGGTCTGCCCGCCAAGATGACGCTTAGCCTGATTGAGCCGCTGCGAAACCTGTTTAAGGATGAGGTGCGCCAGGTAGGGCTAGAGCTAGGTCTCCCTGAGGAGATGGTTTGGCGACAGCCCTTCCCTGGTCCGGGCTTGGCTATACGCATCATCGGCGAGGTAACCAAAGAGAAGCTGGAGATACTGCGTAGTGCCGACTGGATTGTGATGAACGAGATTAAGAAGGCACAGCTATATCGCCAGCTATGGCAGAGCTTTGCCATACTCACCGATGTTAAAAGCGTAGGGGTAATGGGGGACTATAGAACCTACGGCTATCTGGTTTCTGTCCGTGCCGTCACCAGCGAGGATGCCATGACCGCTGACTGGGCACGCCTCCCCTATGACCTGATGGCTCGGATTTCTAGTCGCATCGTCAACGAAGTCCCCGGGGTAAACCGGGTAGTCTACGATATAACCTCCAAACCTCCTTCAACTATAGAGTGGGAATAGTAAGAATAGGGAAAGGAGGGCAAACTCTGAAAATACTGGTTGTTGGTGGTGGGGCTAGGGAACACACCTTGGTCTGGAAGCTAGCCCAGAGTCCCAAGGTGAAGGAGATTTACGTCGCCCCGGGTAATGCCGGCACCGCTCAGCTTGGCCATAATCTGGATATCGAACCTGCCGATATAGAGTCGCTGGCTAAAACAGCCCGAGAACAGGGCATCGAGCTTATCATTGTCGGACCGGAGGCGCCTCTGGCCGATGGCATTGTTGACCGCTTTCAAAGTATGGACATTCCTATCTTTGGCCCCACTAAATCGGCTACCGAAATTGAATCGAGCAAGGTATTTGCCAAGGAACTGATGCTAAAATACGGTATCCCCTGTGCCAACAGCGCCAGCTTTTCTGGTTATAGCGAGGCAAAAGAGTATATCCAGCAGCAGACACCGCCTATGGTAGTTAAGGCAGATGGGCTAGCTGCGGGCAAGGGGGTAATTGTAGCCGATTCCATATCGCAAGCCCTGGATGCGCTGGGCAACATTATGGAAGCCAAAGCCTTTGGCACCGCTGGTGATAAGGTGCTCGTCGAGGAATGCCTATGCGGAGAGGAGATGAGTTGTTTTGCCTTTGCCGATGGCAAGACTGTTGTCCCTATGGTCTCAGCTTGCGATTATAAGCCAGTATTTGATGGAGACCGGGGTCCCAATACCGGCGGCATGGGTAGTTACAGTCCACCTCACTTTCTTACCTCGGCGCTGTCGGAAACAATAAAGGAGACCATTCTCGAACCAGCAGTGAAGGCTATGGCTCAGGAGGAAAGACCTTATCAGGGCGTCCTTTACGGTGGTCTAATGATTACCAATGATAGCCCAAAGGCGCTGGAGTTTAATGCCCGGTTTGGTGACCCAGAGGCTCAGGTTACCCTGCCGCTGCTCAAAACCGACCTGGTAGATATTATCCTGGCAATAATCGGGGGTAGCCTTGACCGGATGGATATAGAGTGGAGCGATGATACCTGGGTTGGGGTGGTAATGGCATCAGCGGGATACCCCGGCAGTTATAAAACAGGCTTCCCCATTAGCGGGTTAGACGACCTAGATAAAGACATCGTGGTATTTCATGCCGGAACCAAGGTCTCAGAAGGAAAGGTATTGACTAACGGGGGACGGGTGCTTACTGTGGTTGCCACCGGCGGAACTATCGCCGAAGCCAGAGAGAAGGTTTATAATAACATCACCCGCATTCACTTTGAGGGGTGTCATTACCGCAGGGATATTGCTGAGATAAAAGCGAGGACAAAAGGGGTATAATTGAAGGGGGAAAGAGAATAAAGGAGGTGAGGTAGATATGCCATTAGTTGCTGTAGTTATGGGTAGTAAATCAGATGATGAAGCGGTGCGGCCAGCGGCGGAGATATTACGGAGGCTTGGTATTGATTATGAGTTCTCCGTGCTCTCAGCCCATCGCACTCCAGAGAGAGTGAGAGAGTATGGGTTGTCTGCCCAAAAACGAGGGATTGAAGTTATAATCGCTGCTGCCGGTGGGGCAGCCCATCTCGCCGGGGTTCTGGCTAGCTGGACTACGCTACCTGTTATCGGTGTACCCTTGGCTAGTAGTGAATTAAAGGGTATTGATGCCCTCTACTCCGTAGCCCAGATGCCAGCGGGAGTACCTGTAGCCTGCATGGCTGTCGGCACCGCTGGGGCTAAAAATGCCGCCTATCTGGCTGCCGAAATTTTAGGCTTGAAGCATGGCGAGATAAGAAAGGCCTATGAAAAGTATAGAAGGGACCTGCAAGGAAGCAAGAAATGATTGAGCGATATACTAGGCCCAAAATGAAAAGGGTGTGGTCGGACGAGAGCAAGTTTGCCAAGTGGCTTGAGGTAGAGATTGCTGTCTGTGAGGCATGGGCTGAATTAGATGTCATTCCCAGAGAGGATGTGCCCAAGATAAAGATGGCTCGTGTTAACCTTAAGCGCATGGGAGAGATTCTCAAAGAAACCCATCACGATATGACTGCCTTCCTTGGCGCTGTATCAGAGAGCCTGGGTGATGAATCACGTTTCATTCATCTTGGTCTTACTTCTTCTGATGTAATAGATACCGCTCTCAGCTTGCAACTGGTTGAGGCTAGCGAGATACTTATTCAAGATGTAAAAGAACTCATCTCAGTATTGGCCCAACAGGCAATAAAACATAAATATACAGCGATGATGGGGCGCACTCATGGTGTCCATGCCGAACCACTTTCCTTGGGTTTGAAGCTGGCACTGTGGGTTGAGGAAATGAAGCGCAACAGGCATAGGCTCTCCGAGGCCAAGAAATTCATCGCCGTGGGCAAGATTTCAGGAGCGGTAGGCACCTACGCCACCCTGTCCCCTGCGGTTGAGGAGAAGACCTGTGTCAAGCTAAAAATCGACCCGGCTCCAGCATCAAGCCAGATTTTACAACGCGACCGTCATGCTCAATTTATTACTACTCTAGCCATAGTGGCTAGCTCCCTGGAGAAATTCGCCACTGAGATCAGGGGTTTACAGCGAACTGAGACCAGGGAGGTGGAGGAACCCTTTAGCGCCGGTCAAACTGGCTCCTCAGCTATGCCACATAAACGCAACCCCGAGCTTTGTGAACGCATCTCTGGCTTAGCCCGACTGATAAGAGGTTATGCTTTAACCTCGATGGAGAATATCGCTCTGTGGCATGAACGCGACATTAGCCACTCCTCCACCGAGCGTATCATCTTGCCTGACTCCTGCGCCCTCCTGGATTACTCCCTTACCCTTTTCACCTCAGTGATGAAGGGGTTACAGGTTTATCCCCAAAGGATGAAAAAGAATATAGAGCTTACCAAGGGCTTAGTTTTCTCCCAGCGAGTAATGCTAGCTCTTATAGATAAAGGATTGAGCCGACAAAGAGCCTATGAGCTGGTGCAAAGAAATGCTATGAAGGCCTGGAAGGGAAATAAGAAGTTCCTCACCCTGCTCAAGGCTGACCCTGAGGTTATTGCCACTCTACCGCCAGAAGAGCTCGAGCCGCTGTTTGACCATCAATACTACCTGCGCTACATAGATGATATTTTCCAGCGACTGGGCTTAACCCAGGCACAGTGGAGAGAGAAGCCCGGTGCGACTAAGCCTACAGGATTGGCTCCTGAAGCAATATGAGTATCAACCCATCGGTTCTAATAAAAGCAGAGCTACCTCTCCCGCTATTTGTCCGGGGCAAGGTGCGGGATACCTATGACCTGGGCAACCTGCTGCTCATCGTAGCTACTGACCGCATCTCAGCCTTTGACTTTGTCCTTCCCTGCGGTATCCCCGATAAGGGCTTGGTGCTTAATCAGCTCTCCGCTTTCTGGTTCGATAAGACCAAGGATTTAGTGCCCAATCATTTGATAGAAACAGTGGATGATGTCCGCTGTCTTAATTCTTATCTCTCTGCCGAGAGCCGCTTTCCCTACCCCTCCTATCTTGTGGGGCGGTCTATGGTTGTTAAAAAGGTGAAGCGCCTTCCTGTTGAATGTGTGGTGCGGGGTTACCTCTCTGGCTCAGCCTGGGCGGAATATCAGAAGCAGGGCACCGTTCAGGGGGAGCCTCTCCCTGAAGACTTGAGGGAAAGCGAGGAATTCCCCCAGCCACTATTCACCCCTACCACTAAGGCGGAAAGCGGACACGACCAGCCACTCAGTATCGATGAGATGGAGAGGCTGGTGGGTGAAGCTGTAGCTGAGGAAATGAAGGAGAAAAGCCTGGCTATCTATAACTATGCGCGGGGGTATGCTCAAGCCAGAGGCATCATTATCGCCGATACCAAGATGGAATTTGGCCTGGACAATGATGAGCTTATCCTGATTGATGAGCTGCTGACTCCGGACTCAAGCCGCTTCTGGGATGCCGAACTATATAAGGTGGGGCAATCCCAGCCCAGCTATGATAAGCAGCCGGTTCGCGACTGGCTCATTGGCTCAGGATGGAATAAGGAACCGCCCGCCCCTGCTCTACCGCCAGAGGTTATTGAGGCTACCACCAAGAGATACCGACAGGCTTGCGAGAAGTTAACTGGTAAGAAGCTGCAATAGGGTTTTGGTGGTAGCTTACTGGGTCATCCGTGGAGCCAGAAGAAATATAGCACTCAGAGTTACGCCCAGTAATATTATACAGCCGATGATAATGGCTGAGTCTGGCATCCACCGCCTGGTCTTATCCGCAGTCTGC
>JAZGHN010000067.1:0-6220 GCA_036481135.1 Dehalococcoidales bacterium | reverse complement strand
ACAAAGCCGACAAAACGTCGTCCAAGTCCTTCTACTCTGCTATAATTAAACTATGAAAAAGGCGCGCCTAGTTTTGTTTGACGGCAATGCCCTGGTGCATCGTGCCTTCCACGCCCTACCACCCCTGACAGTGAGCAAGACCGGAGAGATGGTGGGCGCCGTTTATGGCTTCGCCCTCATCCTACTCAAGGCGATAAGCGAGCTTAAACCCACCCACTGTGCCATCGCCTTCGATAAAAAGGCGCCTACCTTCAGGCACCGGATGTTTGACCAGTATAAGGCGCACCGCCCCCCAACCCCCAATGAACTGGTCGACCAACTGGGGCGGGTCAGACAGCTAGTGGAAGCCTTCCACATCCCTATCTTTGAGCTTGATGGCTATGAGGCAGACGATGTCCTGGGCACACTCAGCGAGCAGGCCAGCCGCCAGGGTATTGACACCGTAATCGTTACCGGCGATGCTGATGCCACCCAACTGGTGTCACCCAAGGTAAAGGTATTTTACCCCAGGCGGACCTTTGGCGATACCACGCTCTATGATGAAGAGGCAGTAATCAAGAGATATGGCATCAAGCCTGAGTATATTGCCGACCTCAAAGGATTAGAGGGTGACCCCTCGGATAATATCCCCGGCGTCCCCGGCATCGGTGAGAAAACAGCAGCCAAGCTCATCCAGCAATTTGGCACCATAGAAGAAATATATGCCCATATCGACGAGGTAACCCCAGCCAAGCTCCAGACGAAACTGCGAGAAAATGAAGAGGTTGCCCGCCAGAGTAAACAACTGGCGACTATCGTTACCCAGGTACCGCTCACCCTCGACCTTGACGACTGTCATGTCAGCCACTATGACCGCCAGCAGGTAGCCGAGCTTTTCCGCGAGCTGGAGTTTGCCAGCCTGTTATCCAGATTGCCCGAAGTGGAAGCACCCCCAGGCTCCCCTCAGGTCGAAACTGAGCCCGCACGCCCACGAGCCTACCACATTGTAAATACCACTCCAGCCTTTAACGAGCTGCTAAATCGCCTGTCAGCGGCCGAATCTTTCGCCTTCGACACAGAGACGACAAGCCTGGATGCTATATCGGCACAACTGGTAGGCATATCCATATCGCCCACCCCGGGCGAGGCTTACTACATCCCTATCGGTCATGTCGGCTTTGGAGAGGTGGAGCAACTACCCCTCGAACAGGTCATCAACGGACTCAAGCCCCTGCTGGAGGATACTTCTTTAGCCAAGCTTGCTCACAACGGCAAGTATGATATGACAATACTGGCTGAACATGGGGTAGAGGTCAATAACCTCAGTTTTGACACCATGGTCGCCGCCTACCTGCTGGGAGAAAAGTCCTTAGGCTTGAAAACCCTCGCCTTCAGCAAGCTGGGTATTGAAATGACACCCATCACCGCTCTTATTGGCTCGGGGAGCAAGCAGATTTCCATGTCGCAGGTAGAAATAAAGCAGGCTGCCGATTACGCCTGCGCCGATGCTGACATCACCGGACAACTGGCTGAGTTACTAAGCAGGGAGCTTCACCAGCAGGGGGTATGGCAACTGTTCTCCGAGGTTGAGATGCCACTGGTGCCGGTGCTGGTCACCATGGAGAGGAACGGTGTCGCCCTGGATACAGAGATAATGAGGGAGATGTCCCATCGCCTCGGTGAGCAGCTACTCCAGCTGGAGACAGAGATATATAACAATGTTGGTCATCAATTCAATATAAACTCGCCCCAACAACTGAGCTGTATCCTCTTTGAGGAGCTGAAACTACCGCCAGCCCGCAAAACCAAGGGCGGTTATTCCACCGGGGCCTCGGTACTGGAGGAGCTGCGCGGAGCCCACCCCGTAATAGAATTTATTTTAGACTACCGCCAGCTAGCCAAGCTCAAGTCGACCTATATTGATACCCTGCCCAACCTGATAAACCCCAAAACAGGTCGGGTGCATACCAGCTTTAACCAGACAAAGACAGCCACCGGTCGGCTTTCCTCCAGCGAGCCCAATCTGCAAAATATCCCGGTTCGAGGCAAGGCGGGAAGGAAAATCAGGCAAGCCTTTATCGCCCCACCCGGCTCCTGCCTCCTCGCCGGAGACTATTCCCAGATTGACCTTCGCGCCCTGGCTCACCTGTCCCAGGACTCAAGGCTGTTAAACGCCTTCCAGCAGGATGAGGATATTCACACTGCCACCGCCGCCCAGCTCTACGGCGTGGATGCCTCAAAGGTAACCAAGGATATGCGCCGCCTGGCCAAGACAGTTAATTTCGGGGTTATCTATGGTATGAGCGATTACGGACTGGAGCAGGCGACAGGGTTATCACGGGAAGAGTCGGCTCAATTCATCGCCTCATACTTTGACAAATACCCCGGGGTCAAACAATACCTGGAATCCACCAAAGAGCAGGCAAGGGAAGCCGGCTATGTTCAAACACTGCTGGGCAGAAAGCGCTTTATCCCCGAAATCAACTCCCCCAACCGACAGGTGAGAGAAGCTGCTGAGCGCATGGCGATCAATATGCCGGTGCAAGGAACGTCAGCCGACATCATAAAGGTGGCTATGGTCAACCTCCACCGGGAAATGGACGAGCGCCGACTGAAAAGCAAGCTCCTGCTTCAGGTGCACGATGAGCTTATCTTTGAAGTACCCCGGGAAGAGTTGGAAACAATGCGCCAGCTGGTGCCACAGGTAATGACCACCGCCTTAACCCTCAGCGTCCCACTGAAGGTGGATATCAAGACCGGCAACAACTGGGGGGAGATGGAATAAGCCTGACATGCCCGAGCTTCCCGAAGTAGAGACGATAAAGAACGAGCTACTGCCCCATATTGTTGGTCGCTGTATTACCGGCGTCGCTCTGCTCTGGGATGGGGCGGTGCGCCAGCCCTCGGTGAAAGAATTCTGCTCTCGACTCATCGGACAGAGGCTCACCGGGGTAGCTCGACGGGGCAAATATCTCATCTTCGCCCTGAACAGCGGTGAGGCACTGGTTATCCACCTGAGAATGACCGGCTCTCTGCTGCTGAAACCAGCCTCGGCTGAACCCGATAGATTTACCCGCGCCATAATCCATCTGGATAAAGAGACTCAGCTCCAGTTCAATGACATGCGTAAGCTGGGGACGATGTGGCTGGTGGAGGATATAGATAGTATTGTCGGCAAGCTTGGCCCTGAGCCCCTGGAAGCCAGCTTCACCCCTCAGATTCTGCTCGAGCGCCTGAGTAATCGCACAGCACCGATAAAAGCCCTCCTCTGCGACCAGACCTTCGTTGCCGGTATAGGCAATATGTATGCCGATGAAGCCCTGTTCACTGCCGGAATCCATCCGCTAAGGTCAGGGGGAAGCCTCACTCAGAGCGAGGTAGAACGACTTCACCAGGCTATTCGGCAGGTGTTAATATCAGCCATCGGCAATAAGGGGGCTAGCGTATCTACTTACCTTCGCCCTGATGGCGAACCGGGGACAGCCCATTTTCAGTTTCAGGTCGCCCACCGGGGTGGCGAGCCCTGCCCCAACTGTGGCACCCCCATTCAGCGCATCCCCATTCGCAACCGCGGCAGCTACTTCTGCCCCCGCTGCCAGCCTATTTATCAGGGTGTTTAAGAGGGGCTTTCGCCCCTCTTTTTAATTACTTCCCCCTCATGCTACGAATACATCTCCATATTACGGAGAGGGGGATAAAGGGGGTGAGGTAGAGCGCTAAATAACACTTCTATTAGCGCATTACCCTCCCTCCAATAAAGCCGACAGCAGCGGCAACTAACGCCATAATGGCGGCATAGAAAAATACGCCGTTAAAAGAGGCATAGCTATAGACCAGAGCAAAAACCACCGGCCCCAGGGTTTGACCCAACCGCATCATCACCGAATTTACCGACATAAACCCCGCCCGATATTCAGACGGGACCAATCCGGTGAGATAGGTCAGTAAGCAGGGAACAATTAGGCCATGGCCGGCTCCAAGAATAATCGCCGGTATCAGCGTGAATCCCAATCGTGGCATAATCAGGAGCAACGCCAGAGCTATACTGTAGAGAACAAAACCGAGCTTAACCAAGGTGGTTTCGGAGGCAAACCTCAGTATCCTTCCCAGCTGGGATGAAACCAGAGCGGTGACCCCAAACGAGGCGGAAAGGATAGCGCCGGTGACGAAGGGCGAGGCATTAAAGGAGCTCCCCAGGTAGATGCTGAGATAGGTTAGATAGGAGCCATAGAGAAGGATGAAGACGATTATGCCTGCGGCAAAAGCACTGGCTACCCTCCTATCCTTCAGGTAGCGCCAAGTGCCGCCCCAGTACTCACGAAAATTCTGCCTAATCCTGGGCTCAGGGATATCTAACCGCCGCAGTACCAGAACCCCGATAGGTATCGCCGCCAGTGACAACAGGAAGGGGTAATTCCAGGCAAAGTTCGCCACAGCGCCACCGATCAGGGGATAGATAGCAATACCGATATACAATACGCTGGCATTCAGCCCCATAGCCTCAGCTCTCCGCCTCCCCGAGAATAGGTCGCCTATCATAGTCACGCCGAGGGGACCCAGGGCTATCGCCCCCATCCCTTGCAATACCCGCAGGATGAGCAGGGTATGAAAATCGCTGGTCAGGGCACAGGCAGCGCCAGCCACCCCGAACAGGAAAAGGGATGGCACCAGCACCCTCTTCCGACCATACCTGTCAGCCAGCATGCCCAGAAGTGGGGCAAGAAACACGGCAGGGAGGGCATAGAAGGTTATCAGCAGCCCCACCTGTGTCTCGGATATGTGCAGCTCTTCTATAATCTTATGAAAAGCAGGGGTAATGGTGTAAACCCCCAATACCGCCATCAGGGTGACACCGAATACGATCTGGAGGTTTCTGTCCCTATATAACTTTGTTTGAGGCAAAATTTATCCCGTCTTGATAGTTAATGGGTGGTGAATAAAGCGCCATGCCCTATCACGAGGAGAGCTAAATAACTCTTCCGTACAAAGTAAGCTAGGCCTTCAGCTTTTTAACCAAAAAAGCAACATTCTTACCGAAGTTCCACACTGTTTTAAGCCCTTGTTCATCCTTCTCTACTTCACCCTTCTCCAGGCCAAAAGCAATATTCCAACCTGTTGAACCGGGAACAAAACATCCCATGTAATAAAACCAAAAAGCTAGCTGAGCTACGGTAAAATTGTGACCCTCCCGCTCACCTACAACCAAGGGTCCACCCACCTTACCCTCAAACACCCTACCGTTCCAAATCGCAAAATAACCAGTCCTATCCATGAGAGCTTTTATTTCAGGTGTTGCTGAGCTAAAGTATACCGGTGAGGCTAGTATTATAGCATCAGCCTCTTTCATCTTGGTATATATCGGCCATAGGTCATCATCGATAGGACACCGTTCCTCATGTTTGCAAACATCACAGCCACTGCACGGCTTGATGTCTAAACCAGCTAATCTTATGAGTTCTGTTTCCAGCCCCTCCTCTTCTACTGCCTTGAGGGTGTGTCTGGCTAGGATTTCCGTGTTTCCATTCTTCCTCGGACTACCAACAATAGCTATAGCTTTCACTATACACCCCCTTTATTTTTTGCCTAACCAAGATTAATCTGAGATTACAAAATAATAAAACTTCCCGTGAACAGACTTAATCCTTCCAATACCAATCATAACCCATGCAGTCTATCTAACGCCGTCTCCACTCGCTTGAGGCAGCGCTCCTTGCCCAAGACCGACATGGTTTGAAATAGAGGCGGCGCCGCTGTCAGACCGGTAACCGCCACTCTGAGCACACCAAAAAGCTGCCCTGTCTTCAGCCCCAACTCCTCAGCCAGAGGTCTGAGTATCGCCTCCAGAGACTCTTCGTCAAACGCCTCCGATGGCTCCAGCCTCTGCTTGGCTATTTCCAATGCCTGGACAGTTGATTCCCGGTCCATCTTCTTCGCTATCAACAGGGCAGGGTCATATTCAAGCTCATCAACGAAGAAAAACCGGGTCAACTCAACCACCTCGGCCAGGGTTCGAGCTCGCTCCTGCACCAGAGGCAGAATCTCTCTCACATATCCTTCATTTGATATAACTGCCTTCGCCGCTGCTTCATCCCCCATCAAATAGGGCTCCGCTGCCTGATAAAACCTACCAGCGGTCAGACTGCGAATATACACCCCGTTCATCCAGTTGAGCTTATCCGGGTTGAACACAGCCGCAGTACGGCTGACCCGCTCCAGAGAAAAGTTCCGCACCAGTTCCTCG
>JAZGHN010000066.1:0-25529 GCA_036481135.1 Dehalococcoidales bacterium | reverse complement strand
CCTGCTTTATCGCATTCTGTAGAAGCTCAAGCAGTGCTTTTTCGCCAATCATAGGAGCATACTGACCATATCTTTCTTTATCTGAAATATCGGACCATGTAATCCAGTATGGAAACCAGATTTCGTTTTCCTCACCTACTGAAACTTGCTTGTATTGACAAACCACATAGTATTGCCTTTCCGGTCGATTCAGCAAAGGTTTGTACTCTAACACCTCCCCTACCCCAATAGCTATCTCGTGCATGCCTTCTAGAAACCTCTTCTTATCATCAAATAAAGCTATTGATATATCAACTGCTGGACTCTTGCCCTCATTTCGAGCAACGAAATGCGAGAAGTACTTACTTACTAAAACCTTTGTTTCGTCTTCCCAAGTTGGCTTCTCGACATCACGGATAATTATGAGAGGATGATCGTATTCCCCCTTACCAACCTTAGCGGGAAGTTCAAGCGAAACGGTCGTTTGCTTCTCTTCTTCTAATAGATCGACGGTCTCTCTTAGCCTCTTATCAGTTATGGAAAGATATACCTGGGTAGTGGAAAGGCTCTCATGACCCAATAGCTCCTGTACCGCCCTAAGGTCAGCACCATGCTCGAGTAAATCAGTGGCAAACTTATGCCTTAGAGCATGGGTATGAAGTTCTTTTACACCGGCACGCTTGGCATACTCCTTTATCTTCATAGTTATTGATGGAGGCTTTAAGCCGAATACCTTCTCGTTTGGGTCTTTTCTTTTGGTAAAATCGCCCAGTTTTGCCACCATACGCTCTGAGAGCGGAATTACGCGGTCTTTCCTGCCTTTACCCTCTCTTACTACCAGGAAGTCACCATGAACATCCCTTACCTCAAGATTTGATACCTCGCTTCTTCTCAGGCCTGTTTTTAGGATAAGTTCTATAAGTAAAATATCCCGCGCGATTGTACCTTTATGGGTCTTTTTAGCCTCAATAGCATGAATCAGCTTCTCTATCTGGGAATCATCTGTGTAAGGAGGAATAGATTTAGGTCTTTGTATCTTCAAGTCCTCAAGAGGCTCACCGTACCACTTCATGAAGCCCTTAAGCATTTGGGCATAGCGGTACAGCGTGCGGGGTTTACGGTTGGAATACTGTACTAGAAAGGCTTTGGCTAACTGGGGTGACGGGGGATAACCACCGAGATATTCTTTAAATTTACGAAGGAATGTCCTTGTATCGGAGAGGTTTTTGGGCGCATGAAGCCTCAACACTAATTCATCGTCGTAGTGCCGGAAGAGGTCTTCATTACTAAGGCGCCTCAAGGCCAAACGTCTCCTCCCCTCCACCCCCAGTAGTGCCTCTAATAACTCTCTTAAGGGCAGGTCTTCGTTATTAGAAGTACGGACATGGTGGGCGGTAGAGGACTTGAACCACTGACCTCTGCGATGTCAACGCAGCGCTCTAACCAACTGAGCTAACCGCCCACTAGCATATCAAGTCTACTAGATGCTTTTCATAGCGTCAAGCTGGTGAGGCAGCCTAAAATGAAAGGAGTCAAACCTTCAGGGGACGCGCCAACTTGCCCATTTCCCTTTATCCACCTCTCCGTTGTAGGCTTGCTTGGGTGTCATTCCCCTCGCCATAGCAGCTGCCATCACAGCCTTGGTTATATCACCAGCTATAAAGGGAATGGCTCCCATGCCGAGGAGAGTGGTAAAAGCCACAGGCTCTCCCTGAACCAACCTGAGCCATAGCCCAAGCTGGAAGAGCCCGGGCACATAGATTAGAACAAAGTTGGCAAAGAGCATAAGCGCTAGCATGCTCAGGAAGCTTCTCGACCTGATATAGGTATCGGTGAAGTAGCCCAAGAAAAGGGCAGCCAGGATGAAACCGATTATATATCCCCCGGTTGGTCCAGCCAGGTGCCCCATGCCGCCAGACCAGCTGGAAAACCAGGGGAGCCCGGCAGCACCGAGACCAGCATAGATAGCCAGACTCATACCCCCCCATTGCTTCCCCAGGAGAACACCAGCAAGAAGAACAGCAAAGGTCTGACCTGTTACCGGCACTGGACTCCATGGAAGCATGATTCTCATCTGGGCAAGAAGTCCAGTAAGCCCGGCAAAGCCTATAGCTAGAGCTAACTTCTTCGCTACACTAAGCTCATATCTCCACCGGAAGACCTCATATTTAGTCTGGTTAACTCTAGCTACAATCTGCATATCTACAGCTTTGGTTTAAATTTTGGATACTTAGCCTGCCTGGTGTTACTTCGTTGGTTTCCTATTGCCTATGATGGCAATCTCTATATTGCTGCCGCAGTGAGGGCAGGCTATATTAAGGGTAATAGGTTGACTCATTAGTCGTTCAGCAACTGCTGTAACTATGGAATCGATGTTATCCAAGCGTTGGTCAAACATGTCCAAGCGCCGTTTAATATTATCGATATCCAGCGCTTGCTCATCAGTCTCTACCTCTGGGCTATTTTTCTTCGCCAAGATTGCTTCCCCTGAGTGATTATAGATTGAAGTAATTATAGGTGATAGGTGGTGCTATGTCAAAGATTAAGAAAGATTCTGCGATATTGATTTATACCGATAACATACCGTATACTAATTTAAAAACAACCTATTAAACATAAAGGAGGTATCCCGATGCCTGAGGTAGTAATCGGAAAGGTGAGTGACTTCTTCGCCAAACCTGTGGTAGCTGGCATTGAGCTAACCGGAACCCTGAAACTCGGTGATAAAATCCACATCAAGGGACACACCACCGATATGGAGCTCACCGTTGACTCCATGCAAATTGACAATGTAGATGTTGAAGAGGCTAAGGCAGGGGATTCTGTTGGCGTCAAGATCGGCGACCGGGCAAGGAGAGGAGACACGGTCTATCTCGTTACCAACTGAAGAAAATCTCGAATTATGCCAAGGCTATTAACAGCAACAATGGCAGTTAAGGAGCATGGTTAACCTATGCTCTTGAGCAGGTTAGCCATTTCGATGGCTTTCTCCGCGGCTTCGAAACCGGCATTCCCCATCTTAGTCCCCGCCCGCTCAATAGCTTGCTCCAGGGTATCAGCAGTGATTACGCCATAAATAACCGGCAGTCCGGTCTCTAGTCCTACCGCAGCAATGCCCTTAGTTACTTCGGTGGCAATATATTCGAAGTGAGGCGTTCCACCACGAACCACGGCGCCAAGGCAGATGACGGCATCGTACTTCTTGGATTGAGCCAATTTCTTAGCTGCTAACGGAATTTCAAATGAGCCGGGTACCCAGGCAGCGTCTATATCCGCCTCGCTAACACCATGGCGAAGCAGAGCATCCTGAGCCCCCTCAATCAGCTTCTTGGTAATAAACTCGTTAAAACGAGAAGCAACCAACCCAAACCTCAGCCCTTTCCCCAGTAACATACCTTCAAAACACTTGTTCATTAACCTCTCCTTACTGTGAAGTTTTTAATTATCCTTATCACCAGCACTTAATGGTTCTAAGCGATGCCCCAACTTTTTCCGCTTTGTCTCCAAGTAATCACGGTTATACGGGGTGGGAGGAGTGAGAATGGAAACCGTCTCCACTACTTCTAGCCCGTAAGCCTCTAAACCTATAACCTTCTTGGGATTGTTGGTAAGCAATCGGATCTGGTGTAAACCTAAATCAGCCAAAATTTGGGCACCTATACCATAGTCCCGCAGATCTGAAGCAAATCCCAAAGACAGGTTAGCCTCCACGGTGTCCAGCCCCTTATCTTGAAGAGCATAAGCACGAATCTTATTATGGAAACCGATGCCTCGTCCCTCTTGCCTCATATATAGGAAAACACCTCTCATCTGATCCGCGATGGCTCGCATAGCCAAATCAATCTGCTCACCACAATCACAGCGAAGGCTACTAAATACATCCCCGGTAAGACACTCACTATGAACTCGGACTAACACCGGCTCATCAGTAGCTATATCTCCCATTACTAAAGCTAGGTGTTCATCAGGGTCTATATCACTTTTGTAGGCGATAGCGGTAAACTCACCATATTTACTCGGTAACTTAGCCTCAGCCACGCGGTGCACCAGCTTTTCATGGCGATGGCGATAGGTAATAAGATCGGCCACGGTTACCATCTTAATCCCGTGTTGCTTTGACATTCCCTCAAGTTGAGGTAGCCGTGCCATGGAACCGTCTTCATTCAGAATCTCACAGATAACTCCCGCTGGGTAAAGGCCAGCTAGATTGGTTAAATCAACTATAGCCTCAGTATGCCCCGCCCGTACCAGGACGCCACCCTCCCTAGCCCGCAAGGGAAACATATGCCCCGGTTGAGCTAAATCCTCAGCTTTGGTTGTTGAGTCAACTATTGTCTTTATTGTCTCTGCCCTGTCTGTTGTTGAAATACCTGTGCTTACTTTATGTTTAGCCTCAACGGATACAGTAAAGGCGGTGGAAAACTTTGAGGTATTCTCCCTCACCATCAACGGAACCCTTAGTTCATCTAATCGCTTACCTATTATAGGCATGCAAATCAATCCCCTGGCGTACAAGGCCATAAAATTAATAGCTTCAGGGGTAACTCGCTCGGCAGCTATGGCAAGGTCACCCTCATTCTCTCTATTCTTATCATCAACAATGATAATAAACTTGCCTGCCTTTATGTCCTCAATAGCTTCAGAAATGCTTGATATACCCATGCTTACTCCAATTAAAATAACAGTTTAAGCCAGTAAAAAACCGTGCTCCTTTAAGAAATCAATGGTTATACCGGAGGTATGAGCCTGACTAAGCCGCTCCAGGTATTTTGCAATAATATCTACCTCCAGATTAACCAGGTCACCCACCTCCTTGCTACCCAGGATAGTATGTTCCCGGGTATAATCCACAATAGAAACCAGAAATGATCCGGCATCACAATCAACAATGGTTAAGCTAACCCCGTCAACAGCAATGAAGCCCTTCTTCACTATATAACGCATCGCCTGTGCAGGGGCTTCAACCCTAATGAGCATTGCTGTGCCATCCCAGTTAACCGATGTCACCCTTCCCGTATCATCTATATGTCCTTGAACAAAATGCCCGCCCAACTGCTTTTCCGGGGTTAGGGGCCGTTCCAGATTAACTTCATCCCCGACACCAAGTAACCCAAGGTTAGTCCGCTCCAGCGTTTCTGACATTATGTCAACAGAGAACGAATCGCTGTCAAAATTGGTTACCGTCAGACATACCCCATTAACGGCAATGCTTCCGCCCGGTTCCACCCCCTGGAGCACTTTGCTAGCGGCGATAACCAGACCCCCAGGTTGAACTGAACCGACCTTGCCTACCTCTTCTACAATACCGGTAAACATTCTCACCCCTGCTTTCGAAGCTTGGCTGGAACATAACCGCTAACCATCACATCCTCACCAAGCTTCTCAACACTGACACGCTCCAATTTAAGTGAGTCTGCCACTTTATCAACCCCTTCACCACCAACAGCCGTCTTTGCCTCCTCCCCCCCAATAATAATAGGAGCAATGAAAGCAACAACCTTATCGACAAGCCCGCCATCAAACAGCGAACCGAGAAGAATCCCACCCCCCTCGACTAAAACGCTGGTGATTTTCTGTTCACCTAATACCTTCAGCAACTCCTTTAAATTTACCAGTCCTTCTGCCGAGGGCAATTCTAATAATTCAACGTCAGCCTGGGCAAAGACCCTTTCCTCCTCTGGTTTGACCAATCTAGCCAATGCCAGCAGTGTTTTACCTGGGGCGTTAAATACTCGAGCAGTTAATGGCGTACGCCCTTTACTATCCACGATTATGCGAAGCGGCTGTACCTTCGCTGCTCCCCCTCTCCCACCACAACTCCTTGCGGTGAGCTCGGGATCATCAATGAGGACAGTATTTACCCCTGCCATAATAGCATCGGTAATATGACGCAGATTATGAACCCGTTTCCTCGCTACCTCGCTGCTAATCCATTTAGAGTTACCGCTCTTAGTGGCAATCTTTCCATCCAGGCTTATAGCAAACTTTACGGTAACGAAGGGCATGCCTGTGGTAATGAATTTAGTATAAGCCTCGTTAACCTGTTCGGCCTCCTCCTCATGCTCACCCACATATGCCTTAACACCTTTTCCCTCCAGTTCCCCCCTGCCCCGCCCTGAAACTTGAGGGTTGGGATCAAGCATAGCCACATGAACCTCAGCGATGCCAGCAGAAATGATTGCCTGGGTACAGGGTGGGGTTCGACCATGATGGCAGCACGGCTCCAGGGTAACATACATCACACTGCCCCGGGCTCGCTCCCCCGCCTGCTTTAGCGCTATTGCCTCGGCATGGGGGGAGCCTGGTAGCTGAGTATAACCTTGCCCCACAACCTCGTCATTGCTAACCACTACTGCTCCCACCGCCGGGTTGGGACTAACCTGCCCTAAAGCTAATTTAGCCAGAGAGAGCGCCTGCTTCATGTAGTCCATGCTGTCCCCATTCTAGCACCTCTTTTCAAAAATGTGCAACAAATGGGCCTGGGCTAGAAAGATCAGGGCACTTAGGATATAATTAAACCGCCGAAAGGATATCTTCGACAATCTCGATTGAGACCAAATCTAAAAGCGAAGTAGTTCAATAGATGAGAACCCTTCTCCGCGAAATCTTAATTATTATCATAGTGGCTGTAGGAATCTTCTTCCTGTTACAGACCACTGTCCAAAGCTTTATTGTCGTAGGGGCTAGCATGAAGCCCACTTTTGAGCAAGGGCAACGGTTATTAGTTAATAAAGCCGTCTATCGTTTCCGTGAACCTCAACGGGGCGATGTAATTGTGTTTCACCCCCCTCATAACCAGCGCGACGATTACATCAAGCGCATCATTGCTATACCCAGCGACACGGTAAAGATAGAACAGGGAGTAGTATATGTTAATGGCTCTGAGCTAAGTGAGCCCTATATTAATACTGAAAACCCTGCCGAATACTCCCTCAGCCAGCAAACAATCCGAGCCAACAATTACTTCGTTCTTGGCGATAATCGCAGGAATAGCAACGATTCTCATAACGGGTGGACAGTGAAAGACAGGGACATAATCGGCAAGGCTTGGCTATCAATCTGGCCACCAAATCAATGGGGAGTTGTGGCTCACTATCCCCTACAAGAGCAACTACCTTCTACCGAACTCTTTCCTCAACTGCCCCAAGCCGAGATGAATCATGGTTGGTCTACCATGGGGACAAGTGTGGGGAATAGCCGCCTGCTCCAGCTGTCGGACTAGTTCCCGCATCTCGTCATCGGTTAATACCTGCCCCGCCTTCACCGCACTGTGGCAAGCAATGGATATAGCTATCTTTTGGTCTAAAACATTAATCGGCATTTTAGCTAATTCTACACGGTTCCGTGTAGAATGTCAATGGGGCTACTCCACATGCTCCAGATGGGCAAAGCTCAACATGAGCTTCTTAATCCCTACCTCATTGAAAGCAACCACTACCTCAGCATCGTCCTTCACCGGCTGACAGCTTACCACCACCCCATTACCAAACTGGGTATGGCGGACATGACTGCCAGCCTTCAATCCTGGGGAAGCTGGTCTGGGAGTTGAGGGTTTATTCCAGGAATATACCGCCTCGGCTATTCGACCCTCCTCCCCCTGCCATAAACCGGCACCTGAAATCAAAGGGTGGGGTATATCGCTTAAGAAACGCGATGGTTTATTGACCACAGTGCTCCCCATCAGACTGCGGCGAAAGGCGTGAATCAGGTACACCCTCTGCTTGGCTCTGGTTATTCCGACATAACAGAGCCGCCGTTCCTCCTCCATCTGGGCAGGGTCGTCAAACGACTTAAAATGAGGCAGGATGCCGTCTTCCACACCCACGATAAACACCACCGGAAACTCCAGCCCCTTCGCCTGGTGGAGGGTAATCAGGGTTACCGCGTCAACGCTCTCATCAAGCCCATCCACATCAGAGACCAAGGTCACCCCCTCCAGGAAGGCAGACAAGCCTTGAGGAGGCTTCATATCACGATATTCCTGGGCTAGGGTACGAAGCTCGAGGATATTTTCCCAGCGTTCCTCGCCATTAGGTTTACCCAAAATGTATTCTTTATAACCGGAGCGTTCCACCACCAAATCGAATAGCTCAACCAGCTTGAGCTTTCGGCTCCGGGCAATGAATTCCTCCATTAGGTTGAGAAAACCGCCCAGTGTTCTGGCGATGCGGGGGCTAAATGAAGGCTCTTTATCGCCTTTGGACTTACCTATAAAGCGTAACGCCTCATATGGAGATATGTCCATAGACTTTGCCCAGTCGGATAGCTGGCTCACACTCCGCTGACCGATACCACGCTGAGGGACATTGATTACTCGGAGCAGGCTGACAGTATCATAGGGATTCTGGATAAGCCTGAGGTAGGCAATGATATCCTTGACCTCCCGCCTCTCATAGAAACGAGTGCCAGCCACCAGCTTGTAGGCTGTTCCATAGCGGACAAAAGCTTCCTCAAGAACCCTCGACTGGGCATTGGTCCGATACATCACAGCACAGTCGCCCAGGCTAGCCTTCCCCTGATTTACCAGACATTCAACCTCATTAACTACAAATTGAGCCTCCTCATGCTCAGTATAGGTCTCAGTCACCGTGGTTAATTCACCCTCTTCATTATCCGTCCATAACTCCTTCGGTTTGCGTTGTTGATTGGCTGAGATGAGGTAGGAGGCCGCCTCCAAAATCTTTTTAGTCGAGCGGTAATTCTGCTCCAGCAACACCACTTTAGCCTCAGGGTAATCCTTCTCAAAGCTCAGGATATTGTGCAGGTCAGCGAATCGCCAGGAGTAGATTGACTGGTCAGGGTCGCCGACAACACATATATTGCGGTGCTTTTCCCCCAGTTGCTTTACCAGCTCATACTGAACCAGGTTAGTATCCTGAAACTCATCAACCTGAATATGCTGATATCTTCTCTGATATCTAGATAAGACCCCAGGGTTGTTTCTAAATAGCAGCGCCGCTTTCATTAGCAGGTCATCAAAGTCCAGAGCTTTGCTCTCGGTTAAGAGCTGCTGATAACGCTCATAGACCCGCTGCACTACCTCCTCAAAATAGCTACGACTACGCTTAGTATAGTCTTTGGGGGCTATCAGCCGAGCCTTAGCTGCTCTGATGGCTGAGGCTATTGCCCGGGGGACATATTGCTTGGGATCGAGGCCTACTTCTTGAATGCCACGCTTGATTAAGCTTATCTGGTCTTCTTCATCATAGATGACAAATTTGGGGTCAACGCCAATCCCCTTGCCATCCATACGCAGGATGCGAGCGCAAATAGCGTGAAAGGTGCCCAGAGTTAAATCCTTCAGCTGGCCACCGACAAGGTAGCGAAGCCTCTCCTCCATCTCCCTGGCAGCCTTATTGGTGAAGGTAACCGCTATAATTCGGCGCGGATTGACCCCGCAAACCTTAATGAGATAGGCAACACGATGAGTGATAACCCTGGTTTTGCCACTGCCCGGCCCGGCTAGAATGAGCACCGGACCATTGATTGCCTCCACCGCTTCCCGCTGCGCTGGATTAAGTTCAGCCAGAATATCCATCCCCACTCATTATAACACTGACGCAGCTTGGATTAAAGGAAAATTCACAGGAATTTGGGGCACAGAGCATTGACAGGTAGAAAGAAAGACTGTATATTATATGTGGATATGCGCATATGCGCATATAATCTGGGGGAAAACCATGGAAGCTCTAATTAAGGCACTAAGGGCACTCTCTGATGAGACCAGGCTCAGGATTATGAAGCTATTGCTGGAAAAGGAGTGCTGTGTCTGCGAGATTATGCAAGCCCTGAATATATCCCAGTCTCGGGCGTCACGAAACCTCGGTATCCTTCAAGATGCCGGTTTCCTGAAGGCAAGACGCGAGGGAGCATGGATAATCTATTCCGTGGACTGGCAGGCAGCAAATCGCCACGCTATATCCTTGGCCAAGCTACTTGGAAGTTTACCTCTCAGTGACGAGGTATTGAAACAGGACAAGGAAAGACTAAAACGCGCTGTCCGCATAGGCTCCGGATGCAGGCAAAATCGCTAATAGAGATAAGGTGTTATGGCAATCTCCATACTCCAAGGCGGCCTTAACGGCCTAGTAGAATACCTGTCCTTACACGTACTCACCTGTCTGGTACCCGCTTTTTTTATCGCTGGGGCTATCTCCGTATTCATCTCTCAGGCAGCAATACTCAAATACTTCGGCCCCCAGGCAAAAAAGCCGATATCTTATAGCGTGGCTTCAGTTTCGGGGGCTGTTCTAGCAGTGTGTTCCTGCACCGTGTTGCCTCTCTTTGGTGGCATCTACAAGCGAGGAGCCGGACTGGGTCCAGCAATTGCCTTCCTCTATTCCGGACCTGCTATTAACATACTTGCCATTGTCTATTCAGCTAAGCTCCTGGGCTATGACCTGGGAGCGGCCCGGGCTATTGGTGCCATCGCCTTTGCTGCCGGTATCGGCCTCATTATGGCTTTCATCTTCAGGAAAGAGGAATTTCAAAAGAGTGGGCAGCCCTTTGCTGTGTCAGAAGCTGACCCCGCCAGCAAGAAACCCTGGCAGCAGGTGGTATTAATCGGAACCTTGGTTGGTATCCTTGCTACCGCTGCTGTCAAGAATTGGGGTGCCCTAGGCATACTTGGCAGTGTTCTAGCTATCATTTTGTGGCGCTGGTTTACCCGACCTGAGCTGAAGCAGTGGATGAGTGAGACGCTTAGATTCGCGCGTCTCATTGTGCCGTGGCTTCTGCTCGGCGTTTTTATTGCTGGAATTATCAGGGTGGCTGTGCCAATGCACGTAATCGGCACCTACCTGGGAGGGAACAGCGTATCAGCGAACTTTATTGCCTCTTTTGTGGGCGCACTGATGTATTTCGCCACCCTAACTGAGGTTCCCATTATTAAAAGCTTTATGGAACTGGGCATGGGCAAGGGCCCAGCGCTGGCTCTACTTCTGGCAGGACCAGCCCTATCACTGCCCAATATGCTGGTCATCCGAAATATTATGGGAACCAAGAAGACCCTGACCTATGTTGCCCTAGTAGTAATATTTGCTACCATCTCGGGCTATATTTTTGGACTGATAACATAAATAATTGAGGGGGTAGGAAATGAATATCAAGATTCTCGGCCCTGGTTGCGCCAAGTGTCACCAGTTAGCAAAGACAACCAGAGAAGTAGTGGGAGAACTTGGCATTGACGCCAGCATAGAAGAGGTTAAGGACATCAACAAGATTATAGCATACCAGGTCCTGATTACGCCTGGACTGGTGTTGAACGATGAGCTAGTATGTGCGGGAAGAGTACCCGGCAAGGTTGAGGTGAGTCAGTTTATCACCGCTGCCCTGAGCAAGAAGGGAAATAAAGAATAATGGGTTTCATTAAGAAATACCTGCTGGCATTTATAGCGCTATCAACATGCCTTTCGCTAATGGCAGGCTGTACGGCATCGTCTACTACACCCCCAGCAGCCAATGGAGAAGAGCCGGCAACCTACCAATTGGGAATTGATTTACTTGGCACAAAGAGCGACGTCTTGGTTGACAGCCACGGGAGGCTACAGACAAAGGCGGAATTATCATCTGCTGATGGCAGGATTAGTCTGTCTCTAAATAAGGATATCATGTTCCTGAACGAAGAGGGGGGAGCTCTCCAAATCATTGATGTGGCAATAGACCCGAACCCACCACCCCCGCCAGAAGGAGCTAATATTGTTGGGCCAGTTTATGATTTTAGACCCGAGGGAGCCTATTTTAATCCCTTTATTATGCTCACCTTCAGCTATAACCCGGAGGAGCTGCCAACAGGAGTAGAGGAGGGAGACGTCTATATCGGGTACTATCAGAATAATGAATGGGACTGGCTGCGGTATAAGAATGTGGATACCGAGAACCATAGAGTGACCACAATGACTGATCGCTTCACTAAGTATACGGTGCTAGCCCCGGTGGCCAAAAGAGATGAACCGGCTTCAGAAGCGCCTTCAGCTCCGGCTAACAGAGTTGACGTTGTCTACTTTTACCGTACAGCTCGATGCTATTCCTGCGTCTACGCCGAGGAAATAACGCAGTTTACTGTAGAAACATACTTTGAGGATGAGCTAGCCAGTGGCAGGGTAACTTTTGAAACGTTCAACGTTGAGGATGAGAAAAATGCTGCCATCGTCGAGAAATATGGCGCCTACACCTCATCCCTGTTCATCAACACAGTAAGAAACGGCTCCGACCATATCGAACCGGTGACGGATATCTGGTACGCCCTGGGTGATGATGAGGCGTTTATTGAGGTGGTAAAGAGCAAGATCGAGACAAGCCTCAAGGAGGTAGGGTGATGGGTTTGAGTGACATAGTACATCAGCTTCTTGGAAGCTTCAATATCCCGGTGCTATCAGCATTCTCTCTAGGGCTACTGACTGCCACCAGCCCCTGCCCCATGGCTACTAACATTGCTGCTATAGCATATGTCAGCCGCAGGGCAACAGACCGCAAGTACACCCTTATGACTGGGGTACTCTATACGCTGGGGCGGATGGTTTCCTATTCTGTTCTCGGCATCTTGATCATATTGACCGGTCTGGAAATCCCCGGTGTGGCTACATTTCTTCAGGATTTTGGCGAGCGTGTCTTAGGGCCCGTCTTGATAGTAGTGGGAGCGATAATGCTAAACATCGATAGGCTTTCCTTCAGCTTAGGAAGCGGAAAGCTAACCTCGTTAGCCGAGAAGGTAGCTGGGCGAGGGCTGATAGGGGGATTTCTGTTAGGCGTGCTTTTCGCTATAGCCTTTTGTCCCTACAGCGCAATCTTATTCTTCGGGGTGCTGATCCCTCTAGCTCTAAAGTCCAATGGTGGTATAACGCTGCCAGCAGTATTCGCTGTCGGCACCGGGCTACCCGTTTTAGCCTTTGGGGCTATTCTGTCCGCCAGCGCAACTAAGGCTTCCAAATATCTTGACATAGTCACGCGGGCTGAAAAAGTCATTCGTAAAATAACTTCCAGTGTCTTCATAGTGGTAGGGATATACTGTGTAGTGCTCTGGCTGCAGGCTTAATGATGAAAAAGCATCCACAGCATCGTCCACAAAATATATAAGGAGGCGCAAAGTTGAACAACGCTATTAACCAAGCGGTAGAAAAAGAAAGAAGGCTTGGTATTTGGGAGAAGTATCTTAGCCTGTGGGTAGCGCTGTGCATCGGTGCTGGGATAGGGCTGGGAAGGGCTTTCCCCCAATTCTCCATCTCTCTAGGCGAACTAACCTATGCCGGCGTGTCCATCCCGGTGGCTATCTGCCTGTTCTTTATGATCTACCCCATAATGGTGCAGATACCCTTCGGACAAGTGCTAAGGGCAGGTAAAACCCCCAAGCCAATCGCCGCCACCCTTATCGCCAACTGGGCAATTAAGCCCTTTACCATGGCTCTCCTTGGCATGCTGTTTCTGACCGTAGTCTTCAAAGGCTTCCTCCCTCCTGAAATGGCTCAGTCATATCAGGCGGGACTAATCCTTCTCGGCGTCGCCCCCTGCACCGCCATGGTCCTCATGTGGAGCTACCTGGCAAGGGGGAACATGGGGCACACAGTGGTGATGACCGCCATAAACTCGCTTACTATGGTGGTTCTCTACGCCCCTCTGGCTCGACTACTGCTCGGTATCTCAGGAATTATAGTACCGTGGAGGACTATAGCCTTTTCTGTGGGAATCTATATCGGCACCCCCCTTATTCTGGGCCACCTTACCCGACGCTGGGCAATTACACGAAGAGGTGCCGACTGGTTTGAGTCCAGTTTGATTCCCAAGCTGCGCCTGGTATCAATAATTGCCCTTCTCTGTACTCTGGTGATACTGTTCATTCTGCAGGGCAGCGTAATTGTAGAGATGCCAGCAATAGTGGGCATGATTGCCATCCCCATATTCCTCAATATTCTTCTCGTTTTCGGCATCGCCTATATCATGTCCAAACGCATGCACCTCGACTATGACGATGCAGCGCCAACTGCTCTCATTGCCGGCAGCAATCACTTCGAGGTAGCCGTAGCAGTAGCCATAACTATCTTCGGCGTAACCTCCGGAGCCACCCTTGCCACCGTGGTTGGGGTGCTGACGGAAGTCCCCTTTATGCTGTTCCTGGTATGGCTCTGCCGCAAGACAAGGGGCTTCTTTGTCTATAAATCGTAATGACTTGTTAGTTAACCTCGTGGTTTGGTGGTATATGCTTTGAGACGCCGCTCATGCTCTTCCTTGCCGATGGGACAGGCATCGTGGCAAATCAGGCACTCAGTGAAACCGCGCTTAGTATATTTTTTGGCATACTTCTGCCAATCTTCGCTGGGTTCAGCCAGCATCTCCTGAGGAACAATACACTTCCAGAAGTCTACCTTCTTCCCCGGCTTCACACCCTGAGAAGGGCCGGGAATGATAGCCCTGGTGGGGCAAGCTTCTATGCATAGCGTACAATCACCGCAAAGGTCCTTTTTGAACGGTTCATCGCAAGGCAGAACAGCATCAGTTACTATCGAGCACCATCGCACCCGGGGGCCAAGCAGAGGGGTAATGCACAAGGTCTGTTTCCCAATCCAACCCAACCCAGCCAGGGTTGCCGCTGCCTTGGCATGAACGAAGTGCGTCACCACCGCTTTATATCCGACATCCCGGAGTACCTGAGCAACGCGATGTGCCCGGGCTTCCGTAAGCTCATAGTACAGGTTATAGTACTGAGAACCGGGTACATCGTCGAATGGGATAGTCCCATCAGGTAGTACTGAGGTTAACACCGCATTAAATAATGGATCCCAAACATGCATCCCAAACACGGCAACACTTTTGGCTTCTGGCAGAAAACCCTGGGGTGTATCAATGCACCGATGCGGAGGAAAAGGCACTTTAGCCAACTCAGCAGCATCAACTACACCAAAAAACTCGAACCCTTCATTTAGGCCCTCAGCTCTCAACCTCCCCTTTAATTCCTGCGACACTTTTCACCTCCATTAAAAAGTGGGGTTATCTGATAACTATATATAATCCAATCTTGGTTATTAGTCAATGGTTCTATAGCAAAGAAAAATTTTCCGTATATAAACCCTTGCCATAACTTACATTAATGTGGTATAATATATATTTAGAGTAGGAACCTTTAAGCTAGTCCGGAGAGGCTGGTAAGGGAAATGTAAGAAGTCGAATACAAGACCTCTTGCCAGCGCAGGTAAGAGGTTTTTTTATGTCTAAAAAAATCTTAATGACACCAGAGGATATCAGGAGGACTCTGGCACGTATTGCCCACGAAATCATAGAGCAAAATAAGTCTACGGAACACCTTATACTGGTTGGTATGCGCACTCGTGGTGTGCCTCTAGCCAAGCGATTAGCCACCCTCATAGGAGATTTTGAGGAACTGAAGATACCTATTGGCGCTTTGGACATCAACCTGTATCGGGATGACCTCTCCTCGTTAGACCTACAACCTATCGTCCAGCGCACCGAAATTCCAGTCAGCATTGATGACAAGTCCATAGTACTGGTTGATGACGTCCTCTATACAGGACGCAGCGCCCGTGCTGCTATGGATGCCCTCATTGACCTAGGACGACCAAAATTAATTCAACTGGCTGTGCTCATTGACCGTGGCCATCGTGAGATGCCGATACGGGCTAACTATGTAGGTAAGAATGTGCCCAGCTCCAGGCATGAGGAGATACAGGTTCGACTGATGGAAACCGATGGTGTAGATGAAGTAGCCATCGCAGACATGGTCGAGATGACAAGCGTCATAAAAGGAAATTGATATGGTTATGGCAAATAGAAGTCTAGTTACCGCAGATGATTTATCCAATGGGGAAATAGAGGCGCTGTTTTCCCTGGCCGATGAAATGTCAGGCTCCTTAAACGAGCAATTAGGTCTATGCCGGGGCAAGATTATGGCCAGTCTGTTCTTTGAGCCCAGCACCAGGACACGGCTGTCATTTGAAACAGCAATGCATAGACTTGGAGGCAGTGTCATAAGTGCGGCTGATGTAAAGGCAACCTCGCTGGCTAAAGGTGAAAGCATTGCGGATATGTCCAGAGTAATTGGGAGTTATGCCGATATAATTGTCATCCGCCACCCCTGGGAAGGGGCAGCCAAGGTGGTTGCCGACTACGCTGGCGTCCCGGTAATAAATGCTGGTGACGGAGGTCACCAGCACCCAACTCAGACTTTATGTGACCTCTATACCATCAAAAAAGCAAGACAGACCATCAAGGGACTAAATATTGCTCTGTGGGGAGATTTAAAATATGGGCGAACGGTGCATTCACTAATCTTCGCTCTAGCCAGGTTAGGAGCCAATATTCTCTTTTGCCCTACCCCAGGTCTAGAGGTACCGCAGCACATTATCGAGAAGCTAGTCACCGAATATGGGGGCGAACTAGAGAAACACGAGACTTCTGGCTCAGCCGCCGAGGAAAGGCTTTCAGCCCTGGATGCTATATACATAACGCCTGGGAGCCCTCATCAACTGGCAATGATGCCTGATGTGAGTATTGAGGTCGAGCTTAAGACAGGGGTTGACGCCCTCTATGTTACCCGACCTCAGAAGGAGCGATTTACCACTACCAGCGAAGGGGAAAAGCTAAAAGAAAGATACCCAGTGGTGGATAAGAAGCTCCTTAAGAAGAAGGAATTCAAGAAAACCATCATCATGCATCCGCTGCCTAGAGTTGATGAGCTAGCCTATGAGCTGGATACTGACCCACGGAGTATGTACTTTAAGCAAGCAGCCTTGGGAGTGCCAATCAGAATGGCACTACTTGCCCTATTGTTAGGAATTAAAGAAATTTCCCCTACCGAAGAACCTTTACCTCAAATAAATTACCCCGTTTATCGGCGTGATTCTGGGTTGAGATGTCCTAATCCTAGATGTGTCTCAGTACAGGAAACCGAAAGAAAATACCTTAAGCCCGAATTCAAGATAGTCAAAAATAGCCCTCTGACACTGAGGTGTGTCTATTGTGAGCATGGCTTCGAACCCAAATATATCGCCAGCTCAGATTGGCACGAAGGGAAAATAGAGACCAAAAAGTACCATAGCGCTGATAGCCATTGGGCGAGAAAAATCAAGCCGGAGAATTTGATTATTTTCGATTCTGAAAGTGAAGCCAAGGCTCACGGATTCAAGCCCAGTCACTATGTCAGAACGAGTGGTTAATGAATAGAAAGCGATGAAGTCTTTACTTATTCAAGGAGGGTATATACTCGACCCCAGCCAAGGGATAGATGAGATTGGCAGCGTGCTTATCAGCAAGGGCAAGGTTGCCTGGCTGGGTAAGGGAGAGACAACCCCACCCCAGTCAGATTATGCTATCCTCACCGCTCAGGGGATGATAGTCTGCCCCGGATTTATTGACCTCCACTGCCATCTCAGACAACCCGGTTTTGAGGAGAAGGAAACTATCGCCACTGGAAGCCGGGCTGCTGCCAGAGGTGGCTTTACCACCATCTGTTGCATGCCCAACACCAGGCCACCCTTAGATAATCGCTTCACTATAAGCTATGTAAATTCTTTAGCCCTATCACAAGGCACGGCCCGTGTCCTTCCCATCGGTTGTATCTCAAAGGAGAGGAAAGGTGAGGAGTTGGCCCCGATGCCAGAGATGGTTTCGTGTGGGGTGATTGCTTTCAGCGACGATGGGAGTCCGGTAATGAACACCGATCTGATGCGCCGTGCTTTAGAGCACACCCGGAAGCTGGGCTTACCCCTCATTGACCACTGCGAGGATACCGTCCTCAGCGATGGCGGACTGATAAACGAAGGGGTGATATCATCTCAATTAGGCCTTAAGGGGATACCAGCAGCTGCCGAGGAGATTATGGTCTCCCGCGACCTCAGTCTGGCTCGCCTCACCGGAGCCAGACTACACATTGCCCACGTCTCCACCACATTCTCGGTTGACCTTATCCGACGCGCCAAGGATAAAGGAGCGAAGGTTACCGCCGAGGTTACCCCACACCACCTCACCCTGACCGAGGAAGAAGTCATCGGCTATAACACCAATGCCAAGGTGAATCCTCCACTGAGGACCAAACAGGACATTCAAGCCCTAATTCAGGGGCTTAAGGAAAATGTAATTGATGCCATTGCTACTGACCACGCCCCTCACACCGAAGCCGATAAGCTGGCAGTATTTGCTCAAGCTCCATTTGGCATCAGTGGCTTGGAAACCGCCCTGGGTAGCCTAATGAGCCTGGTGCACAATGGACAGCTTACCCTGACCACCCTTATCTCCAAGCTTACCTGCGAACCAGCAAAGATTATTGGTAGCAAATATGGAAAGCTGGGCAGCCTTGAAGTTAAGGCGCCAGCCGATGTCACCATCTTTGACCCCGATATGGATTGGGTGGTGGATACCAAGGATTTTGCCTCCAAAGGGAAGAATACCCCTCTGGCTGGCTCAACCCTTAAAGGTAAGGTAATGGCAACCATATCTCAGGGAAAGCTGGTTTATCAGGATGACTCTATTAATCTGGAGAGTAACTAGGTGAAAATACCAAAGGAGAGTCTAAGAGAGGTGAAGCCTCTCCTACATAACCAATGGCAAATTCCCCTTATGAAGGGGAAGGGGACAAAGGGGATAGGGTTGATAAAATGACCAAAGAAGCGATATTAGTCTTGGAAGACGGCTCAGTGTATCACGGCTATGCCTTCGGCGCTGAGGATAGCACCTATGGTGAGGTGGTATTCAATACCAGCATACCGGGCAGGGAAGGACTAAAGGAGCCGATTTGAAGCAAGACTTTGCCCCCATTATTTCTAACACCGAGGTCATGCCAGGGGTTTATCTTATCTGGCTGGAATCCCCCCAAATAGCCTCTGAAGCCAAGCCGGGACAATTTGTCATGGTGCACTGTGGAGAGGAAACCTTACTACGCCGCCCGTTGAGCGTTCATCGAGTAGATGGAGGGAAAATGGCTCTGTTGTTTGCTATAGTTGGCAAGGGCACGGAATGGTTGTCCCAACGTCAGACAGGAGATAAACTAGATATATTCGGACCGCTGGGTAACGGTTTTTCAATCCATTCTGCTTCAAAGAATCTACTGCTGGTGGCAGGGGGCAACGGCATTGCCCCCCTATATTTTCTGGCACAGGAAGCCGAAAGAAGGGACTGCTCAGTAACACTGCTCTACGGCACAGCAGACAAGAAAAGATACTCCATACCTCTACAAATCGAACTGGTCGCAGCCACTGAAGATGGTACTGTGGGGCGAAAGGGTATGATAACTGATTTTCTGCCGGACTTTGCTGATAGAGCAGACCAAATCTTTGCCTGTGGGCCCATTGAAATGTATCGTGATATGGCACTGCGAAAGAAGGAACTTAAGCTTGAAGGAAAGCAGGTCCAGATTTCCCTGGAGGTAAGGATGGGGTGTGGACTCGGAGTCTGCTATGGGTGCACAGTGAAGACAAAAGAAGGGCTGAAGCAAGTATGTAAGGACGGACCGATATTTGACCTGGATGCCATCCTCTGGGATGAACTATCTTATTAACAAGAGGAGGTCAATAATAATTATGGTAGTTACTAAGAGAATCGACCTTGAGACCAAAGGGGAATGTGATATTATTGATATTACGCCTCAGGTGGAAGAGCAGGTCGCTCAAGCCGGGATAAATAATGGAACAGCCACTCTGTTTGTAGCCGGTTCCACTGCCGGAATATCCACTATCGAGTTCGAGCCTGGCCTGCTTTCTGACTTCCAGGGGATGTGGGAACGGAATATCCCCAAGAATATCGCTTATAGCCATGACCGCCGCTGGGGTGATGGTAACGGCTATTCACATGTTCGTGCCTCACTACTCGGTGCCTCTTTGGTAGTCCCTTTCAATGAGAAAAAGTTGAGCCTGGGTACCTGGCAACAGATAGTCCTGGTAGACTTTGACAATCGGCCGAGGTCAAGGCAGGTTATATTGCAAATTATGGGTGAGTAGAGTTGATTTATTTGCCCTGGACTAGAGAGAAAAACTCAGCCCTGGTCTCTGCATGAGTGCGAAAGCCACCCCTGATGGCTGAGGTAACAATATTGCTTCCCGATTTTTTAATGCCCCTCATAACCATACACATGTGTTCAGCCTGGACAACCACCGCCACTCCAGCAGGATTGAGCCCGTCCATAATAGCATCAGCAATCTCAGTAGTCATCCTTTCCTGAATTTGAGGACGTCTGGCAATTAGTTCCACCACTCTGGCTAATTTACTAATGCCTACAATGCGCCCATTAACATCGGGAATATAACCTATATGAGCCGTGCCATAAAAGGGCAGGAGGTGATGCTCACACATAGAATAAAAGGGGATACCCCTCACCACTACCATCTCCCGATGTCCCTCCTCATAAACTACCGCCAGCTCCTTTTTGGCATCCTGACCAAGTCCCCCAAAAAGCTCGGCATACATCTCAGCCACGCGTGCCGGGGTGCCCACCAAGCCTCCCTTCTTAGGGTCTTCCCCGATAGCCTCGATAATGGAAACTATCGCTTTTTTGATTTTGCCCTGGTCAATCACTTCATACCTCCTTTTAGCTCCAGCCCAAAGCCCGCTCCACGGTGGATAAATCAGCCGGAAGCTCAAGAAAGGGCTCGGCATTCTTCAAGGGAGTATCAGTATCCTTAAGCCCGGTGCCAGTTACTACACAAACTACCCTCTTTTGTGAAAAATCCATCCCCTGGCGGGAAAGCTTAATAAGACCAGCTAAGGAAGCGGCTGAGGCTGGCTCGCCGAAGATACCACCCTTAGCAGCCATAAGGCTCTGAGCGGCTAGAATCTCTTCATCGCTAACCATATCAATGATTCCCCCAGACTCATCGCGAGCAGCTACCGCCTTCTGCCAGCTAGCTGGATTCCCTATCCGTATCGCTGAAGCCACAGTCTCTGGCTCCTCAACAGGAGAACCACGGACAATAGGGGCAGCGCCCTCAGCCTGAAATCCCATCATCTTAGGTTTACTTCCCGCCCTCCCCTTCTCATAATATTCCACGAAACCCTTCCAGTAAGCGGTGATATTGCCAGCGTTACCTACCGGGATAAAAAGGTAGCCCGGAGTTTTTCCCAAAGCATCAACAACCTCAAAGGCAGCCGTTTTTTGCCCCTCTATACGATGGGGATTAAGCGAGTTGACCAGAGTAATGGGATGCTTCTGAGTCAGGCTTCTCACTATGCTGAGAGCCTGGTCAAAATTGCCATCGATACTAACTATCTTAGCTTTATAGACGATAGCTTGAGCCAGCTTCCCCAGGGCAATCTTGGCTTTAGGGACAACAATAACAATATCGAGCCCGCAATAAGCAGCATAAGCGGCGGCAGAGGCACTGGTATTACCGGTTGAGGCACACATTACAGTTTTGCTACCTGCTTCCAGTGCCTTAGCTACGGCAACCACCATGCCCCTATCCTTAAATGACCCGGTAGGGTTGCACCCTTCAAGCTTAAAATATAGCTCCCCGCAACCAATCTCCTCCTCCAGTCTGCTGCACCTGACAAGCGGGGTATCGCCCTCACCCATTGAGAACAAGAGCGTTTTGGGTGTAACCGGAAGGAGGTCTTTATACCTATTCAGAACTCCTGTTTTCATCGTCATTCTTTTACTCAAGCCTCAACCCGGATAAAGTTACTTATCTCCTTAACTGCCGGGAGGGGTTTCAGTTCATCAAGGGCTTGCTGCATTGCCTTTTCCTGAGCAGGATGGGTCATAATAACGATTTCAGCAGTCTGAGGCACTGAATCGATCAGCTTCTGAATGACCGAAGAAATACTAATTTGATGGTCGCCCAGGACCTTAGAAATCTGGGCTAAAACTCCGGGGCGGTCGGCAACATTAAGTCTGAGATAGTATCGTGTCTCAATCTCAGCCATGGGCTTAATCCGTTTACCTGGCTGCAATTTCCATGCAGCTCTGCCACCAATACCAAGAATAACATCCCTTGCCGCCGCCACAATATCAGCTACGACGGCACTACTGGTAGGCAGAGGACCAGCCCCTTCGCCAAAGAAAAGCACCTTGCCTATGAGGTCGCCCTCAACCAGAATAGCATTATAAACACCCTCAACCTTAGCCAGAAGAGATTCCTCAGGGATAAAGACAGGGTGAACCCGCACTTCAATAGACTCATCACTCTGCTTAGCTATGGCCAAAAGCTTTATAGCGAAACCAAGCTCACGGGCATATTGAAAATCGCGGCTACCAAGTCGTGAAATCCCCTCACGATAAATATCATCAGGGTGAACTTGAGTGTGAAAGGACAAAGAGGAAAGAATAGCCAGCTTATAAGAAGAATCTATCCCCTCTATGTCATCCCGCGGATTGGCTTCGGCATAGCCTAGCTCCTGAGCTCGCTTAAGAGCTGAAGGAAAATCTACACCGTCTCTGGCCATCCTGGTGAGGATAAAGTTGGTAGTCCCATTTATTATGGCGTAGATGCCTCTTATCTCATTGGCTAGCAGGTCACGCTGAAAGGGACCGATAACAGGTATACCACCACCCACAGCAGCTTCATAACGCAGCTCTACTTTATGCTGCTGAGCTAAAGTCAGCAGTTCTGCCCCGTGCTTAGCAACGAGCTCTTTATTGGAGGTGACTACATACTTGCCATCAGAGAGTGCTCTGGATAGATATTCCACAGCAGGGCTCTCGCCTCCTATGGCTTCAACAACTATATCTATCCCCGGGGTAGCAAAAAACTCATCGGTATCGGTAGTAAACAGCTGAGAATCCATCGCTTGCGCCTGCGGCTTGGATAAATCTTGAGGCAACACTTTTACCTTCCGTAGAATGAGAGGACAACCAACCTCCTTAGCCAAAGCATCTGCCTTGTCTGTCAAGACCTTAGCAACCTGGCCAGCAATTACCCCCAATCCCATTAAACCAATGCCAATACTCTGTTTCCTCATTGCCTTAGCTCCACTATTTTGTAATACTCCCCATAGCTTTGTCTCTCGCCCATGCTATTTTCTCGCTATCCAGATAATCCTCAACTTCATTCTCAGGGTTATCCCACAGCGAAGAGACCCACTCATCCAGAGCCTTTCGCTTCAAGAAATCCCTTTCACCATCCTCAATCTTTCTATTATCATCCTTTTCTACAACCGTTACCAGCCAATATCCTCCTTCAGTTTGCAATCCATCATCCCTGATCGGCTCACTCAGCGTTCCCGGCTCAGAATTAAAAATAAAGTCCTCCAGGAGTGAAGCTACTTCCTCTGGCGTTAGCCAGCCTAAGTCACCCCCCTTCCCCTTAGAGCTCTCATCTTGAGAGAGCTCTTCGGCCAGTTCGCCGAAATCCTCGCCGTCTTCCAGTTGAGCTATTACCTCCTGCGCTTCTTGCTCGCTACCTAACAGCATCGCTTGAACGTAAACCTCTTCTTCCTCCTCGTCCCTCTCCAGCACCTCAACCACCCAGTAGCCAACGCCCTTGATTTTGGCTTCGTCATAGAGTGGCGGGCTTGATACTCCCACATCAGCAGTGAAGGCATAATCTTCAAGTATGGGAGTGGCCAGCAGTTCAGATAAAATGCCTCTGGGATACCAGCCAAGGTCACCGCCATCAGCTTTAGATAAGTTTTCCAGGGAAAGCTCGACAGCCAGCTCACCGAAATCTTCGCCATCTTCCAACCTGGCTCTGACCTCAGTTACCTGGCTTTCGCTCTCCAAGAACATTGCCATTATATGTCTCTGCTCAGTAGATAGCGGCACCTCTTGTTCAAAGTGCTCATCTAATAATTTCCTCATTGATATGCTAGCCCTGGCTGCTTCTCCATACTCCTTGCCCAAAGGAGGGTCATAGCTCTTAAGCTCTTCACCAATTTCACTATCGCTAACAGTGATGCCTAAATCCTCAGCTCCCTGCCTTATCAGCTCATTCTGCTCAATAAATGTTACTACGTCACCAGCCCCACCGTACCTATAGTTAAGTTCGAGCATGTCTATATAATACCTCATACTAAACTCGGTATCATTCACCCTAATCACAGTTTCCTGCAGTGGCTGATACTCTTTAGTATACCACCCACCCCCTATAACCCCGGCCACAGCGGCAATAACGCTGACCCCTGCAATAAGAATAAGGCGCTGTCTCTTTTTCTGCTTCTGCCACCGGGAGAGCTGGTACTTGGTAGACTCGCGCTTGGGTTTCTCTATCTTTTTTTTAGCCAAACCTGGTCCTCTTCACGGCAATCCCAACTAAGAGTGGGTTAACAAAAGACTTTTCTAGAGGCTTAATACCCCCTATTTATAACCCAAAAAGGCAATCTTTTCAAGCATAGGAAAGGAATTTCAGAGAGGATAACTAATACCCGCCCTCCTTATTTCCTTGAGCCTCTCCTCAGAAAAAGCTCAAGGCTCTTGACCTTTCCCACCCCCTTTAAGGAGGAAGCCATGGCAAGAATAATATTGGTGATAATCTCCTTGGGGAAGGAACTCAAGGATACGGGAGCTTTGTCCACATAAATAGAGAGTCGCTCTTGTTGGGGCTTTATAAGACCTTCCTCCAGAAGGTCAGCTAAACCTTCGATGTCTTGTAGGGAGAATTGCCTTGCCTTGGTTTCCAAAGGCTCATCGGTGACTATGGCGATAAGCTTCTTAACCCCACCGAGGGGTGGACCAACCTCCCTGCGATGAACCTCTATCTTAGGGGCACTGCCCTGCTTAAAACCTTCAGCGAGGATAATGTCGTAGTCCTCACCGAAGAAACGAACTATCTCGTCGAGGCTAGGGTCTTGCTTAACTGACCTTATCAGCACCACCTTGTCCGGTGAGCTAATGGCAGCAGCTTCGCTACCAGCTTGAAGGTGGCGCCAGCTATCTTTACCCAGCTCATCAAAGGTCATACCCTGGGGAGTATGCTTGATGGTAGCCACTTTATAACCCCTCGACTTTAATTCCTCGACCAGTTTTTCTATAAGGGTGGTCTTTCCTGACTTTGATCTACCTATAATAGAAACTAAGGGAGGCATCTTTATCTCACTCCTTTACCCTATAATATACCCAACCTCTTGCTTTTCAGCAACTGGCCTAGGCCAATCCAGTTGGGCTTCTTCTTTAGTCAGTGCTACAATATCCTTTAAGAGGTGAAGATGATCAAACAAAATGTCGGCCAGATATTGAGCGAGCTGCCCGATGGGGTTGAACTGGTGGCCGCTGCCAAAACAAGACAACCTGAAGAAATCCTGGAGGCGGTGGGGGCAGGAGTGAACATTGTGGGCGAAAACTATGTCCAGGAAGCCGAAAGAGCCTATGAGGTGATAGGGAATAAAGCAAAATGGCACTTTATCGGGCATCTCCAAAAAAATAAAGTGAAAAAGGCGGTAAAGCTATTCGATATGATAGAAACCGTTGACTCCGTAGAGATAGCCAGGGAGATTGATAAGAGGTGTGCCCAAATCGGTAAAATTATGCCGGTATTAATTGAGATAAATAGCGGCCGGGAAGAACAAAAAGCAGGCGTCTTCCCCGAAAAGGCAGAACATTTAGTAAGGGAAATCTCAACCTATCAAAACATAAAGGTAGTAGGTCTTATGACTATGGGGCCTCGTGTGGGCAATCCCGAGGA
>JAZGHN010000065.1:0-11878 GCA_036481135.1 Dehalococcoidales bacterium | reverse complement strand
ACATTTTCATTGTTGTCGGAGAGTAATCTATGAAGAGGGTTGGTGTTCTCTATCACCCGCTGGTTGAGACTGCCTTTAGTCTGGCGGAAAAACTGGAGAAGTTTTTGAGCTCGAGGGGCGTTTCTGTGTGGCTATGCTCAGCCTGGGAGGGGGAGAAAGCGAGAGCTCAGGTACATGGTACCGATTTGATTCTTAGCATCGGTGGCGATGGCACAATTCTACGGGTGGCTCAAGCAGTGGTTCCGTGCTCAACCCCTATTACCGGGATAAATCTAGGCAATCTGGGGTTTATGACCGAGCTTCATGCTGATGAGGTCATGGCTAAGCTACCTGCCTTACTGGGAGGGGAGGGTTGGATTGATGAGCGGGATCTACTTGAGGCGGAGGTTTCAGTATCGGATGAGAAGTCACCCTCTGTATTCTATGCCTTGAATGATGTGGTGATGGCGCGGGGAGCAATGGCTAGAACTGTCCGTATCCAAGCCAGCATTGATGGTGAGGCACTGACCACCTATAAGGCTGACGGGGTGATTGTGGCTACCACCACCGGCAGCACTGGTTATTCCTTGGCAGCCGGTGGTCCTATCCTTCATCCCCAATCTGACGAGTTTCTGTTGCTGCCACTATTACCTCACCTTAGTTCCGCTTATTCCCTGGTATTACCATCCACAGCGGTAGTCAAGCTATGCCTTGATGCTGTTCAGCAGGCAGTACTGAGCGTTGATGGTCACATAAATTTGCCTTTGTCAGGCGGTACTATTGTTACTGTGAAGCATAGCTCTAACAAGACTCGATTTTTAAGAATTCACCCCAAGACCTCTTTCTATGCTTCTCTGGAGCAAAGGCTGAAAGGAAAGGGTTAAGGTGAACTCAGTAGAAAGAGCCAGAATCAGCGATGTCGCCCAGGTGCACGAGTTAATCAACTCCTTTGCCGACAAGGGTGAGATGCTCCCTCGCTCGCTAAGTGAGATATATGAGAATGTCAGGGATTACTTTGTGGTTAGGGAGGGTGAGCGGGTGGTCGCCTGTGCTGCCCTGCATGTTATGTGGTCAGACCTAGCCGAGATAAAATCGGTGGTAGTAGCTGAGGGAAGTCAGGGGCAGGGGATTGGACTCCAGCTAGTGCGGACTTGTCTCAAGGAGGCTGAGGAGCTTGGTATTCCCACCATTTTTTGCCTCACCTATAAACCAGCCTTTTTTGAGAGCCTCGGCTTTTCTCAGTTAGATAAAATGGAGCTACCACGCAAGGTCTGGAGCGAGTGTTACCGTTGCCCCAAATTCCCCGATTGTGATGAAGTAGCTCTTATCTATCATTTTGAGGATTAACTTGGCTGAAGAAAAGACACTGTCTAGTCAATTGATTTATGATGGGCGAGCAGTAAAGCTGCGGGTTGATACTGTGCGGACGGCCGATGGCAGGGAAACCAAGCGGGAGATTGTGGAGCATAGTGATTGTGTAGCCATTGTCGCTGTTGATGCTGATAACAATGTCTTACTGGTTAAGCAATTTCGTAAGCCGGTAGCTAAAGAGCTGTTGGAGATACCCGCTGGTGGTATTGACCCCGGTGAAGACCCTGAGGCTGCGGTTCGCCGCGAATTACAGGAGGAGACTGGCTACCTGCCGAGGAAGGTGAAGAGGTTAGGCGGTTTCTATTCTACGCCTGGCTACTGTACCGAATATCTTCACCTTTATCTGGCTACTGACCTTGTTCCCAGCCAGCTCCATGCCGAGGATACCGGGAGTATCAGGCTAGTCTCGGTGCCTTTCAGTCAGATTCCTGAACTTATCGCCTCAGGCAGCATCTGCGATGCCAAGAGCATTGCCGGCTTATTTGCCTTCCTTGAATATCAGAAAAGGCGCTAAGTTATCCCAGCTTATCTGAGAGCTTTCTTCCCCCGAGGAGGTGCATGTGAAGGTGGGGCACCAGCTGCCCCCCTTGCTCACCGCAGTTTATCGATAGGCGATACCCCTTTTCCGCGATGCCTTCTTTGTTGGCTAACTGATTAGCCACCTTTACCATATGTTCTATTAGGGGTGAATCTGCCTTCGATAGATGGGCGAGGGAAGGGATATGTTTTTTGGGGATAATAATCAGGTGAGTGGGTGACTGAGGATTAATGTCGCGGAAGGCAACCACTTTTTCATCCTGATAAAGGATGTCACCGGGAATTTTCCCCGCTGCAATTTGACAGAAAATACAGTCCATTTTCACAGGGGAATATTGCCGTGCTTCTTCCACGGGCGGTCTTCTTTTTTATTGATTAGTGGTTCCAGAGCCATGATAATCTCGTGGCGGGTATCTCTGGACTTGATTACCTTGTCAATATAGCCACCGGCGGCGGCAACGTATGGGTTGTTGAACGTTTTGCGGTAAAGTTCACTCATTTCCTTACGCTTAGCCTCGGGGTCAGCAGCCTCAGCGATTTCCCGGCGGAAGATGATAGCGGTGGCACCCTCAGCGCCCATTACTGCTAGCTCGGCTGTGGGCCATGCCATGTAGATGTCCGCTCCAACCGACCTGGAGCACATGGAAATCTCGGCGCCACCGTAAGCCTTGTGGGTGCAGACGGTAACCTTGGGCACAGTGGCTTCAGAGTAGGCGGAAAGAACCTTGGCACCGTGGCGGATAACCCCACCAAACTCCTGCTGAGTGCCGGGCATATAGCCGGGGACATCAACCAGGGTGACCAGGGGGATATTGAAAGCATTACAGAAGCGAATGAATCTGGCGGCTTTGTCTGAGGCATTGATGTCAAGAACTCCCGCCATATAGCTGGGCTGGTTGGCGATAATGCCTACCGCATGCCCGTTGAAGCGAGCGAAACAGACAATCATATTTGGGGCGAAGTGTTTGTGGGGTTCAATAAATTCACCGTCATCTACAATAGCTTTGATTACCTTCTTCATGTCATAGACCTTGCGTGGGTCTTCAGGGACGATGGTATCAAGCTCAGGGCAGGTGCGTTTGGGGGAGTCAGTTGGTTTTTGGTGGGTGGAATCTGGCTTATCATAGACACTCTGGGGGAGGTAGCTCAGGAGCTGTTTACAGGCGTCAATACAGTCGGCATCGCTATTATAGACAAAGTGGGCTACTCCACTCTTGGCATTGTGTACGGTAGGCCCGCCCAGTTCCTCGTGAGTAACTTCCTCGCTGGTGACCGCCCTGACTACATCTGGGCCGGTGACATACATATAGCTTGAGCCCTTGACCATGAATACCCAATCGGTAAGGGCGGGAGAATATACAGCACCACCAGCACAAGGGCCCATGCTCAGGGTTATCTGGGGGATGATTCCTGAATATAGGGTATTGCGGTGGAAGATTTGACCATAGCCATCTAAGGAGCCGACACCTTCCTGAATACGGGCGCCTCCGGTATCCAGCATGCCGACCATGGGCACCTTCATCTTGGCTGCCAGGTCCATTGTCTTGGCTATCTTCCAAGCGTGCATCTCGCCCAGGGTGCCACCTCGTGAGGTAAAGTCTTGCGCATAGCAACAAACAGTGCGGCCATTCACCTTGCCAAAGCCGGTTACTACGCCGTCAGCCGCGATATCCATCTTGTCCAGGCCGAAGTTGTGGCAGCGATGTTTGACATGCATGCCAGTTTCCACGAAGGTGCCAGGGTCAAAAAGAAGGTCGATTCTCTCTCGGGCGGTCAGCTTATTTTGGGCGCGCTGCTTCTTGATTTTCTCTGGCCCGCCCATCTCTTTGATTTTGGCTTCCCGCGCCTCTAGGTCAGCGATAAGGTCTTCATTAGTAGGCATTGTCCGACTTCTGCTTTGTGCTGCCTTTCTATTTTTGTTTACAATAGGCTCTTAGCTCCAGAATACTAGCATAAACCCTTTTCTGTTTCAAGGTGAAACTCTCAATGTTCTATAAAGCGCTTTGTCGTTGAGGCAGTAAATATTGTATTATAGGATAGTTTATAATTCTGCTATAGGGAGGATATCAAGTTGGATGATAAATTGATAGAAGAAGTCTATCTCGGTCTTGGTTCAAATATGGGCGACCGCCAAGAGAATCTGGATAGGGCTTTGGACTTCCTTTCGCAAAAGTTACAGGTAGCAGAGGTTTCATCGGTGTATGATACTGAGCCGGTAGGTAATATCAATCAGCCCCGCTTTCTTAATCTAGTATGTCGGATTTATACCAGGCTAGCTCCGGCAGCGCTGCTTATTCTAGCTAAGGGAATTGAGAGTAAAATAGGTAGGGTAGTTAGGGACTCTAATGCCCCTCGCCCTATTGATATCGACATCCTCTTTTACGGTGACCAGGTTGTTGAAACCCCGGAGCTGGTTATTCCTCATCCCAAGCTGGCGGAGAGAGCCTTTGTTCTTGTTCCTCTAGCTGAGATTGCCCCTACCCTTAGGCATCCAGTAATCGGTAAGAGTGTTAAAGAATTATTAAAGGGGATGAAGAGACAAGGCGTAGTTAAATGGGAGAGTGATTAAGGAGAATGTATCAGGTATCTGTAGAGCAGCATTTTGATGCCGCTCATTTTTTGCGGGGTTATCGGGGCAAGTGTGAGGCACTTCACGGGCATCGTTTTCGGGTAGTGGTTAAGGTAACAGCTTCCCGGGTTGATGATGTTGGCATGGCTTATGATTTCACGGAGTTAAAGAGGCATCTGGGGGATATTTTATCCAGATTTGACCATACCTGCCTCAACGATGTCTCACCCTTTGATAAGATAAACCCTTCTTCAGAAAATATCGCTACTACCATCTATAATGAGCTTCAGTCTAAGCTGGCGGGTGTCCCTGTTTCCCTTGCCTGTGTGGAGGTATGGGAGTCTCCCCAGAGCAGGGTAGCCTATAGCCCTGACTAATGGCAGAGGTCCGGTGGCAGCAGATTGGGGATGGTCTCTGAAATAGGGTAGTGTACATCACACTTGGGGCAGTATAGCGAGCCGGTGACTATCTCTTTCTCCTTTTCCTCCTCCACACTGAGCCCAAGCTTCCCCTTGCATACCGGGCACACTAGGATATCCATCAGCTCCCGTTTCATAGCCCGATTATACCACAGCTCTTTAATTACCTGCCTAAATTAAAAAGGGTACCAGCTACCTTGCCTCGATGGTTATCCGTATTATTCTATCCCCTTCAAAGTCTGGTGTATTCTTGAGTGGGTCTCTGGGGGTAAGACTCTCCAGAACATCCATTCCCTCTATCACTTGACCGAAGACGGCGCGTTTCCATCCACCCTCTGGGAAAGTGAAGAGGATGCCATTGCCAATGAACAGAGCGGCTACTACCAAGCATCGGTGGACAAGTTCAAAGACTTCTTTACAGCCCCGCCTGTTCGCGAGGGATACGAGGTCAGTATCCAAGGTTAAGGGGTTCACTCCACTTTTCTGGCTACCAGCAGAGTGTACTCATCAAACCATTCGATTTCTTCAGGGGTGCTGAAATGTCTGGTAATATTATCTTGAAATCCTTTCAGCGCAGCTTCAAATTCGTTCTTCTGATATAAAGAGAAGGTAGAGTAGTGACCGTTTCTCGCAAGGTTAACAAGCTGGCTTAATGAGGCATTTCGCCTGTATTTGAATTGTTTCATGCATTCTATGGTCAGAGATTCTATCGGCTTTATCATCCCTTCCAGTTCATCCAGTTCATAGAGACGATTCTCTTTCTCTAAGAAAAAGGGGAAATACCTACCCCAGATATTCTTTGCGTTCTGGCCTCTCAAACGAGTGTAAATGAAAATGCAACCCCTATCTCTTATAACCTTGGCTGACTTCTCTATAAATTTTATGAAGTCGAAATGGTGAATGGCATTAAAAGAAAAGATATAGTCCATAGAGTTATCCGCCAGTGGGACGTCCTTTGCAAGTGACCTTATAGTCTTGAAATTTGTTATTCCTGCCGCCCTTAAATAATTGGAGGTTTGTTCCAGCATCGATTCATTAACGTCAACGCATGTCAAATGGAGGATATCCAAGTGTTGAAGAAATTTCAAACAGTATCTTCCTGCACCACAACCAATATCAGCAGCTTCAATGTTATGCTTGCCATTCAATCTATCCCTGATAAATGCGATTGGCTCTAAGTCGGTTGTTCTTAGGTCGTTGTACAAAGTAGCCACCCTTGAAAAGTGGTCATTCATGTCTTGTTGAGCATTGATTAATGTTCCCAAAGCACTGACTCCTTTTTAAAGTAAAGACCTACTTACCTCTTACTATTATACCACCTAATTATACCACAAGACTTTTATTAGGTAGATAAGACAGTTCTTGTTGTTAATGCACAATTAGAAAGTGCTATCTATGCCAGAGTTTGGCAGATAAAAAGGGGGAGCTTTAGATATTTGCTCCCCTTGTGCCATTTATCTCCCATCTCCTTTATGCCTTTCTCAATATTCTGTGAGCTAGCCTTATTACAGATAAATAGACTACCTTTCCTCGATGGTTATCCGTATTATTCTATCCCCTTCAAAGTCTGGTGTATTCTCGAGTGGGTCTCTGGGGGTAAGACTCTCCAGAACATCCATTCCCTCTATTAATTGTCCGAAGACGGCATGTTTACCGTCAAGGTAGGGTTGTGGCTTGTAGGTAATGAAGAACTGGCAGCCGTTAGTGTTGGGGCCAGAGTTGGCCATGGACAGAGCACCAGCCAGATGGGTGTGCTCAGTGAATTCATCAACAAAAGTATAGCCGGGACTACCTGTTCCCGTTCCGGTAGGGTCTCCCCCCTGTGCCATGAAGCCCGGTATTACCCGATGAAAGGTGGTGCCATTGTAGAATCCTTCACGGGCAAGGAAGACGAAGTTGTTGACGGTGATTGGGGTGTCACTGGCAAATAGTTCCAGAACTATATTTCCCTTCTCGGTTTCAATGATGGCGGTGTACTCCTTGCTGGTATCGATCGTCATCGGTGGTGCTGTTGAGTAGGTTTTTGGTTCTGGTGTTGCCTCTGGTGGTGCTGATGGTGCGCAACTTATCATACCCGAAACCAGAACAAGGAGTGCTGTAATAACCAGGGGTAATCCTTTCATTTTTAAGCCTCCTAAGCGTCAGTGTCTTTGAGAAATCGACTGGCTTTCGTGTGTTTATTATACCATGTATGTCAGCCCAGCCCATTCCTCAAATTATCACCGTAAATACTTGGGGGAGTGACAGTCTAGAGGGCAAGCTTATCCAGCCAATCTTTGACACTAAGGTTTTATAATTGGTAGGGTGTAGCCAGATAGTACATGCAGGAGGGGAAATATGTCAGAGCTTAAGCGCATACCTCGAGCGAGTAACTTTGACGAACTGAGGCACTTTACCCTGGATAAGAATATTCCGCCCGTCCTGGAGGTTGAGGTAGGGGAGAGCTTCGTCGCCGAGACCGAAGACGCCTTGCTGGGTATCCTGAGAGATAATCCGAATAGATTGTATCCCAGGGATGCTACGCCCTATTCAGCAAGGGTGCCGGCCTGTTTGAATCCGCTCTGTGGCCCGATATACGTTAACGGTGTGGAGGCGGGAGACGTTCTGGTGGTTGAGATAGAAAAAATAGACAAGCTGCTAAACGGCGTGACCTGTACTGTCCCGGGTGCGCACCATTTTGCCGGGCTTTGTGGGTGGGAGGAGTGTGATGAGATGTATACCGGCATAATTGAGCATGCGGGCGGCGAGGGAACCTGGCAGTATGGGGAACACACCTACACCTGGGAGCTTAGGCCTTTCCTGGGCACGTTTGCTACTGCTCCTGAGTGGGAGGTGCTCTCCAGCCTAGCCACCAGTTTTGGTTCTTCGCCAGCTTGTGGTGGCAATCTAGATTGCCGGGATATTCGGGAGGGAACTAAGGTATATCTCCAGTCCTTCAACAAAGGGGGGCTATTATTCTTCGGTGATATGCATGCCTCCCAGGGAGATGGCGAGGTTACCGGTATAGCCAATGAGGTGGCGGGGGAGGTGACCTTGAGGTGCGACGTTATCAAGAATAAGAGGCTAAACAACGTTCGTCTGGAGACCAAGGAGTCCCTGATATCTGTCTATTGCTACCGACCGGTGGAGGAGGCAATGAAGCAGGCATTAAAGGACCTGATTCTATGGCTTGAGGAAGACTATGGTATGACCAAGCGGGAGGCTTATGTACTGTCGAGTATCTGTCCTGACTTCAGGATTAACCTCTATCAGGTCTGTAGCGGGTTGGGCAGGCTGATGACCACAGTGGGGGCCGAGTTCCCGAAGGAGATGCTGCCCAAATGAAGTCGTAGCTTGACTTGAGTCGGTGAGTGCTTATATTATTACTATAATAACTATTACTAATAAAAAAGAGAGCAAAGCAGACGCCTGACGAGTGGCGAAAAGATTAAAGGGTGAGCGAATCAGGGGGCTATGGCTGGTAAGCCCGGGATGTCTATGAACAAAAAGGGGGAGATGCCCAGCGGAGTGGAAGCTATTAAGCTAGCTCGCGAGAAAGCTGAACAACTGGCTGATGAGAGGGCAAAGCTCAGAGCCAGAGCGGTATGGTGGGACTTCACCATGGCGATAGGGTCTTACTCGATTTTGACCGCTGTTATACTCTTGAGGCTTCAGGGATTTGGAATCGAGGTGGTGGCACCGGTTGCCATCTTGGGATTAGCTATTATCTTTTTACGGGGCTCGAGAAGAGGGAGGCAACTATACAAACTTTATTATGATGAAGAACTACATCAGCTTCAAGAGTTCCCCCAGAGAGACAAAGCTGAAGCCTTTGTGCCATCTCCTCTTACCCCGCGAGAAATGGAAATCCTCGACTACATAGCTCGTGGCTACATAAATAAGCAGATTGCGGATAAACTTAGTATTAGTGAGCAGACTGTTAAGAATCACATGAGCTCTATCCTGCGCAAATTAGATGCCAGTGACCGCACTCAGGCTGTAGTGCTGGCTATGCGGCATGGCTGGATTTCCCCTGAGGTTACAGACTCTTCAGAATCCTCCTCTAGCAATAAGGGTTAGGAGCAGCGCATACCAGCGAGTGGATAATATATAAGGAAGACTCATGAACGATGTTGAGCTCTGTTTGCTAATTCCTAGCTGTCTTTTCAATCTGGGTAAAGCCTCCTTAGATTAAAGAATCATTAGTGGTAGATATAAGTAAGCAAGAAGTAGGGATTACAGTACTAGCTTCTAAACTCAGAAGCAATGTTGCCAACAAGGGAGTGGTGGTTTAAGATTTAGTAGAAGCGCTTGATATGACGAGCGAAGGAGACTGGGATATGGCTACTCCAAAGTCGGGTGGAAGCTTACGTCAGGTATTAATTGAGTCTGGGCTGGTTACAGCTGAGCAATTAGCTGAGATGGGCCAGGAAAGTAAAGGTAAAAAACTGAGCCAGTTGCTGGTGGAGAAGGGAATCATAACAGCCCAGGAATTGGCCATGGTAATCGGACTGCAGCTGAACATACCCTGTGTAAATCTGAGCACTTATCAGATTCAGCCTGAGGCATTGCGGCTTATTCCTGAAAAAGTGGCTAGGAAGTATAATGTGATACCTCTGGCCGTAAGTGACAATACATTGCAAGTTGCCATGGCGGAGGCAGATAATGTCATGGTACTTGAGGCGCTGAAAGCTCGAACCAAAATGAGAATTGAGCCGGCGGTAGCTCCCGCTGACGAAATTCGGGAGGCCATTGACCGCAACTACAAGGCCTTTGGTGAGATTGAAGCGCAACTCCATGAGGTTGCTCCTGCTGCAAGCACTGAGGAGGCGATTTCTGTTGAAGCTGTCGCTGGAGCACCTGTGGTTCGTGCCTTAGATCTTCTCATTAACGAGGCGGTTAAGAATCGAGCCTCTGATATCCACATAGAGCCACAGGGGGATAAGTTGCGAGTGCGCTACCGCATTGACGGCGTGCTACATGACACTATGTCCTTACCTATAAGTGCTCATGCCCCTCTCATCTCTAGGTTGAAGATTCTAGCCAATATGAACATTGCTGACCACCGGCCTCAAGACGGCCAGTTTTCACTTAAGTCAAAAGAGCGAGATGTAGATATCAGGGTGGCTACTATTTACACGACATATGGTGAAATGGGGGTACTCCGTATCTTGGATAAGTCATTTTCCGCTCTTAGCCTCAATGAGCTCGGGTTTTTACCTGACACTCTTAAGCAATATGAGAATATGCTGAAAACTCCCTTTGGCATGATGTTGATTAGTGGGCCCACCGGCTCGGGTAAAACTACCACTCTTTATGCCTCTGTCAACCGTCTTGACAGTAAAGGACGCAACATCATCACGGTGGAAGACCCTGTGGAGTATCGCTTTGAGGATATCAATCAGATTCAGGTTAATCCTCGTGCTGGCTTAACCTTTGCCACTGGCCTGCGTGCCATAATGCGGCATGACCCTGACGTTATACTGGTGGGGGAAATACGTGATTCTGAGACAGCAGAGATAGCCATTCAGGCAGCTCTCACTGGGCATGTGGTACTTTCTTCAGTTCATGCTAATGATACTGTAAGCACTCTTTTCCGATTGCTTGACCTGGGGGTGGGGCCATTTCTCGTGGCCTCGGCGCTTATTAGTGTTGTTGCTCAGCGGATGGTGCGTCGGGTTTGTCCTTACTGCCGTAAACCTGCTCAGGCCTCGGCTGAGGAGGAGATTGCTTACGCTAAAGAACTGGGTGAAGAACGAACTGAATTCCTTTATGGAAGTGGCTGTAATGCCTGCGTCAATACCGGTTACTTGGGGCGCACAGCAGTTTTTGAAATCTTGGTTATGAGTGAAGAAACCAGGAGGATGCTGCTCACTGGAGCTAGCGCAGCGCAGATACGAGCTCAGGCAAGCGAAGAAGGCATGGTATCAATGTGGCGTGATGGCATGCTCAAGGCGAAGGAAGGTATCACCACTCCTTCTGAAGTGGTGCGCAATGTATTTTCTATAGGTTAAAATTATGGATTTTAATTATGTGGGCTATACCGAGGATAAAAAGATAGTGGAAGGCACTATATCTGCTTCGAATGAAAAAGTAGCGGAGCAGATTCTGGCTCGCAGCGGCTGTCGGGTTCTCAGACTGAAGCGGATAGTTTCTTTTATGCCTAGCTTGGAAAAGATGTTCCCCCTCTTCTATAAAGTAAGGCCGGAAGTGGTCATCATGTTCTCTCGGCAGTTAGCTTTACTTCTTGAATCTGGCACTGATATCGTTACCTCCTTGGAACTGTTGGGGTCACAGACGTCAGACCACAATCTGAGAAGAGTGCTGGGAGAGGTAGTTACTGACCTTCGTAGTGGTAGTCGGCTCTCTGAAGCTTTAGGTAAGCAATCACAAAGCTTCCCTTCAATTTACTGTCGGGCACTGAGTGTAGGTGAGCGAACTGGAGGTCTTGAAACAGTGCTTAGGCAGATGGCTGATCATATGGAGAAGGAAATCCAAGCGGCAAAAAGCATAAAGGGTGCCTTAAGATATCCAATTATCATTATTGTTGTGGCTATTGTAGTGGTAGTCCTAATGGTTTCCTTTGTTTTTCCTGCTTTTACCGGTCTTTATACCTCGCTTGGGATTGAGCTACCGGGTGCGACTAGGATGCTCATGTCCATCGTTAGTTGGTTTGGTGTGTATAAGCTTTATGTTATAGGGGCAGCACTTTCTGTCGCTGGCGGGATCTTTCTCTATCTTAAGACACCGGCGGGAAGGCTTCAGTGGGATGGAATATCCCTTAGATTACCATTATTGGGGAGAATTAGACATCTTGGTGAGCTTGCCCATTGCTGCCGAAACATGGCGCTATTATTTCGGGCTGGCTTACCTTTGCCTGAAGTCATGTCCTTGGTTATTGACAGCACTGAAAATAGAGTGGTAAAACAGGTGTTTACTGAAGTTCGGCAGGATATGATTAAGGGGGAGGGTTTATCCCGCCCAATGGCCAAGAACCAGCTTTTTTTGCCATTGATGGTCCAAA
>JAZGHN010000064.1:0-2160 GCA_036481135.1 Dehalococcoidales bacterium | reverse complement strand
CTGGAGGTAGTCCTGGACCTGGGGCGACCTCCCGAAGCACGCTATACCCAGCGAGAAGTAGCCCTCGACCCTAAAGAGGTCGGTGAACAGGACATCGACTATGTGGTCTCCCGTGTTAGTAGCTTCGGCGATGACAATCGTGCTGGAATTGAGCGCACCCTACATCGCATCTCAGCCATCCGCAACCGCAAGGGGCGCATTGTCGGGCTTACCTGTCGCGTGGGCAGGGCTGTGTTTGGCACCATAAAAATTATTGAAGACCTTATCCAATCGGGCAAGAGTATCTTATTGCTGGGCCGTCCCGGGGTAGGCAAAACAACCATGCTGCGTGAGGTAGCCCGAGTACTAGCCGATGACCATAAGAAACGGGTTATCATTGTCGATACCTCAAACGAAATTGCCGGTGATGGTGATATCCCCCACCCTGCTATCGGACATGCTCGGCGGATGCAGGTAACTACCCCCACCGAGCAACACGCAGTAATGATTGAAGCCGTAGAAAACCACATGCCTGAGGTGATTGTTATCGACGAGATGGGCACCGAGCTTGAGGCTCAGGCGGCTCGAACCATTGCTGAACGGGGGGTTCAACTGATAGGCACCGCCCATGGTAACACCCTGGAAAACCTGATGATGAACCCTACCCTCTGTGACCTCATCGGCGGCATCCAGAGCGTAACCCTGGGTGATGAGGAGGCAAAGCGGAGGGGAACACAGAAGTCCATCCTGGAGCGCAAGTCACAGCCCACCTTTGATATCCTGGTTGAAATTCGGGACCGGGACAGGGTAGCCATTCACCCTGGTGTGGGCCAGATAGTGGATGCCCTCCTCCGTGGTCAACCCCTAACTACCGAGATTCGCTTGCTGGATGAGACGGGGGAGGTGAAAATAGAAAAAGAGGAGCCAGCCACCGCTGCCAAGAAAGCGGTCAGAGGTAAGCCGTTCATCAAAGGAAACAAATCACCCAAGCTCTACCTCTTCGGGGTAAACCGGGGGCGACTGGTGCAGATAGCAAAAGAGATGAAATTAAGTGTGGATGTAGTCGATAATCTAAATGATGCCAACCTGTTTGTCACCTCCAAGAGCTACTACCGTCGCAAGATGCAAAAGGTCAGGGAGGCTGAAGCAGCCAACATACCTATCTATGTCCTCAGAAGCAACACGCCGCCTCAAATCAGACGGCTCCTGAGCGATATCTACCCCCTGGAGAGCGTAGATAAGAGACATCCCCTTAAGCTTGCCCTCAATGAGGCAGAGGAAGCCGTTACCAAGGTGAAGAGCGGCGAGGAAACGGTAGATCTCAGCCCCCAGAGTGCCTATATCCGACGCCTGCAACACCTGATTGCCGAGAGACACGACCTGTCTTCACAAAGCACCGGCAAAGACCCCGAAAGACGGGTGAGGATTTATAGAGAGTAAAGGGATTAAAGGGGTTTCGCCCCCGTTAAGAAACTTCCTTCCCTCTCCCCTTATGAAGGGGAGAGGGATAAAGGGTGAGGGGTTGGTACAATTATGGCATTATTTATCACCTTTGAGGGGGGAGAGGGGTGCGGCAAGAGTGTTCAAGCCAGGGCGCTATATGAGAGGTTATCGCAGTCGGCTATTCCAGCAGTGCTGACCCACGAGCCTGGCGGAACCGCCCTCAGTAAGAAGCTCAGGCACTGGCTGAAGGGAGTAGAAAATACCGGTATATCACCAGTGGCTGAGTTGCTGCTATTTAATGCCTCCCGCACCCAATTGATAGATGAAGTCATCCGCCCCGAGCTGGAAAAGGGGAAGGTGGTTATCTGCGACCGCTATGCCGACTCCACCACCGCTTATCAAAGCTACGGGCGAGGATTAGATTCAGAGACGGTCGCCGCTATTAATGACATCGCTACCGGGGGATTGAAACCCGATTTGACCATTCTGCTGGATATATCAGCGGAGGAAGGACTCGCCCGCAAACAGAGGCGAGACCGCTTTGAGCAGGAGGATATCGCCTTCCACCAGAGGGTGAGGGAGGGCTACCTCAAGCTGGCAGCCAGCGAGCTGGGGCGATGGCTGGTAATAGATGCCAAGCAGAGCAAGGAGAAAATAGCAGAGATTATCTGGAAAAAGATAAGCCAGCTGCTTTCTCAGTAAGGCTTTAGACATGCCTAACAAGCGAGTTGCGGTAGC
>JAZGHN010000063.1:0-4227 GCA_036481135.1 Dehalococcoidales bacterium | reverse complement strand
CTAAGGTTCTCATCTCATTTAGAGTCATTTAGATATCTCCTCAGTTATTTGGCAGGGCTGTGGAGTGCCCTCATCGTGTGAGCAGTAATGCTTGCTTACCGTCCCCTTCAAGACAGGTATCTTCTCCATCTTGCCTTTAAGGAAAGTGAACAGGTCTTCCATATCAGCTTTATTCTCAAAGCGAATTTCTAAATTATGGAGTGGGAAACCTTCCTCATCTTGACTGCTTGCCATAGCCATCCTGCCCCAGACCGGCCTGCCGGCTACTTCATTTCTAACTGCTTGGTCTAAACCGTCCCTTTTAGCCGGGGTTTCAAACCTTAAACTGTGCATCACACAATATTTCATCTATACCTCCACTTAGTCGCCAGATAGTTGTGCTGGATTTCTAGAGGGGTTAAAGCACGTCTATAAAGCCTTACCTCACCGATGGTGCCTTTGAAATATCCAATGTCTGTAGTTCTTGTGCCCACCTGCACATTAGCAGTTTTATCCTCTATGGCAACAAAGCCCGCTGCCTCATCGTCTGTATCATCAGTTTGGGCAGTATCAACATATATTTTGATACCTGAAGATAAAGCCGTGCCATCCCAAACAAAGACAATATGATGCCAAACATCATCCCATACATTGGAAGTGGTATCCATTCTACCAATACGCTTATTTACACTAGCGTCATATATCCTCATTCCGATTTCTGGGGCATCATCATCTAGTTTAGTAAACCACTCTATTTCACCAGCGGGACCATACTTCCCGATAAGACCATTAAGAGCACCAGCATCACCATCAGATTTCATCCAGACTTCCGCCGTGATAGCAGGCATAGCGGATAATACAGCACAATCAGGAACGACTATCTTATCGTCACTCCCATCAAAATATCTGCCATTTGGTCTCCACACAGCACCGGTAACAGTGCACAAGTGCCCGCAGGCATCTTTAGACATAAAAGAAGCACCATCTAGCTCATAGAGAGGCAAATAGAGCACCAGACTGGGGTCAAAGATGAAATCCATCACTCACCTCACGAAGCACTATAGATTACCTTGACATAGCTTGAGTTTTTGACCTTCCCCATGGCATTCTCACCACCAGCAGCACCTGACTTGATTAACAGTTGAATATCAAAGGGCACGGCATTGAAGTTAGCTACTGGTTGGAAACGACCACTATAGGTATATTCCTTATAAGCTGAAGCATCAGCCGCATAGGTTACCTCACCGTGAAGGTCAACCCAGGTTCCACCCTTATTCCGTGCCTGCCACTTGAAAAGCACGCTTTCAAGAGTGCTGCTGGACTTTACGGCGCAGGTAAGCCCGAACTCCACCTCAACAATAGTTCCCGCAGCCGGTGGCTCAATGGTTACTGATTCTACCGTCTCATAATCATCGGTGCTTGTAGTCTTTTCGGCACTCCATTGAACCCCGTCTGAAGTCAGGTTACCCTTAGCAAAGGGGTGCTCATGGTGGACAACCGGTTCTGCACTACTAGATTCGGGGGATAATATCAGCTTACCCTCAGCATCAAGAAGAAATTGGAGTGGATTACCACTAGCATCCTTCCCCAAGATAACCTGAATAGGTCTGCCATAACTATCAAAAAGTTTAGTCTCTGCCATCATATACCTCCTGTGGGGAGAGGAAGTTAAAACCCCCTCTCCCCCTCTTTACTTTAATCCTGGACGCCAATTAAGGCGGCTGTCTTAACCGAGCTAAACAGAGCCAGAGATACATACCACTTAATCCTGGTCCTGGAGGCATCCTTGGTCTCCAGTGAGCCAATGGGCTCTGTGGTTAGGTGACCAGGCGCGGTTAAGCCACAAAGGGCTCCCTCACCGAGCTGGACGGCGTAAATAGTGGAGCAGGTGCCGCCGCTAGTGCCAGTTTCCAAGCTGGAAGATACCGTGTGCGTATCCAGAATCCAGTCGTTCACCCCAAGGGGGATGCCATCCCACAAATGGGTGAAATTACCCCACTTATCTCGGTCAGTTTCCATCATACCGCCAGCGGCTCTGACCAAGGCGTTAATCTTACGCCGGCTTCTTCGGCTCATCAGCAGCATACCGGGCTTACCACCCTTTACTGCATCAATGAGCTCATCAAGCATAGATAGTGTCAGGGTAGCCCCGGTAGCGCCAGCGGCAATCACCTGGTCACTGGCAGTGGTGGTATCAATGAGCTTTCTCAAACCATCAAACTGCTTAGGGTTAGCCGTGGCATCGCCATAGATAAAGGTCTCCTCAAACTTACGCCTGAGTGCCTTAGCCTTGAGCTCAATAACAGCTGCCTCCAGGTCCTGCAGATTAGACCGCGTTGCCTTTAAGAAGTTATCAACATCAGCATCACCGCCCATAATCTTTAAGTTTGCCGTTATCTGCTCAAAGGTTGGGGTAGACTCAGCCCAGGTATCACCGACATCATAGAAGTCGATACTAGGCAGGGTCTTCTCCTGGTTATAGGTTAAGCCATTACCGACAATCTCAATGAAGGGCAACTCCTGGAGGATAGGTGAATCCTTGACGATAGTCTCGACCACTCCTTGAAGTAGGATATCATTTGACAGTTTAGCTCCCTCAGCTAAAGTTAGTGCCATTATCGTTTACCTCCTATTGCATATCGAATCTTTTCTCGTGGGGATAGAGCTGACAGGTCAGGCGGTGTCCTCTGTGGCGCCCCCACCGGGACTCTAGTCTTTGCCGCTTCAGCTTCCAGTCCCTGTTTCACTCTGGAGATGAAGCACTGGGCATGTTCCAAAGACTGGTCTATTGCCTCAATGCTGTCGCCACTAATGAGCTCGTCAAGGACATCGGGATTAGCCTGAACTACCAGAGCCCGATAACTGGACACCGCCTGAGCCAGAGAATCTCTAACATTGGTCAACATTTCGGCTGACTCAGCTAGTGCCTGCTTCAGGGCAGCGACATCGCTATCCCTATCGGCTACCACCTGCTCCAGCTCACTGATAGCGGCTCCCTTGGCATCAAGTTCACTGGCAAGGGTTCCCTTCTCTGCCCTGACGCCTTCCAGCTCTGCCTTGGTAGATTCCAGTTCAGCCTGTAGTGCCTGAATTTCCTCGTCAGTCATAGTGTTTCCTCCTGCCTCTAGTCCTCGGTCTTGAGCCCGGAGTCTTAACTCCAGACTAACCGACCGTGTTTATTCCTCAACGCCCCCCACCCGGGACCGTATAGCCCTCTCTCGCTCCGCCCCTGGTCGAGCGTACGTCAAGCTCTTTATTCATCCTGAGGATGGTCTCCCTCTCCTCAAGCCATCTATTAAACTCATACTCCGCATCCTTAATCCCAAGCTCATCCATGGCTGTTCTCCTCGAGTGAATTCCGGTCTGAACCAATGACTGCTCATTAGACACCAGCCGCGCCATATCCCGAGGTAGTACCGGACCCCAGACTAGCCTCAACCGGTAGTCACCAAAGTTCTCCCCCTGGTATCTCTCCACAAGCTTAAGGATGAGGGCGTTTCTACGGTTATAAGCCGCTGTCCTGATGACCCTCTTTCGCCTAACCTTCTGCAGTAGTGGTTGAAGCTCAATCTCAAGGGCAACCCCGGAGAGATCCCTCTCGGTTCCGCCAAAGGCAGCCCTCGGCGATTCTGATATATCGTGCAGGATTCTATATAGCAAATTGATATAATCTATATGCAGTCTGAGGCCACCACCCTGAAGCAAATCAAGCAAATAGGCTTTAGCGTCCTCGGGTATATTCCACACTGCCCCCGGCTTAACCGCGATATCCTCTGATTCCTCCACATTCTCCAGTACCGCGATAGGATTACCAGATAGCTCCAGTATCCGGGATAGCTGACTCATTGCCCGATTTAACTCCCGCTGGGGTTCCATAATTTGGGGCAAATCAGATATACCCCAGAACTTCTTCGGCTCTCTCAGGTTGGGATAGATAATAAATGGTATAAATCCGTAGGGATTAGGCTTCTTCTCCACCAGGGCACTATCCAGGTAAAGCTCAAATTCGCTATCTGTCCACAGCTCAATGACAGTGGCTGTCTTAGCCTTAGGCTTCACCGGGTAGAGCGCCTCAGCTTCTTCCTGGGTAAGGGTATACTTTGAGGCTACTCGCCACACCCGTGATGTATCGTCCCCAAGCCACCAGGCATAGATACCCTGGACATCGGGGGCAGTAACCCTGACCTGCTTGGCTTGAGCATCCCAGATAACCTTATAGCAGGCGTCGCCGAGTATAGCGCAGTCTAT
>JAZGHN010000062.1:0-4982 GCA_036481135.1 Dehalococcoidales bacterium | reverse complement strand
GTTACTCCCAGGCCAAGGAAATAAATGGTAGCGTCAATATCCATCGCTTTGGCAGTCATGCCTAGGACGAAGGGCGAGTAAAGACGCTTTGGCGTATCAACACCGCTGGTTTGAACGTAGAGGATATGCTTTTTCTTCTCAGCCATGGCCAATCTCCTATTTTTCTTTCTGTATGAGAAATCTCAAGCCTTCATCGGTTTTCTCTATAGCAAGTATTTTCTGCCCAGCCCGCTTGGACCAAGCCTTGATGTCCTCCTCAGCAGCGGGGTCATCAGCCAGTACCTCCAGGGTCTGACCAACGGCAAGTTTGTCCATTGCCTCTCTGGTGTGTAGCACTGGCGTGGGGCAGTAGAGGCCTATGCAATCTAGGGTTTGATGAACCCGCTTCGGCGACTTAGAAGACATGCCTTACTCCCCCCTTAGGCTTTCTCGGCCTTAATCTCAGCCCCGCAATGGGGGCAGACCTTCTTGTCCCGGGGTATCGACTCCCGACACTCGGGGCAGTAAAAAATGGTTATTTTGCACACCTGGCAGTAGGGGAACAATGCTTCCATTATCTCCTCGTCACAGTAGGGGCAAAAAAAGCGCTCTTTATCTGTTTTACATTCAGCCTCCATTATTGCTTGCCTCCCTTCGCTTTTTTCTTTCTGCCCAGATAGTCTTGTATCGCTTTGTTTAGAGCTTGGGCGCCCAAATTGGAGCAGTGAAACTTTTGCTTGGGCAGTCCCTCCAGCTCATCAGCCACCGAGCGAGGGGTGATTTTCATCGCTTCCTCCAGCGTCTTTCCCTTAGCCATCTCACTAACCATGCTGGAAACGGCGATGGCTGCCCCGCAGCCGAAGGTCTTGAATTTGACATCCTCCAGGCGGTTGTCCTTGACTTTAATAAAGAAGGTCATCATATCTCCACATATGGGATTGCCTACCTCCCCCATGCCATCGGGATTCTCAATCTCCCCTACATTACGGGGGTTCATGAAGTGGTCCATTACCTTTTCACTATAGATCGGCATACTATTTGCCTCCTTTGTTCTCTCTGGTAAATTTAGCATAAAGTGGTGACATCTGTCGCAGTCTATCCACAATGGGAGGCAGCACCTCAAGGACGTAGTCTACATCTTGGAAGATATTATCTATACCAAAGCTGAAGAGGAGGGAACCCTGGGCCAGCGCATGAGGCAATCCTATGGCGATAAGCACGTGGGAGGCTTTCAATGCTCTTGAGGTGCATGCTGAGCCACTGGTGACAGCCACCCCTTGGCTATTTAACAACATAAGCATAGCTTCACCCTCGATAAACTCCACGCAGAAGCTGGCATTGCCTGGAAGTCGATGCTGAGGGTGACCGGTGACCACCACATGGTCAATCGCAGCCGGCAATTCCTTAAGCAAGCGGTCGCGGAGTTGAGTGAGATGCTCTGTTCGGGCTGTCATGCTGGCTTCGGCTAGTTCAGCCGCTTTGCCTAGGCCAGCAATGGCGGGGACGTTCTCCGTGCCAGCACGCCGACCCCTCTCTTGTACACCGCCATCGAGGAAGGGGATAATGCGTACTCCTTTGCGTACCCAGAGGGCGCCCACTCCCTTGGGGCCATAGAACTGGTTCCCTGCTAGGCTCAAAGCGTCCGCTCCCAGCTCCTTTACGTCGACGGGAATAGTTCCCGCCGCAGCTACGGCATCGGTGTGGAAGATTGCATTGCTCTCCTTGGTTATCTTGGCGATCTCCTGTATCGGCTCTATAGTGCCCACCTCGCTGTTGGCGTGCATGATGGATACCAGCACGGTGTCTTTTCTTAAGCTCTTGCGCACATCCTCAGGGTCAACCATCCCGTACTTATCCACCGGGACCAGGCTCAGCTCAAATCCCCACTTTTCCAGTGTTTTCGCTGAGTGCAGTACTGAGAAGTGCTCAATAGCTGAGGCTACTATATGCTTGCCTTTATTTTGCTGTGCCAGCGCCAGCCCTTTAATGGCAAAATTGTTGCTTTCCGTGCCACTGCCGGTGAAGATTACCTCATCGGTATTGGCTCCGATAAGCTGAGCCACCTGGGTTCGGGCAGTTTCCATGGCTTCCCGAGCAGCGTCTCCCCACTCGTGAATACAGGATGGGTTACCAAAGGCTTCTCCTAAGTAGGGGAGCATCGCCTCACGAACCTCGGGGAGAAGAGGAGTGGTGGTAGCATGGTCTAGATATACCTTCCTCATCTCTCTACATCTCCCTCGCTGTGTGAGCTGTGTGGGATAGCAAATTATAGCACTCTTATATCGGACTCACAACTTTAGCCCTAGCCATATCGGGTAAAAACTGTTATATTTTTATAGGATGCGTTACGCCATTATTGCTGATATTCATGCTAATCTAACTGCTTTTACCGCAGTGCTGGAGGATATTGAGCACAGGGGAGGGGTGGAGGAGCTGCGGTGTTTAGGCGATATTGTCGGCTATGGGCCCGACCCTCACCAGTGCATCGAGCTTTTGCGTCAGCAAAAACATATCTGTGTTGCCGGCAATCACGATTTGGCAGCAATAGGCAAGGTCGATCTCGATAATTTCAATCCTGATGCCTCTGCTGCCTGCCGCTGGACAGCCAAGCAATTAACTGCGGGAGATGTCGTCTATCTTCATGGATTGCCCTCAGTTATTGAGAAAGAGGATTTTACTTTAGTGCATGGTAGCCCCAGGGAGCCTATCTGGGAATATCTCCTGTCAGTTAGCAGTGCTAAGGAGAATTTTACTCGCTTCCACTCGCCGTTTTGCCTGGTGGGCCATTCTCATGTGCCTATGGTGTTCAAGTGTGCTGAGGAGGGAGAGTGCTCCTGTAGCCCCTTCTCGCCTGATATTGCTCTCGTCCTTGGTAAGCAGAGATTGATTATCAATCCTGGTGGGGTAGGACAGCCTCGAGATGGCGACCCCCGGGCCAGCTATGCCATCTGTGATACTGAGTCTAAGATGGCTCGGCTCTATCGTGTTCCATATGATATTGGAGCCACCCAGAATAGGATGGCAAGGCAGAACTTGCCTGTGCGCCTGGTGGCTCGCCTGAGCCATGGTCTGTGAGCGAGTTCGGGATTTCTGAGCCGAGCTAGGTCTATAGGAGGTATTACCTGAAAACGCAATCGCTTTTGACTCAAACTAAGGGGCTACTGCGTCACTTTGACCTTCGGGCGAGAAAGAGGCTGGGGCAGCACTTTCTTATTGATGAAGAGGTGCTCAAGTTTATTCTCTCAGCTGCTGAGCTCGCCCCCACCGATGTTGTTATGGAGGTAGGCCCCGGTCTTGGTGTGTTGACTAAAGAACTGGCTAAGAAGGCTGGTTGGGTAGTCGCCATTGAGCTGGATAATAAGCTGGCTGCTATGTTGAAACAGACCCTGGCTTCTTTTAAAAATGTTGCTGTTATCAATGAGGATGTGCTCGAAATTTCCCCGGAAGCCTTACTCCGGGAGCAACGTGAGAGGTTTTCTCCGGCGATAAACCCTTCTCGCTATAAGGTGGTGGCTAACCTCCCGTATTATATTACCTCGCCTGTTTTACGCCATTTCCTTGAAGCCTCATTCAAGCCTCAAATTATGGTGGTAATGGTGCAGAAGGAGGTGGCGGAGGCTATCGTGGCTGAGCCTGGTGGTATGAGTGTGTTGAGTATTAGCGTGCAGTTTTATAGTCAACCGGAGATAGTCGGCTATGTACCCGCCCGCTGTTTTTATCCCGTGCCAGAGGTGGATTCTGCTATATTAAGGGTGACTCTATATGCTAAACCAGCGGTGGATGTAACCGATGAAAAAAGTTTCTTCGGGCTGGTGCGGGCTGGTTTTGCCGCTCCCCGTAAGCAAATATGTAATTCTTTAACTCAGGGTCTGGAACTGCCCAAGGCTGATGTTTTCTCCTTATTGAGGAAGGTGGAAATAGCACCGCAACGGAGGGCTGAGACACTGACTCTTGACGAGTGGGCACAATTATGGCAAGTATTTACACAGGTAGAGGGGGGTTTAGCATGTTGACAGTTCTGGCACTGGCTAAGCTGAATCTAACCCTTGAGGTTCTGGCTAAGCGTCCCGATGGTTTTCATGAAATCCGCAGTGTTGTCCAGACCATAAATCTATACGATAGTCTGCGCTTCCAGTTGAATGAGAATGTCGAGTTCGATTGTGCTGACCCTTCTTGGATTCCAGAGGTGAGCTTGGTATCTAAAGCGGTCGATTTGCTACAAAAGACTACGGGGTGCTCCAAAGGGGTTAAGATAGAGATTGATAAGCGTATCCCATTGGTTTCAGGATTAAGCGGGGATAGCAGTGACGCCGCAGCCGTCCTGGTTGGGCTTAATAAGCTTTGGGAATTGGGGCTATCCTTGTCAGAATTACTTGAGCTGGCCCCCCAGTTGGGTTCAGATGTAGCCTTCTTTCTTTATGGTGGCACAGCTCTGCTAAAGGGTAGGGGGGAGGTAGTAACTTCTCTTCCTTCCTTCCCCCATATGAGGGTGGTGGTGATGTTGCCGCCTGTGCCGAGGAGGCTGGGCAAGACAGGGCGGCTCTATGCTAGAGTGAGGCCCAGCCATTATACCCGAGGTGAGGTTACGGACAGGCTGGTGGCATTATTGGCTGGACAAAACTTTAAAGAGGAGAAGCTGATAGCCGAGTTCTTTAATGTGTTAGATGATGTTGCCCCTGATAACTTTAATGGGCTTAGGGGATATCAGGAGCAGTTTCTGAAGGCTGGAGCTCAACAAGTTCACCTCGCTGGCTCGGGTCCAGCTCTGTTTACCCTGGTAAAGGATAAGGCTCAAGCTGAGAAGATATACAGCTGTCTCCAGAAACAGGGGCTGGAATCATATCTCACTGATACCCTAGATGCTGTAGAGAAGGCGGAGTGAACTGCCTTATAATCGGAATAAACATATAGAGGGGGTATTAAATGAGCAATACACGGGAAAACTTGGGGGCTGCGTTTGCCGGGGAAAGCCAGGCTAATCGCAGCTACCTGTTCTTTGCTGA
>JAZGHN010000061.1:0-28157 GCA_036481135.1 Dehalococcoidales bacterium | reverse complement strand
GATTGCCCCAAGAATAGTCAATTAGGGGGCGGACATGACAAGCAAAAAGCACTTCACTACTGAAGAAGCAAAGCGAATTGGTGAGGCACTAGGTCATTCAAGCGTGGCGTTTACAATGGACACCTATTCTCATATAATTGAGGGGATGCAAGAGGATGCTATGGCGTTATTAGACGAAGTGCTACCAGTAGGGGTGTCTCAAAAAAATAACGCCAATTTAACGCCAGTTTTTCCTAAAACAGGGGTGAATATCTAAAGTTTAGCTTCAGCCGGGGTGGCGGAATTGGCAGACGCAGCGGACTTAAAATCCGCCGGACTTTGTCCTTGTGGGTTCGAGTCCCGCCCCCGGCACCAACTCAGGTTTAACCCTTCTTCTTTATCACCCTGCCCACAGCCTGCTCAATGTCTTCGGCGGTCAGGCCGTATCTCTTCAGAAGCTCACTGGTGCTGCCTGACTTGGCGTAGGTATCCTTGATGGCGACAAACTCCATGGGGATGGGGTGATGGGTGGCTACCACCTGGGCGACCTCGCTGCCCAGCCCTCCATGCACTAAATGGTCTTCGGCGGTGACGATAGCCCCGGTTTCACCGGCAGCCTTAACGATAGCGGCTTGGTCAATGGGCTTGAGGGTGGACATATTCAGCACGCGGCAGTTTATCCCCTTTTGCTTCAGGCTATCGGCGGCTTCAAGGGCGGGCGATACCATAATGCCGAGGGCGATAATGGTGGCGTCCTTGCCCTGCCTCATGGTTACCGCCTTGCCCAATTTGAAGCGGTAGTCTTCCTTATATAATAGGGGCATTTTGGGGCGGCACAGCCTGATGTAGAAGGGTCCCTCGGTGGCGGCGGCTGCCCTTACTGCCTGGGCGGTTTCAATGGCATCAGCGGGAACGATAACGGTAAAGCCGGGCAGGGAGCAGATTAGAGACAAGTCTTCAATGGACTGGTGGGAGACGCCGTCCTCACCGACGCTGACGCCGCCGTGGGTGACTACCAGCTTGACATTGAGTCGGGAATAGGCGATGGACATGCGAATCTGGTCGAAGTTGCGTCCGGGGACGAAAACGGCAAAGGTGCTGGCAAAGGGTATCTTGCCCGACGCCGCCAGCCCGGCGGCGATACTCACCATATTCTGCTCGGCGATACCGCAGTCGAAGAAGCGGTCGGGGAACTCCCTGGCGAAGAATTTGGTCATGGTTGACTGAGACAGGTCGGCATCCAGCACCACGATGTCCGGGTTCTGCTTGCCTAGCTCAACCAGGGTCTTGCCATAGGCTTCCCTTGGGGAGACCTCGGGCATTTTTACTCCAGCTCCTTTAGCGCTATCTCTACCTGCTCGGCATTGGGGGCTTTGCCGTGGAAATCGGGGTTATTCTCCATAAAGCTAACCCCTTTGCCTTTGATGGTGTGGGCGATAATAACGGCGGGTTGTCCTTTAACCCGCTTAGCCTGGTCAAAGGCTGCCATAAGCTGGGTGAAGTGGTGACCATCAGCCTCAATAACGTGCCAGCCAAAGGCTCGCCATTTGTCGGCGAAGGGCTCGAGGTTCATCACATCACGGTTCCAGCCGTCAATCTGCTGTCCGTTGTTGTCCACAATAGCTGTCAGGTTATCCAGTTTAAAGTGGGCGGCAGCCATAGCCGCTTCCCATATCTGTCCCTCGTCGCACTCCCCATCTCCGAGGAGGGCATATACCCGGTAGTCCTGTGAATTGAGGCGACCGGCCAGGGCAACGCCGATGGCAAAAGATAAGCCCTGTCCCAGGGCGCCGGCTGACATCTCCACCCCGGGGCAGGACAGTCGGTCAGTGTGCCCTTGAAGGCGACTGTTTAGCTCTCTCAGCGTGGTTAGCTCATCTACAGGGAGGTAACCGCACTCGGCCAGGGTGGCATAAAGCACGGGGGCAGCATGGCCCTTGCTCAGGATGAACCTGTCCCTGCCTGCCCAGCAGGGGTCTTGAGGCTTATGTCTGAGTACCTTGAAGTAAAGGGTGGCGACAATCTCCACCGCTGATAGAGAGCCGCCGGGGTGACCACTGCCTGCCTTGCCTGTCATGGTGATAATGTGGCGGCGCATCCTCTTAGCTATAGCCGCCATTTCCTTTTCCGATAGCGGTTTAGCTCCGGCTGGTGATGATGAAAAAGCCTCGGCGCACTCTTTCTTTGCCGAGGCTTTTGATAGTGACTTACCCATTTCAGATAGCGACATCAATTCCTCTATGTTGTTTATTAATTATATAATAATTTTGCGGGCTAAGTCTATAATGCTTCGCCCTTTATATTATTTGATTTTCCTCCCTATCTCTGGTTAAATATGGTGGTAGTAAGGAGAAGGGAAATGGATGGTCTAAAAATACAAGTTGCTGACAGGGAGATATTGGGCAAGAAGACCAGGTTTTTGCGCCGTGAGGGGATTACCCCTGTACATCTATTCGGACACAGTGTTAAGTCGCTGACACTACAGTGCGACACTGCTGAGCTTCAGCGAATTATAGCTCAGGCGGGAACAACCAGACTCATTGCTCTGGAGGTTGAGGGGGACAAGCAGCCAAGGAGTGTATTTATCCGTGAGATTCAAAGGAATGAGATAAGTGGACAGTTGCTCCACGTTGACTTCTATCAAATACGGAAGAAGGAAAAGATTAAGGCAGAGATTCCTCTGGTCCTGATTGGTGAAGCCCCAGCCATGCGGCTGAAGGGGCGTATAGTGGATCACCCGCTTGCCAGTCTGAGCATCGAGTGCCTGCCGGATAAAATGCCCCCTCAGATAGAGGTTGACCTGAGCCCGCTTGAAGAGGTGGACCAGGCGATTCACGTTAGCGACCTTATCATCAGCCCGGACGTTACGGTTATTACTGACCCTGACCAACTGATAGTTAAGGTCAGCGAAGTGAGGATAGTAGAGGAAGAGGTGGTGGCAGAGGAGGTAGCAGCTGAGGAAGAGGCAGCAGCGGAGGCTGAGGCTGGAGAAGAGGTCGAGGCTGAAGGAGAGCCCGGGGCTAAAGCAGAGCCCGGGGCTAAAGCAGAGCCATGGAAGAAATGGAAGAAATCTGCCGAGTAATCCTGTGTTGCCGTCATTTTGAAGGTTCTGCTATAATGGGGCGATGATTATTGACTTTCACACTCATGTATTTTCGCCCCAGGTAAAGAAAAACCGCGGTAAATATATTGAAAGCGACCCCTGTTTCGCCATTTTGTATTCCAAGAAAGAGGCTAAGCTCGCCACTGCTGATGAACTCATTGCCAGCATGGACAGAGACGGGGTTGATATCTCGGTTATCCTCAATATCGGCTGGGCTACCCATGAGTTGTGTGTCGAAACCAACGACTACATCTTAGAGTCGATAGCCCGTTATCCCAATCGCCTGGTAGGTTTTTGTGCTGTCCAGCCACGCTCAATTGAGGCAGCCATAGCTGAAATTGAGCGTTGTGTAAGAGGAGGGATAAGGGGGATTGGTGAGCTGAGACCAGATGTGCAATTCCTCGACTTTAATGATGAGGAGATGATGGACCCCTTTATTGAGGTGGTAAGGGAGCATAAATTAATTCTGCTTACACATGCCTCTGAGCCGGCAGGTCATCAGTATCCGGGCAAGGGGGGTGTTACCCCAGATATACTCTATCCCTTTATTGAGTGCTTTCCTGATTTAACTATAGTCTGCGCTCATTGGGGTGGTGGCTTGCCCTTCTATGCTCTGATGCCTGAAGTGAAAAAGGCGATGAGCAACGTCTTTTTTGATACCGCCGCTTCACCCCTTTTATACAGCTCTCAAGTATACAATCAGGTCGTCCAGCTTGTCGGTGGTGACAAGATTCTCTTCGGTAGTGATTATCCACTGATGGCACAGGGTCGGGTGCTGGAGGAGATCGACTCTCTGGATTTGTCCCAGGAAACGAAGAGCCTTATTCTATCAGGTAATGCCCAGAGGCTGCTTGGCATCGGTGGGGCTTGAGTTATGGAGCAGATTCGCTCTTTCATTGCCATTGAGCTACCCGCTGAGTTGAAGTTGGAGCTTGTCCAGCTTGAAGCCCAGCTGAAATCGGGCGAGCAGCTTGGGGTGAAGTGGGTCGACCCAGATGGCATTCACCTCACGATGAAGTTCTTGGGTAATATTGCTGTAGATAGGGTTGAGGGCATAACCAGGGCGATGGAGGAGGCTGTCCGTGGAATATCGCCCTTTCAACTCAAGGTTAAAGAACTGGGGGTTTTTCCCAATTTCAAACGAGTTCAGGTAGCTTGGGTGGGGTTGACTGGAGAGGTGGATAAGCTTGCTCAACTCCAGAAGCGCATTGAGTCCAATCTGACCCCTTTGGGCTTTGCCCCTGAGTCGCGACCGTTTGCCCCCCACTTGACCTTGGCGCGTCTTCGTGCCCAGACATCACCGGACGAGAAGCAAAGATTTGGACAGCTTATCGCCAATACCACATTTGAGGCAGCGCACACTATCGAGGTAGATGCCATCAACCTGATGAAAAGTCAACTAACTAGGGAAGGCGCTATTTATAGCCAAATTAATTCAATTAGGCTAGAAAAACCCTTGTCAACGGTTAATCCCTAGTGTATACTGTTAAAGATCTAATTTCGGCTGGGAGGTGGACTTTCATGGAACAACTCAATTTCCCCAAATGTCAAAAGTGCAACACTGGAGATTTAGTGCCCTTGTCTGACTTTGGTAGTCAGGGGGCAGCTATTCAGTACAAAGCCTGGGTTTGCACCAATCCTGATTGTGGATTTAACCTGAAAATCAGGAATGGTGACGTCTATATTAATGAACCCATTATGAGCGGAACTCTACATGGTACCCGCTCCCGCTAAAATCCCGAATAGTTTATCTTGAATTTAGAGCGCAGGATGGTGTTTGTGCTCCCTCAAGTAGCTAAGCTTAAAGGGATAGCGCTGGATTTCTTATTTCCTCAGTGGTGTGTCGGCTGTGGCAGGCAAGGCGAGTTTATTTGCCTCTCCTGTCGTGGCACGCTACCTCGGGTTATGCCCCCGCTTTGCTCCAGGTGTGGTAAACCTCAATCCAGCGGTGTATTTTGCCCTGCCTGTGCTACTGCGCTGAAAGCAGCCGGTGCTGCCTCGGTGTGGGGATTAGCGCTGGCTAGAGAGATTTGAAGAATTAATATTTAGGAGTGTGAGAGTATATGGAGCTACAGATAACTGGTAAAAATATGGAGCTATCACCAGCAGTGCGCCAGCATATTGAGCGCAAGCTGGGCAAGCTTAATCGCCATCTACCTAAAATCATAGAATTTAAGGTAGAAGTAGCTGAAGAAAAGACAAAGTCTCCTCAGCAGCACTTTGTGGTGCAGGCAACTATAGATAGCAACGGCACCTTGCTCCGGAGTCAGGAGAGGGGAGAGAATCTATTCACTGCTATTGACAAGGTGGCGGAGGTTATGAGCCGGCAGATTGAGCGCCGCAAGGGGAAGCTATATGAGAAGGGGAGGGGTAGCTCACTGGCGAGGGGTGAATTCAGTGAAGAAGCAGTGGAGGAAGAACCTGTTAGCAAGGTGGTTAAGGTTAAACAATTTGCGGTTAAGCCTATGTCAGTGGCTGAAGCTATAGACCAGATGGAGCTTTTAGGTCACGATTTCTTCCTCTTCTTTAACGCCGATGATGAAGGGCTTAACCTGTTATATAGAAGGAAGGATGGTAACTACGGCCTCATTAAACCTGAGTTAGGCTAGAAAATAGCTCTGGTTTCTGCTCGAGATAATTAAGGTGAGCGGGGAGGTAAAATACACCGTTTTCCATACCAGTATGGGTTGGGTGGGGATATTAAGCTCAGCCCAAGGGCTACTGCGTACCACCCTCCCCCAGCACTCATCTCAACAAGCCCGCCACCAGCTGGGTGAAAGCTCAAACGATGCTGTCTGGTCGCCCAATCTATTTGATGACTTAATCAGACGTTTTCGGATTTACTTGAGCGGCGGCGAAATAACCTTCCCTGACAAGCTTGACCTATCAGGGGCTACCCATTTTCAGCGCAGGGTATGGGAGATAACCAGGCTTATCCCTTATGGCGGGACCAGGAGCTACACCTGGGTGGCTCAGCAGGTCGGCAGACCACGGGCGGTGCGGGCGGTGGGGCAGGCCCTAGCCAGAAACCCTCTACCTGTTATCATCCCCTGTCACCGTGTGCTAGCCATTGGTGGTGGAATTGGCGGTTTCAGTGATGGGGTGGAGATGAAGAGGCGTCTTCTTCACCTGGAAGCCTCAGCCTAATATCAGGTGGAGACTATATAGTCTTCACTTACCCTCGTCTGTCTTTGCGGTGGTCACCGGTAACTCCACGATTTCGTAGTCGTGAAAGCTGGCTAGCCCTCCTTTAATAAATCGTTCCCTCAGTCTTTTTCTATGTCCTGGCGAGATATCACTTGAAGGCATTTTATCCCCCTTTAAGCGCTATCAGTTGGTTCCAGTCTTAGTCCATCCTCTCCCACCAGCCCTGCCAGCTGGTGATGCAGCTCAGGGCAATAATTGGCATACATATTGGATAACTTGAGCTTAATAACCTTCCCCTCACTGATTACCTGCAGGTTTACCTCATCCTGCCCGGGGAAGTCCTTAAGGGTGTCAACCAACCTGTGTAGATAGGCTATATCACTAGCCTTGTCCTCACTCTGGGTGAGGGTTACTATCAGCCGGCGACTTGTGGCTGGTGCTTCCTCAGCCGTCGCTGGCTCCTCACCAGGTTCGGCACCAGCCGTCTCTTCACCTTGGGCTGCTTCAGACTGGTAGCGGCGCACATTGTCACAATTTAGCTGCACTCGGTCGTCCCTTAGTCTTACCTTGCCTCCAACCAATAGTATATTCCCTTCCTGCCACAGGTCTCTAGTATCGGCGTAGACATTGGGCCAGACCATAGCCTCGATTCTGCCGTCAAGGTCTTCCAGAATGGCGCTGGCGAATGGTCTGCGGTCTCGGGTAAAGAGGTGGCGAACCGAGGCTACCATTCCGGCAACCACCACGCTTTGTCCTACCAGTTCGGCATCAATTTGACCGCATAGGGTGATATCAGGTGAAGCTACTTTGTTGGCGAATGCGCTGAAGGGGTGCTCGGAAAGATATACCCCTGTCAGTTCCTTCTCCCAGGCTAATTTCTCCTTAGTAGAGATATTGGCATCTTCCAGATCGAGACTGGGTAAAGGAATCGGTGTGGTCTCCCCCCATAGGTCAAACATGGTAGATTGTCCTGTCTCACGGAGGCGCTGCTCCCGTTGAGCCAGAGACAGGATGCGGTCAACATTTTGGAGCAAAGTACCACGGTTGCCCAGACAATCCAGGGCTCCAGCTTTAATCAGAGATTCCATCACCCGCTTATTGATGCTATGGAGGTCGCCACGACGGCACAGGTCCTCAAGGGACTTGAAATCACCTCCTTTATTGCGCTCAGCAATGATGGGCTCTATAGCTCCAGCTCCTACATTCTTGATAACGCTTAGCCCGAAGCGGATGGCAGGAGCGTTATCGCCATCTTTTTCTATAGAGAAGCTAGCCTGACTGCGATTTATATCGGGTGGCAACAGTGGAATGTGCAGGCGGCGGCATTCGGCGGCGGCACTGGCTACTTTCTCTAACTGGTCGGCGTTGGTGATGAGGAACGCGGTGATATATTCTGCCGGGTAGTTTGCCTTGAGATAGGCGGTTTGATAGGCGATAAGGGCATAGCTTACCGAGTGGGCTTTATTGAAGGCGTAGCCAGCGAAGGGCTCAATAAGGGCAAAGACCTCATTGGCTACTTCGGTGGAGAACTCCTTCTTCTTAGCTCCAGCAATAAAGCGACGCCTCTCTTTTTTCATAACCTCGGGGATTTTCTTGCCCATTGCCTTGCGGAAGATGTCAGCCTGTCCCAGGCTATAGCCAGCAAGGGTCTGAACGATAAACAGCACCTGCTCTTGATATACAATCACCCCGTAGGTTTCTTCAAGGATGCTGGATAGGGTGGGGTGGGGATATCGGATAGGCTCAATGCCGTGCTTGGCTTTGATGAAGGTGGGAATGTGCTCCATAGGCCCGGGTCGGTAGAGGGCTATCATAGCGGCGATGTCGCTGAAGGTGGTTGGTTTAAGCTCCTTAATGTAGCGACGCATGCCAGCCCCCTCTAGCTGAAATACCCCGGCGGTTTCTCCTGAAGAGAGCAGGGCGAAGGTATTGGCATCATCCATGGGGATATTGCCCAGGTCGATATCAACGCTACGGTTGTGGTGAATAATCTCCTTTGCCCTGCCCAGGATAGTAAGGTTAGCCAGACCAAGGAAATCCATTTTGAGCAGTCCAATCTGGGCAACATCCTTCATAGTAAAGTGGGTCATAACTGATTCCTGAGCGTTGCCCTTGCTCACCCTTTGTAGCGGGAGGTACTTAGTGAGGGGCTCCTTGGATATAACTACACCGGCAGCATGGGTGCTGGCGTGACGAACAATCCCTTCTACTTTTCTTGCGGAATCAATCAGATTGTGGACTACGGCGTCTTCCTTATATATATTATATAGCTCACCATTCTCCTCTAGGGCTCTTTGCAGGGTCATACCCGGGGCGAAGGGAACAAGCCTGGCGACGCGGTCAACATCACTGTAGGGCATAGCCAAAGCCCGTCCTACGTCCCTGAGGGCTGCCCTTGCCCCCAGTGTACCGAAGGTAATAATCTGAGCCACATGGTCTTGCCTATACTTCTGGGATACATAGGCGATGACCTCATCACGGCGAGCATCCTCAAAATCTAAATCTATATCAGGCAGCTCCTTACGCTCTAGGTTGAGGAAGCGCTCAAAGACCAGGTTGTTTTCAATAGGGTCAACGCCGGTGATGCCCAGGCAGTGAAGGACAATACTGGCGGCGGCGCTACCTCTAACCCCAAACAGGATGTTACACTTCTTGGCGAAGGAGATGATGTCCCAAACTACAAGGAAGTAGTTGGCAAATTGGGTCTTCTCTATCACCTCTAGCTCGTACTGGAGTCGTTGCTTTATCTCTGGGGTAGGCTGGGGGTAGTATTGGGGCAGACCCTGATAACAGAGGTCAGCCAGAAACTGGTCGGCGGTTTTCCCTTGGGGCAGTTCTATCTCAGGGAGGTGGAGGCGCCCAAATTCAAGCTTCAGGTTGCATTTTTCCGCGATGCGTTCGGTGTTTTCTATTGCCTGAGGAATGTCCCGATAGAGCTCTGCCATCTCCTGCGGACTCTTGAGGTAGAAGAAGTCGCCCGGCATCTTTATCCTCTTCTCATCGTAGATAGAGGAGTTTGTTCCGATACAGAGCAACAGGTCATGGGTTGAGGCATCCTCTTTGTTGACATAATGAGTATCATTAGCGGCTACCAGTGGAATACCCAGCTCATCACTGATAGAGATGAGGACCTGATTTATCTGCTCCAACTCAGGAATGGGATGCCGTTGTATTTCCAGATAGAAATCACCAAATGTTTGCTGATACCACAGGGCGGCCTGCTTTGCCTCCTCAAGGCGTCCTTCCTGGATAAGGCGGGGAATCTCGCCACCGGCACAGGCAGAGAGGGCAATAAGCCCTTGGTGATGTTGCTCAAGGAGTTCTTTATCTACTTTGGGCCTGTAGTAGAAGCCCTCAAGGTGCGCTTTGGTAACGAGCTGGATTAAATTCTGGTATCCCTTTCGGTTCTCGGCTAATAGAATAAGGTGGCAGTGGGTTTTGTCACTGGCGTCGCGACCGAAGCGGCTGTTTGGGGCTAGATAAACTTCACAGCCGATAATGGGCTTTATCCCTGCTTCTATGGCTGCCAGGTAAAATTCGATGGCGCCATAGAGAGCACCGTGGTCAGTTATTGCCAGACTATCCATCCCCAGCTCTTTGGCTCGTGCCACCAGTTGGGGGATGCGACACATGCCGTCGAGCAGGCTATACTCGGTGTGAACATGGAGATGAGTGAACATACTAACTTTTATCCCAGCGCTGGCTTCATTATAGCACAGGGCTGGTTTTTGGGGGTATTATTTTCGGCTTTAACCATGTAAAATTTAGGTATTAGGGAGTGAAGATAACATTGAAGACTCTTGGTACTGTAGCCAGGGTGGTATTTGTCTGCTGTTTGCCTGCCCTGCTGGTCTCAGCCGCTATTGCCTTTGAGTTTAACAGCCTCTGGCTCTATAAAAGTGGCTTCCAGAAATACAACGTCAGCCAGACTACCGGCTTATCTGAAGCCGAGCTGGAGAAGGCAGCCACAGGACTAATCAGCTATTTTAACTCGGATGAGGAGTATATTAGCCTGACTGTGGGCAAGGATGGCCAGCCCTTTGAGCTGTTTAATCAGGGGGAGGTGACTCACCTCAAGGATGTTAAGGAGCTGGTTCGGCTGGACTATCGCCTTTTGCTGGGGACGGCGATTTATGTCGGGGCTTATGCCTGGTTTTGCCTCTTCCGGAGGAGAGACCGGCGTGGGTTGGCGCGGGGTGTAGTTATCGGGAGCAGCATTGCCTTGGGTATGATAATCGCTATGGGGTTAGGGGCGACAGTCCTGGATTTCGGGCAGCTATTTACTCAATTTCACTTCTTTGCCTTCACCAATGAGCTCTGGATGCTTGACCCGACCAGGGACTACCTGATAATGCTCTTCCCCGAGGGTTTCTGGTATGACGCGGTTATGTTCTTCGGCATGATGGTCGCCGGGGTGGCAGGCACTCTGTGTGGGGTGGCTGGGGGGTATCTGTGGGCTGTGAGAAGAAGAACGCCGACACAGTCATAGTGCGCTTCCCACGAGAAACAATACGGCGGCGGTTGACTTAATGTAGGGACATATCTTGATGGGTACGATTGATGTCCTGGCTCCGGTCAATCCAGTCAGCACTGCCATAGCAATAAGCATGCCGGCAGATGCCCGATATACGATAACGGAGACCGGGTTTGGAAATCCTACCGATTTGGTGATTGATAGAGTGAGCACCCCTATGAAACACATTGCCAGACCTTCGGCAACCCACTCCATCTTGATGATGCGTCTGTTGTCTTCTGATATTGCCCCAAAACCATGGACGACAGACTTAGTTGGGACAATATGGGCTATGCCTCATATGAGAATTATAATAGATGCAGCGTAAAGTAGTGTATTCTCTATCGTTAGACCCCTGATTCAGTTCTTTAACTCACTTATCTGGGGCGAGCTTTGTCAGGGTAAACTTTCCTTAAGCTTCTCCGCTGCTAATGCTGTCACTGTTACCGTATTTACTCCTTCGCTTATGCTGTTACCACTTTTAGATTAACTGCGCGGGGTCCCCTATCCCCTGCCTCTACGTCAAACTCCACATTGTTGCCCTCTTCCAAGGTATCAAAATCTACATCCCCCAGAGCAGAGCGGTGGAAAAAGACCTCACTTCCATCTTCGGCCGTGATGAAGCCGAATCCTCTTTCCCTGATGATCCTTTTTATAGTCCCTTTCAATCCTTTGCCTCCTTTTTAAATAGAAATTCCGCAAAGCCTTTATCAGAGGCTTGCGGACCTGCCTTCCTCCAAATAAACGACCTTTACTTTTAACTGAAAGGCAATGCCTTTCTCAGTTATACTATTTTATCTGCTAATGCCCGCTGTGTCAAATGCAAGATTAAGATGTTTGACCATACGGTCAAAAAGCCAGGGAGGCACCTTGCCATAATGGAGGGGCAGATTGGCAATGCCGGTTTTAGTGGAAACAATAGAGGCTGACATAACCACCTCGATCAGAGATTACAGCTGTCACAGCTGGCGGTGCTGCAACTGGAGCAGGAACTACCAGCGATGGGAGTATTAACTCCGCTCTCGCTCTTGGAGAAGGAGGCAAAGGGGGAGAGTATTCGCTCAGCACTATTATGGCAGTGAGAACAAGAAGCTTTCTTGTCACGCTGGTTTATGGAGCGCAGTAGTTCAAACTTCAAACCACACTTAGAACAAACATACTCATATAGTGGCATTTTATTACCTCTGTCATTAGTCTAATTCTTTTTCCATAGGAGGTCAACTGCGGTGGTGCAAAACCAACCAGCTTGACGCATGAGAGTCAAAAGGGGTATTATTAGGTCGGAAAATTCAAAAGCTCTGGGGGTATGAGTATAATGGTAGTAGATGTTTCCGACCAAAATTTTGACAACGAGGTTATAAAGTCCACCTTGCTGGTGCTGGTAGACCTATGGGCACCTTGGTGTAGCCCCTGTCGAATGGTTGCTCCTGTCATTGAGAAACTGGCGGAAAAGTATAACGGCAAGGTCAAGTTTTGTCGGGTGAATGTCGATGATAATTCCCAAACACCCACTAAGTATGGGGTTATGTCCATACCCACCCTGATGTTTTTCAAGGATGGAAAGGCGGTGGACACAGTTATCGGGGCTGTACTAGAACAAGCTCTCCAGTCCAAGATTGATGCCCTCCTCTAATCTAGCACTTCGGCTAGCGCTTATATGGAAAATATACCACTTTGGGTTGCTTTGGGTGCTGGGCTGCTATCCTTCTTGTCGCCTTGTGTGTTGCCTCTAGTGCCAGTATACTTTGGCAGTCTGTGTGGACCTGAAATACTGGAGCCTGAAGGCAGAAGAAGACGTATCCCTGTATTTCTCCACTCTCTTAGCTTTGTCATCGGCTTTACCATAGCTTTCACTGTCATGGGGGCTGGTGCTGGGTTAGCCGGTTTTGCCATTGATGTCCATCAAACCCTCATTCGTAGAATAGCCGGTATCTTCCTGATATCCTTGGGGCTGTATATGTTAGCCAGCCTGAAAATTCCGCGGCTGAATTTTGAAAAGCGTCTGACACCTTTTAAGGGCACAGCTACCAGTTACGTGCGTTCCTTCCTGACCGGCGGCGTATTCTCTCTAGCCTGGATTCCTTGTGTGAGTCCCATACTTGGAGGTATTCTAACTCTCGCCTGGGCTTCCGAGACAGCGTGGCATGGTGCCTTACTGCTAGCTACCTATTCTTTGGGACTGGGGATTCCATTTCTGATAATAGGGGCTGCCTTTGATTCTATTACCCCCATACTAAAGCGTATCCGCCGTCACTCCATGGCAATCTATATCTCAGGTGGTGTTCTGCTCATAGTTGTGGGTATACTCACTCTCACTAATAGGCTGGTGGTTTTCAGCACAATCTGGTGATAAAATTACATTCAGCAGCATAATTATGAATAAGATGCCGAAAGCAATGCTGGCGATACTACTAGCCTCAATGCTGGTGATGGCTGGCTGCTCTTCTACTCCAGCAGCTCAACCGGTAAATGGAGGGGGGGGGACAACTTACCAGTTGACGGTCGACTTACTTGGCGAGGAACATCAATTCCTTGTTGATAGCCAAGGGGTGCTAAAGTCAAAGGTAGAGATATCATCTGCCGATGGCGTGATTAGTCTGTCTGTGGATGAAAGTACTGTACTTCTGGACCAGGATGGGGAGCCTCTCCGCATCATTGATGTATCCATTGACTCCAACTCGTCCCTTTCTCCTGAAGGCGCTTATATTGTTGGGACGGCCTATGATTTGAGACCGCAAGGTGCTACTTTCACCCCGCAGCTTTGGCTCACTCTGAGCTACAACCCGGAGGAACTACCTGATGGAGTGAGTGAGAATGACCTGTATATTGCCTATCATAGTGGTACTGAGTGGCACAAGCTTCCTTATAAGAGGGTTGATACCAACATTCATTCAGTAACTACCCAGATATATCATTTCACCGTCTTTGCTATTCTAACGCCAAAGGAGCTGGCTCCATCTAGCCCTCCAACTCCTCCTCAGGGCACTCAAGTAGGTGACCTAGCGCCCGACTTTCAGCTTCTTACCCTTGACCAGGAACCCGTTTCCCTTGGTGACTTCCGAGGTAACCCGGTGGTGCTCAACTTCTGGGCGAGTTGGTGCGGGCCTTGCGTTTATGAGATGCCCTTCTTGCAGGAAATACATGAGGAGTACTCTGAAGAAGGGCTGATGCTGCTGGCTGTTAATGTGGGAGAGAGCTCATCCAGGGTAGAGGAGTTTGTGCAAAGTAAGGGCCTTTCCCTTCCTGTGTTGCTTGACACCAGGAGAGTGGTATCTCAACAGTACAGTATTCGATATTACCCTACTACCTTCTTCATTGATGAAGATGGCATAATTCAGGAGAAGAAAATCGGCGCCTTCGCTAGCAAGGCAGAGATAGAAAAGGAGCTGGGTAAGATTACGCCGTAGCAAATAAATCATCACAAGGAGAGTGGGTATGAGTGATATTTTAAATGAGGCTCATGGGATAGCTCAGTGTAAGAACTGCCCTTGGTACAAATCTTGCGTGGTGCCGATGCGGTTTACCGCGGAGGACATCCGCCGACAGTTAGAACAATCAGCACCAGGGATGGGTGTCTCCCAGTCGGCTGACCTCGGCATGCAGAACCTTCTGTCAAGCATGGCACTTGCTGCCCAGAACTCGATAGTGGAAGGCTGCCCTATCTTTATTGAGCGCCTGCGAGCTAATCCCGAGCTCGCCCAACACATAAAGCAAATAATGCAAAACTGGGGCAAGGAAGAGGAGAAATCGGAGTAACTGCCAAGAATTTGTGTGGGCGATGAGGGTTGCAATCTGTTGAATCGTATGCTATTATGCTAAAGTGCTAAAGGTGGGGCCCATTTTAGCCTGTTATCTTATTTATCTTATATAGGAATAGATGCCACGTATGTCACTGTCATGCTCGGTTCAGAGGAAGGTAAGCTGCGATAGGACTAGCGTGGCTTTGCTGTGTAATGGAACTCCAGATTTCTCTAAAGCCTAAGAAAGAAAGGGGGTAAATATGGCTAAACCTAAGGTCGCATTTTATTGGTGTGCTTCATGTGGTGGATGCGAGGAGACGGTGGTTGACCTTAACGAGGATTTATTGAAGGTGGCGGATGCTGTGGATATTGTCCTCTGGCCTGTGGCCTTGGATTTTAAGAGGAAGGATGTTGAGGCCATGAAGGATGGCGAGATAGCGGTGAGCTTCATCAACGGGGCGGTAAGGTTGTCAGAGCAGGAGGAAATGGTAAAGCTCCTGAGGAAGAAGTCCCAGCTTGTAGTTGCCTTTGGTGCCTGTGCTCATTTAGGGGGAATACCGGGGTTGGGGAACTTCTGTAACAGGGAGACCATTTTCCAATGGGCTTATAAGGATGCTCCAACCGTGGAAAATCCAAAGGGAATTATCCCCCAAGAGAAGACAGTGGTCGATGGCAAGGAACTCACCTTGCCGGAATTCTACGATACGGTAATGACTCTAGACCAGGCCATCCCTGTAGATTATTACCTTCCTGGTTGTCCACCCCCGCCTGATTTAGTACTTAACGCGGTAACCGCTATTCTTGAGGGCAAACTACCGGAGAAGGGGGCGGTGCTTGCTCCTGATAAGGCTTTGTGTGATACATGCCCCAGGAAGGAGTCGAAGCCGGAGAAATTATCAATGAAGGAAATAAAGAGACCGTGGCAAATCAAAATGGATCCTGAAAAGTGCTTCTTGGAGGAAGGAGTAATTTGCCTCGGTCCTGCTACCCGTTCGGGGTGTGGTGAAACATGCATTAAGGCTAACCAGCCCTGCCGAGGGTGTTTTGGCCCTGTAGACAAAGTTGTTGACCAAGGGGCAAAGAGCCTGTCAATGATTGCCTCTATATTAGGGATTGAAGGGGAAGAAAAGATGACGGACGAGGAGGTCAGTAAATTAATAGGTGGAATCGCAGACCCAGCAGGGACATTCTACAGATTCAGCCTCCCGTCTTCTCTTCTGAGGCGGAAGAGAATGGAAGTTAAATAGGAGGGATTAAACTAGAATGAAAAAGATAACTATAGACCCAATAACTAGGCTTGAAGGGCACGGAAAGATAGAGATATTCCTCGATGATGCCGGGAACTGTGATCGGGCGATCCTTCAGATTCCTGAGCTTCGCGGCTTTGAGCAGTTTTCTGTGGGAAGAGCCGCCGAGGAGATGCCCAGAATAACCACCATGATCTGCGGAGTATGTCCTACTGCTCATCACATGGCAGCGACCAAAGCCCTTGATGACCTGTTCAAGGTTGAACCCACTTCGGCAGCGAAGAAGATAAGAGAGCTTATGTACAACGCTTTCTATTCGGAAGACCACATACTGCATTTTATCTTCCTTGGTGGCCCTGACTTTGTTGTCGGTCCCACAGCACCTGCTGCCGAAAGGAATGTCTTGGGAGTTATTGGTAAGGTGGGGCTAGAGGTCGCGGGCAAAGTTATAGAGATGAGAAAGAGGATGCGGAATGTGCTGAGGATAATCGGCGGAAAACCGGTTATGCCTACCGCTGGCTTGCCCGGTGGGGTATCCAAAGCGATTACCGAGGATGAAAGAAAGACCATCGTAGAGGCTGGGGAATATGGCGTGGAGTTCTGCAAGGTCGTCCTCGGCCTCTTTGATGATGTGGTGCTTAAAAACAAGGAATATGTTGACCTCATCACCGGGGATATCTATAAACACAGGACTTACTACATGGGGCTGGTGGACAATAATAACAAGGTAAACTTCTACGACGGGCTGATAAGAGTGGTTGACCCCGATGGTAAACAGTTTGCCAAGTTTAAGGTTCAGGACTATCTTGGCCACATTAAGGAGCACGTCGAGCCCTGGACTTATGTGAGGTTCTGCTATCTTAAGAAGGTAGGCTGGAAAGGATTTGTCGATGGAAAAGATAGCGGTGTTTACCGGGTAGCCCCCTTAGCTCGACTGAATGTCTCCGATGGAATGGCAACCCCGCTGGCCCAGGAAGCCTATGATAAGATGTATGAGGTACTGGGCGGGAAGCCGGTTCACAGCACTCTGGCTTTCCATTGGGCTCGGCTTGTTGAGGCGCTCCAAGCTGCGGAACGGGTTCTGGAGCTTGCCAAAGACCCGGAGATTACCTCTCCTGATATTTTAAACTTGCCTACCCAGACTCCGAAAGAGGGGATGGGGGTGGTGGAAGCGCCGAGGGGAACCCTCATTCATCACTACCAAACCGATGATAACGGAATTCTCACTAAAGTCAATCTGATTGTCGCCACGCAGAATAATGCGGCTCCGATTAACATGTCAATTGAGAAGGCAGCCAAATCGCTGATAAAGAAGGGGGAGGTTCCTGACGGGATTCTCAACATGATTGAGATGGCATTCAGAGCCTATGACCCCTGTCATGCTTGTGCCACCCACTCGCTTCCCGGAGGAATGCCTCTCGAGGTGAGTGTATATAGCGCCGAAGGAGATTTGATAAAGAGGCTGAGAAGGGGATAAGAGGAACCTTAAAGAGGCAAACCTAAAAATAGATGAGGAGGGTTATATGGCAATAGAAAAGGCTCAGGTTGAGGAAGTAATCGTCGAAGACACTGGTAAAGTATATTTATCACCCTGTCAGGTAAAATGCCCTCTTGGAATAGATATTCAGCGCAATCATATTAGGATTGCCCTACTCCCTCTGGACTCTGAAGAAGCGGCGAAGGAAATGGTTGAGATAGGCAAGGAGGTTTATGAGAAGAGCCCCTTGTTCCCGCTACTATGTGCCTATATCTGTGGGCTCTGTGAGGGCGAGTGCAATTATAAGGATGAGACCGGGGCGGTAAGACGGAGAATGGTGATGCGGCCTGTTGCTAAGGAGTATATTAAGTATCTTGAGACAGCGCGTGCTTTGCCTGCTCCTACCGGGGAAAAGGTGGCGGTGATTGGGGGTGGCCCCGGGGGTTTAATGTGCGCCTATGAATTGAGTAGGAGAGGGTATCAGGCTACCATCTTTGAGAGAAAACAGGAGTTAGGTGGGGCTCTGCGGTATATCCCCCGCTATCGTCTTCCCAAGGAACTCGTTGATTCTACTATAAATAGCCTGCTCAGGATAGCCCATGTAGAGGTCAGGACCGGTGCCGAGATAGGTGAGGGGGGTACAGGCTTGGAAGACCTTAAGAAAGAGGGCTATCGAGCTGTATTTATCGCTACCGGTACTCCAGCCCCGCGACCTCTTACCTTCGGCCGGGAACTCGTTGCCGCAGCCGATGTAGAGGGAGTGGCGATGGGGCTAAACCTTCTCTATGAGGCAAACCAGGGGATAGTTTCCCCGCAGCTCTATAAGGGTAAAAAAGTGATAGTGGTAGGGGGAGGTAATGTCGCCTTTGACGTCGCCAGGACTGCCCGGAGGCTAGGGGCCAAAAAGGTCACACTTCTCTGCTTAGAGTGTGTTGATAAGTCCTCTAAAGACGGCATACCTGCTGATGTAGAGGAGATAGAAGGTTCTACTGAAGAAGGGATAAGTATCATCTATTCCAGAGGTGTATCGGAGATAATTAGTAAGGGTGGAAGGTTCAAGAAAATAAAGTGTCCACGGTGCACATCGGTCTTTGATGAAGACGGTAGATTTAACCCTCAATGTGACCCGGGGGATGTGATATACGTTGATGGAGATGTGCTGCTGGTCACCATTGGGCAGGGTCCGGAGCGAGCCTTCTTCCAGGAGCAGGGCCTGCTGAATGAGATGGGCAGACTGGACGTCGATGCTGTTACCCTTATGAGCAATCTTAAGGAGGGAGTCTTCATCGGCGGTGATGTACAGAGGGTGGGCTTTGCCTCGGAAGCGATGAGAGACGGAGCTACTGCCGCCGAGTCCATTGACCGCTATCTTAAGGGTGAGGACATGAAGGCAGGGCAAGAAAAGGATTACGAGAAGGCTCCTATCCCGGAGAGCCAAGATTATAAGCTTCAGCCAGCACTCAAATGGGCTCCGGTAAAGGAAAGGCTTAATTTCGAACCCTTTGAGAAGGACTATACCCTGGAGGAAGTTATCCAGGAAGCCAGGAGATGCCTTGTCTGCGGGCCGTGTAAGAGCTGTAAAGGGTGCGTCATTATGGAGCTTCAGCCTGAGATACCAGATATTGAGGTTGATGATGACTTATGTAGCGGCTGCGGAGTTTGTGTCGCTGTGTGTCCCTATGATGCCAATAAACTGGAGACAACGGAGAAGGGGATAAAATCAACGGTAGATGTGCTTAAATGCAAGCGCTGTGGCGTGTGTGTTAGCGCTTGTCCTTCTGAGTCTCGGACTATTAAGGATACACTGGCGGAAACTATAGCGAATACCTATGCCACATTATAAATAAGTGGTAAGAAGGGGGGAGACTACGAAAGAGAAAGTAGAAGCAGTTCTAGCTCGGATAAGACCAGCCTTACAAGCAGACGGGGGCGACGTTGAGCTGGTAGATGTCAGTGAGGGGGTGGTTAAACTAAAGCTCACGGGTGCTTGCAGTAGTTGCCCTATGTCAACTATGACCCTGCGAATGGGGATTGAACGCGCTCTCAGGGCTGAGCTACCTGAAATTAAGGAAGTGGTTGCTGTATAGTCAATTAACTGGGCAGTTCCAATAAAGAAAATGAACACACTTATCTTAGGGATTGGAAATCCGATTCTTAGCGACGATGGAGTAGGGATAAAAGTTGCCCGGAGGCTCAAGGAGGAAAGCCCCCAATCAGAAGTGGCGGAGACGAGCGAAGTGGGGATGGCTCTACTCGACCTTGCCGCAGGCTATGATAGGCTCATTATTATTGACTCTATAAAGACTGGGCAGGGGAAACCGGGGGAGGTCTATAAGCTTGGGCTGGAAGACTTGAAGCCCTCTATTGATTTCCCTTCATCTCATGGTCTAGATATTCCCACAGCATTAGAGCTTGGACGAAAGCTGGGCTATAAGATGCCCTGTCACATTAGTCTGTATGCTGTGGAGGTCAGGGATAACGTCACCTTTGACGAGAATTGTACCGAGGAGATAGAAAAAAGGGTGCCGTTCATTACAAAACACATAATAGATGAGGAGAGGCTATGAACGATTTTAAGCCTAATATTGTTATCTTTCGCTGCAACTTTTGTGCCCCTCTCGGGGCAGAGCGCCTTCTTGCTTCACAACTGAAGGACAATTTCAACCCCAGAATGATCAACACCAACTGTACCGGCAGGATAGACCCAACCTTTATCTTGGATGCCTTCGCTAAAGGCGCCGATGGCGTGATGGTAGTTGGTGACCGTCCTGGAGATTGCCATTTTGTCACTGGTAACTATAAGGCTATGCGGAACATAGCGTTGCTCAAAAATATGCTCCCGCAGCTCGGTGTAGAACCCGATAGATTAAGGGCGGAGTGGATTACTTCAGAGGCACCAAAATTTCTATCCTCATTGAATGAATTTGTTGATAAAGTCACCTCGCTTGGTCCCCTTAAATAAGTGGATAGAAAGGTAGAAGCGAAATGAGCGAGCAGGCCATTCCGGAGATAGTAGCTGTCAAACAAGATATAGATTCTTGTAGCAGTTGCTCCATATGTTCTACCCTTTGCCCTTATGAGGCGCTTACCAAGGATGCCGAAACCAATAAGATAACCCTGGATATAGCCAAATGCCAGGTGTGTGGGCTCTGTTACGCTAATTGCCCAGCTAGAGTTATAGACACTATCTATTATGACCTTGATTCCTTAATTAAGTACCTGGAGAAGGCGAAGCAGGAATATGCTTCCGATACCCTGGTTATTATGTGTCGGGGCAGTGCCCCTGACATGGCTGGGGTGGAGGAGCTATTCGGTATATCAAAATTCATTCCTCTACTGGTTCCCTGCGTTGGTCGCATTCCAGAGGAGATATACCTGAAGGCTATACTTATGGGAATAAAGAAGATTTACCTCCTTGCCTGTGATGTAGATTACTGCCGATATGATAGGGGAAGCCCAGTCACCGGGCGCAAGATCCTTGCCCTCGATATTCTATTGAACCAGCTTGGCTATGGCAAAGAGGTTATGACCCTTAAACGGCATAGCCTTAAGGTGAAAGTGGATAGAGACTTATGCATTAGCTGTGGTAACTGCGTCTTTTATTGTCCTTATGATGCTGCCAAGCTCGAAAGTTCAGAAGCCGCCGATTTTGATCTGGATTCTTGTCGGGGCTGTGGCTTATGTGTGGCTATGTGCCCAGCGATAGCCCTGGATTTAGAGAATTGGGAGAAGGAACGCATTTCAACGTTGATTACCAAGTTATCATCAGAAATGAAGTCGCCAAAGATTTTAGTATTTCGCTGTCAGTGGGCTGTTTTCCCCCCATTAAATGGGGAGATATTGCCTAATATTCGCTTTATAGACTTACCTTGTGCTTCCAGGATTGAAAACTTCCATGTCTTGCACGCTTTGCAGGAAGGTGTAGATGGCGTAATGATAGCGGCTTGCTCTGAAGAGGACTGCAAACAGGAGAAGGCAAGCGGAAAGGCACAGCATTCGGTGGCAATCCTGGGTGAAAGGCTGAGCCAAATAGGCCTTCAGGACAGGCTTCATTTCTGCACTACATCTCCAAGATATCCTGAGGAGTTCAATAAGGAATTAGAGCAGTTTAGTCAAAAGATAAACACTATTGGGTTAAAGGGGGGCAAGGTATGATAGTAACAACGCAAAAACCCCTAGATGAGATTATGGATCGTATCTCCCTCTATACTGATATCTTGGTTGTCGGTTGTGATGGCTGCACTCAGCCACCGAGGGGCTTAAAAGAGGCCGAGACCTTGAGCCAGTTGCTTGAGCTTGCTGGAAAGCCGAGAAATAAAAGCTTCAACTTTAAGACAATCACAACGGCAAAACAGTGTGACTATTATTTGGTCACTTCTGAGCTTAAGCCCCAACTGAATGGGGTGAAAGCAGTGCTCTCTTTAGCCTGTGGGATAGGGGTGCAAACTTTAGCTGAGCTTTTCTCCGAGCTTCCCGTCTTTCCTGCGCAAAATACTCATTTCATGGGAGCAGAAGATAGGGAGCAAAGCATTCTGGAGGTAAGATGTGGCGGCTGTGGAGACTGCATACTAGCCGTGACCGGCGGCATCTGTCCCGTTATCCGATGTACTAAGGGATTACTTAATGGTGCTTGTGGTGGGCAGCAGGATAACAAATGTGAACTTGACCCCGAGAGGGACTGTGCTTGGTGCCTGATATATGAGCAATTAAAGAAGCAGAATAAACTGGAGCTGCTTAAGGAATATCATCCTCCTAGGGATTACCAGCTGAGTGGTTGGAGGTTCACCACGTGATAGATTGGGGAGGGGCAGGAAATTGTGCTGGTAGGAGAAAAAAAATTAGCCAAGATAAGTGTGCGTGGGGTGGTACAGGGAGTTGGATTCCGCCCCTTTGTTTACCGGCTGGCTCAAGAGTATAACCTGAAAGGCTGGGTACGCAACACTTCAGGGAATGTAGAGATAGAGGTAGAGGGAGACGGGGAGAGCTTAGAGAAATTCTTGAGTGACCTTGAAGCCAAAGCACCTCCCATGGCGCGCCTGGAGAAGGTCGAAGTCGCTTTCCATTCGGCGAAGGGTTATACCGATTTTAAGATTTACCGAAGCCTGTCTCAAAAGGGGAAATACCAGTTAGTATCACCGGATATCGCTACCTGTGAGGATTGTAAACAAGAGGTCTTCTCCCCCGCTGACCGTCGCTTTCGTTACCCCTTTACTAACTGCACCAATTGCGGTCCTCGGTTTACTATCATTGAGGACATCCCCTACGACCGTCCCCTGACCACCATGCGTGAGTTCAAGATGTGTCCTGAGTGTCAGCAGGAGTACGATAACCCTTTGGACCGGCGCTTTCATGCTCAACCCAATGCCTGTCCTAAATGCGGTCCTAGTTTGGAGCTCGTTGATAGCGATGGTGGCTCTATTGAGTGCCATGATGTTATTAAGGAGGCGAGCGCTCTCCTGAAAGCGGGGAAGGTCCTAGCGCTCAGGGGTCTGGGTGGATTTCAGCTTGCCTGTGATGCTACCAGCGAGGAGGCGGTACATCTGCTCAGAGCCAGAAAAAAGCGTCCGACTAAGCCCCTGGCGGTTATGGCGGCCACTTTGGCTGATGTTGACAAGCACTGCTTGGTATCCGATGAAGAGAGAAAGCTTCTTCAATCCCCACAGTGTCCCATTGTGCTCATGAGATGGAAGCATAGCTCATCTGATATCTTCCCAGCAGTAGCCCCCAAGCTGAAGTATCTCGGAGTCATGCTCCCTTATACCCCTTTGCATCACCTCCTATTGAGGGAGGCGGGTCTTCCTCTGGTCATGACCAGCGGTAACCTTAGCGAGGAACCTATTGCCAAGGATAATGACGAAGCTTTGCGAAGACTGAGGGGGATTGCTGATTATTTCCTGTTTCATAACCGGGATATCTACGCCCGCTATGATGATAGTGTTTATCTGGTAGAGGATGAGCCTCGGGCGATAAGGCGAGCGCGAGGCTATGCCCCGTACCCCATTTTACTCCCCATCGAATCAAAACAAATCCTTGCCTGTGGTGCCGAGGAGAAGAATACCTTCTGTCTTACTAAAGATGACCACGCCTTCATAAGTCAGCACATCGGTGATATGGAGAATGAAGAGACCCTGGAGCATTTTGAGAATACCATCGGGTTCTATAAGAGGCTATTTCGCGTTGAACCTGAGGTCATAGCCTATGATATGCACCCGGAGTACCTTTCCACCAAATATGCTCTAAGAGTTGGTCAGGAGCTAGGGTTGAAGATGGTTCCGGTTCAGCATCATCATGCCCATATCGTGAGCTGCCTGGTGGAGAATAGGGTCAAAGGTCCTGTTATTGGGGTAGCCTTTGACGGCACCGGATATGGTGCTGATGGCACCATCTGGGGAGGGGAATTCCTGCTTGCTGACTGGCGTTCCTTCCAAAGGGTAGGGCGTCTGGAATATGTGCCTCTGCCGGGAGGTGCCGTCGCTATAAAGAAGCCCTATCGCATGGCTTTAAGCTATCTCTATACCCTGCTGGGAGAAGACCTCTCTCTGGAGGGGCTACCCCTGAGCAAGCTCAATCCGGGCGAGGTTGATATAGTCAAACAGCAGATAAAGCGGGGGATAAACTCTCCACTGACTTCAAGTGCGGGGCGTCTTTTTGATGGCATTTCCGCCTTAGCCGGGGTTAGGGGGGAAATAGATTATGAGGCTCAAGCAGCTATCGAGCTTGAGATGCTGGCTCCAGACGAATCGGGCGAGGAGAGGGCGTATCCCTTCTCCATTGTTGAGGAGCAGGGGATAAAAGTGGTAAAGTTGGGAGAATTGATTTCCACGGTAGTTCAGGATATCAGAGACCGGATTCCTGCGCCTGTAATATCGGTTAAGTTTCACCGCACCATGGCTCAGATAGTCGTTGAGATGTGTAAAGCAATAGCCCGGGAAAGTGGCATAAATGAGGTAGCACTAAGTGGGGGCGTCTTCCAAAATCGGCTCCTCCTGAAGCTAGCCGTATCTGCTTTACATAAAGAAGGCTTCACTGTACTTACTCACCGCTTGGTGCCCTGTAATGATGGCGGGGTCTCCTTGGGTCAAGCCATGGTCGCCAATTTCAGTTGAGGGAAAAATCATGTGTCTAGCTATTCCAGCACGCATTACGCTTATAGAGGATAAAGAGGCTGAGGTTGAGATAGGCGGGATAACCCGTCGCATCAGCCTGTGGCTCACTCCGGAGGCTAAGGTGGGGGACTATGCCCTGGTCCACACTGGCTATGCCATAAACATCCTGGATCAAGAACAAGCCGAGGAGACCCTGAAGCTTTTAGGGGAAATAGCCCAGTTTGTTGAGGAAGAAAATTGAGGTTTATTACTGAGTTTCGGCGCCCTGAGCTAGCCAAAGGGTTAATCTCGCAGATCCATCACCACTCTAAGACTCCAGCTCGTTTGATGGAGTTCTGTGGTGGTCACACGGTAACCATTTTCAGGTATGGCATCCGTCAAACCCTGCCTGAGAGTCTGGAGATGGTCTCTGGACCAGGTTGCCCTATCTGTGTTACTGCCAACGCTGATTTAGATAAGGCTATTGCCTTATCACAAGTTCCGGGGGTAATCATCACCACCTTCGGCGATATGCTTAAGGTGCCGGGGAGCCGCTCCAGCTTACAGGAGGCTAAGGCTGGCGGTGCCGATGTGCGTGTGGTATATTCCACTGTGGATGCCCTCGACATAGCTAAAGAGAACCCCGATAAGTCTGTAGTTTTCCTCGGGATTGGATTTGAGACCACCGCCCCCACAGTAGCTGCTTCCATACTCCAGGCCAAGGCTGAGGGGATATCAAACTATTATGTCCTATCTCTACATAAGCTCTGCCCTCCGGTGATTCGGGCACTGCTTGATTCTGGCGAGGTCAAACTAAACGGGCTTGTCTGTCCCGGGCATGTAAGCGCTATTATCGGCTCCCATCCTTGGGAGTCCGTTGCCCTAGATTATCATATCCCTTGTGTTATCTCTGGCTTTGAGCCTATAGATATCCTCCAGTGTGTGAGTATGCTGGTGGCTCAGGTGGAGAGTGGGGAGTCCAAGGTCGAGATTGCTTACCGGCGTGGCGTGCGCCCCGAAGGAAACCAACGGGCTCTGGAGCTTATGGGGCAGGTATTTGAGCCTTGCCCCGCCCAGTGGCGGGGTATGGGGGAGGTTCCTGATAGCGGGTTAAAGCTGAGGAAAGAATACCGTCACTTTGACCCTGAGCTTGCCTTTGATATCGAGCCTGGGCCTACCTATGAGCCCGAGGGCTGTATCTGCGGTGATATCCTGCGTGGGGTTAAAACGCCTATGGATTGCCGTCTCTTCGGCAAAGTCTGCACCCCACAACATCCGGTGGGTCCGTGCATGGTCTCCTCAGAGGGCAGTTGTGCTGCTCATTACCAATATGGAGGTAGCCTTGGAGGATAAGATTCTGCTCGCCCACGGTAGTGGAGGAAAGCTAGCCCACGAGCTTGTCGAGAAAAGCTTTGTTAAGGCTTTGGTCAATCCCCTGTTAGCCAAATTGGATGACTCGGCTGTTTTTGAGCTGAGTGGCCGGTTAGCCTTCACTACTGATAGCTATGTGGTCAGTCCCATCTTCTTCCCTGGTGGTGATATCGGGAAGCTTGCTGTCTGCGGCACGGTGAACGACCTAGCCATGTCCGGGGCTAAGCCCCTCTATTTAAGCCTCTCCTTTATCATTGAAGAGGGGCTTTCCCGAAGTGACCTGGAGAAAATCGTAGATTCTACCCGGAAGGCAGCCCAGGAAGCCGGGGTGAAAATCGTCACCGGAGATACTAAGGTGGTTAATCGAGGTAACGCTGACAAGCTCTTTATCAACACTGCCGGGCTCGGTATGGTGCTGGAAGGGGTCAATATCTCCGGGGACAACGCCAGGCCGGGAGATAAGGTGATTTTAAGCGGGGCTATAGGCGACCACGGTATTGCCGTGCTCAGCCAGCGGGAGGGGTTGAGTTTTGCTACCCAGCTTGAGAGCGATTGCGCCCCCTTGGCGGGGATGGTAGCGGAGATGCTGGCTGCTAGCTCCAATATCCATTGCCTGCGGGACCCTACCAGGGGAGGGTTGGCTACCACACTGAATGAACTGGCAAAGCAATCAAAGGTAAGTATAAGGATTGAAGAGGAGAAGCTCCCGGTACGGGAAGAGGTTCTCGGTGCTTGCGAAATGTTAGGCTTTGACCCTCTGTATGTAGCCAACGAGGGCAAACTGGTGGCGATAGTCTCGGCTGAGGATGCTGATAAGGTTCTCCAGGCAATGCGAGGAAATCGTTATGGAAAAGACGCGGTTATTATCGGTGAGGTGGGGGCAGAACACCCCGGTCGGGTGGCAATGAAAACCTTTCTAGGCGCTTCCCGGATAATTGATATGCTGGTAGGGGACCTATTGCCTAGGATCTGTTAACATGCACGAATTGTCCATCACTCAAAGTATGCTCGATATTGTCCTTGAACAGGCGGAAGAGGCTGAAGCCAAGGAAGTTAAAAAAATCAACCTGGTCATCGGGGGGATGACCGGGATAGTTGAAGACTGTGTTCAGTTCTACTTTAAATTCCTTGGCAAAGGAACCATTGCTGAGGGGGCTGCTCTTTCCTTCACCAAGGTGCCGACAACAGCGCAGTGTCAGAGCTGTGGCAAACACTTTGAGGTTGAAGAATTTGTCTGGGCTTGTCCCCATTGTGGAGGTAGTAATATAGAGCTTACCGCTGGCAAAGAACTCTTTGTAGAAAGTATTGAGGTGGAATAATGGAAATAAAAGTGGTTAAGGACATTCTTGGTGCCAACGAGGAGGTAGCGGAGAAAAACCGGCAGCTGCTTGATGGCAATAAGGTCTTCGCGGTGAACCTGATGTCCTCGCCGGGCGCTGGCAAGACGAGCCTTATTCTGCAAACGATAAAGGCGCTAAAAGACGAGGCCAAAATTGGTGTTATTGAAGGGGATGTGAGCTCGAGCGTGGATGCCGAAGCGGTGGCTAAAGAGGGTGTGCCTGTCATCCAGATAAACACCGACGGAGGTTGCCACCTCGATGCTAATATGATTGCTAACGTTCTGGGCAAGATACCTCTACAGGATATTGACCTGCTCTTTATCGAAAACGTAGGTAATTTGATATGCCCTGCTGAGTTTGCTCTCGGGGCTCATAAGAAGGCGGTAATTTCAAGCCTTCCTGAGGGGGATGATAAGCCGCTTAAGTATCCCTTAATGTTCCATGTAGCAGATGTAGTGCTGCTAAATAAAATTGACCTTTCACCTTACCTAAAGTTTGATACCGATGCCTTTTCTCAGGCAATCAAGGGGATGAACAAAAAAGCGGAAATTCTTCCGATATCCTGCGCTACTGGTCAAGGGATTGAGCAGTGGGCCTCCTGGCTGTTGACCCAGATGAAGGGGAGATAGAGCTAAGGCTGGAATTTGTTGACAAAATATTGGAATTTTGATATTATTTTAAATGCTCGAAGTGTACCTTAACAACTGAATAGCGGAAGGAAGGTTCAAAGCGAAGTTAATTTTTGTTTAGAGAGTTTGATCTTGGCTCAGGATAAACGCTGGCGGCGTGCTTTATGCATGCAAGTCGTACGGTATTGATAGATCAGGCTTGCCTGGGATATCAAGAGAGTGGCAGACGGGTGAGTAACGCGTAAGTAATCTGCCCCTAAGTAAGGGATAACCCTGAGAAATCGGAGCTAATACCTTATGTGGTGGTGGGGGTAATGCTTCATCACTAAAGCCGCAAGGCGCTTGGGGAGGAGCTTGTGTCCGATTAGCTAGTTGGTAGGGTAATGGCTTACCAAGGCGATGATCGGTAGCTGGTCTGAGAGGATGATCAGCCACACTGGGACTGAGACACGGCCCAGACTCCTACGGGAGGCAGCAGCAAGGAATATTGGGCAATGGGCGAAAGCCTGACCCAGCGACGCCGCGT
>JAZGHN010000060.1:0-4172 GCA_036481135.1 Dehalococcoidales bacterium | reverse complement strand
CGGCCGTTATAAAATGGGCTGAAAATGACTGTTGCCAAGCAGCTCTACCAGCTTCAGGAGGTTGATTTGGAGTTTGACTCTACTGAGCTGGCTATCAAGCAGATAGCTAGCCAGCTTGGGGAGAGCAGGGAGGTGGTCAGGACTCGGACCAAGCTGGAATCGGAGCGCAAGCGTCTGGAAGAACTGAAGCATCAGCAGCATTCTTTAGAGTGGGAGGTAGATGACATCGGAACTAAGCTGACCGCTATTGAAGAAAAGCTATATAGTGGCAGTATTGGCAATCCTAAGGAGCTGGCTAACTTCCAGCATGAGGCAGATGGGCTGAAACTTAGGCGCGGCCAACTGGAAGATAAGACCCTGGATATAATGGACCGGGTTGAGCAGGCCACCGCCAGTGTCGCCACCATAAGCGGCGAGCTTAAAACATTGGAGGATAGGTGGCAGAGCCAGCAACAGCAGCTATCTGCTGAGATGGAACGACTTAAAGCCACGCTATCCGATCTCGATCATAAGCGCCAGCTACTATCAGCCGAGATTAACCCCGAGGTGATTGAGCTTTACCAGCGGCTCAGAAAACAGAAAGGCACAGCTGTAGCTAAGGTAGAGCAGGGGTTATGTCGGGGTTGTCGGATATCACTACCTGCTACTGATTTGCAACGGGCAAGAGGTGGTAGCTTGACCCAGTGCAGCAGTTGCGGGCGCATCCTGTTTTTGGCTTGAGGCAAATAAAAGTGAAAAAAAAGTGAAAAAGGTGATAATACATGCTGATGGCGCCTCACGGGGCAATCCAGGCCCGGCGGCTATAGGTGCCACTATAAAGGATGAGCAGGGTAAGTTAATTGCCTGCATTTCACAGGGCATTGGCCGGACGACTAATAATCAGGCGGAATATAGGGCGGTCATTGCTGCCCTGGAGAAGGCTATTAGGTTGGGTGCTGAGGAGGTTGACATAAATTTAGACTCGCAGCTGGTGGTGAAGCAAATCAGTGGCGAATATCGGGTGAAGAAGCCGGCTCTTAAACCCTTATATCAACAGGTAAAGCAACGACAGAGCCTGCTTAAAGGTTTTTCTATTGCTTATATCCCACGTCGGCAAAATACGGAGGCTGATCGCCTCGCCAGCAGGGCGTTATAACAGCTTTCGGTTGACTTATAGTGCCTTCTATACTACAGTAGAGGTAGGTCAAGTAGACCGGGTGGCTGCTCGCCTTAGGCGGGAGGAAAGTCCGAGCTCCACCGGGCAAGGTGCTGGGTAACACCCAGGAGGGGCGACCCTACGGAAAGTGCCACAGAAACACACCGCCAGCGGCCGGCTTATCCAGAGAATTATATCGAACGACTTGACCAATTAAACATGGTAGCCGGTGCGGGCAAGGGTGAAATGGCGAGGTAAGAGCTCACCAGCGACTGGGAGACTAGTCGGCTGGGCAAACCCCATCTGGAGCAAGACCGAATAGAGGGACTAAAGGACGCCCGGCCTGTCCCTGGGTTGGTCGCTTGACCCTGATGGCAACATCAGGGCTAGATGAATGGCCACCGCTCCGACCCAGAGTCGGAGTACAGAACTCGGCTTACAGGTTTACTTGACCTCTTCTCTTAAGGTAGAAGCCCCACCACATGATGGATAAAATCTCGAATATAGCAAAGATAGCGGCAGGGAACGCTGCCCTTTCGCTAAAAAAGGCAATGGCGATTATACTGGCTAGGCCGCTATTCTTTCTGGTGCTCATTACCATCCAGCTAATCCTGGTTGGCCAGTCTATATGTAGCTTCCCGGCGATATAGTTAGTGGCATGTCCTATCCCGAAGGTAACAGCGGCGGCTATTATGGCCACCTTAAGCAGAACATCAGGCTGGTCGAAGAGAATCTGCCGGTTTAATCCAATGATGGTGAAATTCACAATGAAAACGCACCAGTTCACTGCTGTATCTCGCCACCTATCTATACTCTGAGCCAAGCCTTTGGAGAGCAATATTCTGGATATGACCAGCGGAATTACTATTAATTGCACCAGTATAAGCATCAGCTCAACCGGCTTTAAGAAATCAGCACCGAGCAGTAACATCATTATGGCAGGGGTTAGCCCTAACGCCGCCAGATATAACCCAGTGGTACCTATTAGAGCAAAGGCCATGTTTCCCCCCAGCATATAGCTAAAGGGCACCACTGAAATCGCTGGAGGCATAGCGGTGATGACTAGTAATCCTAGCCAGACATCGCTGTCATCTATCAGCCCTCTTGTCATGAGAAGCACTATACCCCCCAGAACAACGTAGTTAAGCAGTAATGAAACAGGTATCAGGCGAGGGGTACTCTTAATAGAGGCAAGGTCGCGGTTGGTTATGCCGATGGTGGATAGGGTCATAGCCACCGCCAGCGCTGGCAATAATAGCGGCTTTGTCCAGACTGCCCCCTGACCGATAGCTAGGGCGAGGACAATGGACAGCATGAATATGAAATTGCGGTCTCTTAATAGCTTGCCTATAATGATAGTAAACCTCGAGAAATATCTAAATCTTGCTCCTGGGGGCGAAGGGAAATAGCCCTTGAGCAGTTCTATATTCTCTTTCGCCCACTTGATTGTAGCGGAACTATGTCTGCTGGGCAAATTGTGTTAAATTTTTTTAACCCCAGCTTGGGGGTTAATAAACGGGAGTAAGAGTTAATAACGGGGGGTTATGAAGCATAATCGGGGTTAAAATTGTAACGCCAGCAACCCTCAGTGAGTTTGCCAACATGCTGGCTAAGGCATATAGTAGGTGCTAGTGGAGACCATTAACCCCATAGCTCATGACTTTATTCTTTTCTGTATTCGCCGCCAAGGGAAGGAGTGGCCAGCTCTCTATGATGAGATGTGCTGGGTAGCGGGGCAGCGGCTGTTTAGAGGATTGGGCTGTGCTGAGTTAAGAGAACTTGGGCTATCCTTCTCCCTCACCAGTATTGAAGATACTACCAGGATGGTAGATATCGTCGCCTCTGAAGAGCAGGAAGCCTATAGCGGTCGGTAAAGCTGCCAATTCTACCGCTTAATCTGAACCGGGCTACCTTATTCATATTTTTCCCTCAATAAATTTCAAATCGGAAAACGCTTTATGGGAGAGTAAGTGCGATGTCAAAAATATTGAAAATTGTGGTAATAGCTCTATTAGTGGTGAATCTTGCCCTATTTTTTGGGGCAGGTTGTGCCGTAGGCATTAAAGCTCCTTTCGGCTCCACTCAGAGTCTGGGTATCGTGGATGAGGCGTGGGATATACTTTTTAGAGATTATGTGGATAAGGACAAGCTTGATGAGACCAAGATGAGTCAGGGGGCCGTCAGGGGTATGGTAGAGGCAGTGGATGACCCCTACACCGCCTACCTTGACCCTGCGACCTACGAATTAAGCCTGACTAGACTGGAAGGGACATACGAGGGTATTGGCGCCACAGTCTCTATTGAGGATGACCAAATAGTGGTTATTGCTCCTATTGCTGGCTCGCCAGCAGAAAAGGCGGGTATCAGACCCGGTGATAAGGTCTTGGAAATCGATGGTGTCTCCACTGAGGGGATGAGTCTGGTCGAGGCTGTGGTTATCATTCGGGGTCCCCGGGGGACACCGGTCAGGCTGCTCGTTCTTCATCAGGATGAGACTGAGCCTGTGGAGATTGAGATAGTTAGAGCTGAAATTGAGCTGACCAGCGTCCGCTATGAGATGAGAGAAGACATCGCGTACATTAATATCTCCCATTTTTCCGAGCTCACCGATGGACAACTCTCGTCGGCGCTGGAGAGCATAACCCATGAAGCAGCTACCGGTATCATAATTGACCTGCGCAGTAATCCCGGTGGCTTACTGCAAGGGGTTATTGATGTCGCCAGCTACTTTTTGACCGAGGGCGTGGTTGTCGATGTGGTGGATAATAGGGGAGGGCATACCACTGCCACCGTTACACAGAAGGAGGTTACTACTGACCTGCCTGTGGTCATTTTAGTGGATAGCTTCAGTGCCAGCGGTAGTGAAGTATTGGCTGGGGCGTTGCAAGACCATGGTCGTGCCGTCATTGCTGGCACCACAACCTATGGTAAGGGCAGTGTTAATATCCTGCGCCAGCTCAAGGATGGCTCGGGATTATATATTACCACCGCTCGCTGGCTTACCCCTCAGGGTCGTCTTATCGAGGGCGAGGGAATA
>JAZGHN010000059.1:0-2669 GCA_036481135.1 Dehalococcoidales bacterium | reverse complement strand
GCTACCAAGAAATACAGCGACCCCAATAATCCAGTCGCGGGGACTCTCTGGGCCAAGTGAAGATAGCTATCGCCGAGGGCGTCAATGCCGTATGGTGGGGTCACAATATCTGGTGACTGTGTCCGAGGAGAACGTGACGGCAGTGGCGGGAAAACAGGTAAAGCTTGGTTGATAGGTAGTAAAATTTGCCAGCAGTGGTTTAACCATATTGCTCTCAGATATGCTGAACCGAATGTTTGAAATACAGTATGCAGGAAAGGAACAGTATGAACACAGAACTCAATTCCAGGGAACGAGTACTCAGACTTTTTAGAGGGGATGAAATAGACCGCATTCCTGTTTTCAGTGGTCTGGGGAACATAACAGTAGATGGACTTAAGAAATGTGGCTATAGATTCGTAGATGTTCATAAGGACGCGCGCAAAATGGCGAGCGTGGCTGCGACTACATTCCAGTTATATGGCTTTGAGTGTGCCACAGTTCCTTTTGACTTCGGGATTGAACCCGAAGCCTTGGGCTGTGAGGTTAATTTCTACCCTCATTATGAAGATGTTATCTATCCCACCATAAAACAGAATCTAGCTGAGCATATAGAGGATGTGACTATCAATGTCCCCTCGGATTTAGCTAAAGCGGGAAGGGTACCTGTGGTGACAGAAGCGATTCGCATCCTCAAAGAGGAGGTAGGCGAGCAAGTAGCAATAGGGGCCATAATTCTGGGACCCTATACCTTAGCCGGGCAGATCACCGACCCCGGAAACATGGCTAAGGTGGCATTTAAGAAACCAGATATAGTTCATAAGTTGCTGGACATTCTGGATGAGGTTGAAATCGAGACCGCCAGGCTTTATAAAGAAGCCGGCGCCGATTATATAACCGTTCATGAAATGGCAGCCGGAGGGGACATATTAAGCCCGCGTATGTTTGGCAGTGTAGTCCGACCTCATCTGGAACGAATCATTGCCGCTCTACCGTCGCCCAAGATCCTGCATATGTGTGGTGATACCGATGGCATTGTTGACCAGATGGCAATCTGTGGGGCTGATGCCATAAGCGTAGAACAGAAGAACCATATAGCCGAATCTCGGCAGAAGGTGGGACCTGATGTGCTCATCTTTGGAAATATTGACACTTCCAAAGTGATGGTGGAAGGCAAGCCTGAGGAAGTTGAAAGTGCTGTAAAGCAGGCTATCGCTGAGGGTGTCAATGCGGTATGGCCGGGGTGTGACCTGTGGCCGACTGCACCTAAAGAGAACATGGAGGCATTGGTGGCAGCGACATTAAAATATGGAAAGCTTGGGTGATAGTCACTGAGGTTTGCTGACAATTGTAACTGCGGCTAACACTTTTATTAATATGGAGTTTGTATGGTACCTGGTACATCGCAAAGGAATCTTGGCTCTTTCATAGAATCCCTATGCCAGAAGGCAGAAACCCTGGGAGCATCCCAGGCGGTAGCCTTGTCCGTCGACGACATAGTAGTGGATGAGAGGACAGGGCTAAAGTGTTTGGTGCCCATCTGCCCTGACTATGGCAACCTGATGTGTCCCCCTAACGTGCCGCCGATATCGAAATTCAGGGAGATACTTAGCTGCTATCACAGCGCTATTCTGATAAAGATGGTTATTCCATTGCCTGGTCTGTCCGGGGACAGTAGAAAGGAAAAGGAAGAGACGCCGGCAGCACCCACGCCGGAGGAGTTAACCATCATCGACGATGCCCAGAAGAAGCTTCACGGGATAGTTAACCGTATAGAAGCTCTCTGTTTTGCCGCGGGATACCGTTTCGCCGCTGGCCTTCTGGGGGGTACTTGCTGCTTATGTGAGGAATGCGTTGGCATCAGCTCTGGATTACCTTGTCGTCACCCTCTCAAAGCAAGACCAGCAATGGAGGCTATGGGCATAGATGTGGTGGCTACTGTTCAAAAGGCGGGGCTGTTCCTGAGCTTCGGTCAGGATGAAGGCAGGAGCTGGGTAGGCATGGTCCTTGTAGATTGATCTAGGTGCACATCACCAGGGCAAGGAGGCAGAGGCTAAGGTAGATGATGTCAGAGGTGACAAAAGAGGCCACTGGTCTGGTGATTGTAAATACCGGCAAGGGAAAGGGTAAGACTACAGCAGCTCTGGGCGTGCTCCTCAGGGCCTGGGGCTGGGAGATGAAGGTGGTCATGTTCCAGTTCATAAAAAGTTCGAGGAGTGACCGGGGTGAGCACAAGGCAGCCCAGCGGATGGGAGTTGAGATATTACGAGCCGATGTTTCTCAGCACGACAAATCTACCCAGAGAAGTAAGTGCCAAGCCATTAAGCTATGGGACCTGGCAAAAGAGAGAATCATTTCCGGGTCTCATGATATAGTGATTCTAGATGAACTCAGCTATCCCCTTCGGTATGGTTGGCTATCTGTGGAAGAAGTGCTTGATGTGTTGAGGCATCGTCCAAATGGAATCCATGTAGTTATTACCGGGCGGAATGTCCCTGAGGAGTGTATCAATTTTGCAGACCTGGTGACTGAGATGCGGCAAGTGAAGCATCCCCTTCGGAAGGGCATTAGGGCACAGCAAGGAATCGAATTTTAACAGGTAGTAGGCTCAAGACCAGGAAGTGTAATCTTGCTTAAGGAGGTGAGAAGAAAAATAAGCAACCTTTGGATATCACCTGGAGACGATAATT
>JAZGHN010000058.1:0-2518 GCA_036481135.1 Dehalococcoidales bacterium | reverse complement strand
GCCTTTCTGAACCGACATACAGTATGTATGGCTTATGACTGAGCATCATCTGATACTGCCTCATCTGATACGGCTCATACGGTTTGAAGATACTATGGTCCACTCCGTTGTAGATTACGCTAATCTTAGTCTCTGGAATCCCTAGGTACTTGGTCAGGTCGCTCTTAGTGCTTTGAGATATAGCTATTATGTGGCTTGCCTGTTTGATATACCTTACATCAAGTTTGAGCAGTATTTTCTCGCTAATGGTTTCCCGGTCGAAATTAAAGCAGCATCGCACCAGGTCATGCACCGTGACTATAAACGGCTGATTGAGAAAGATAGCATGCCTGGCAAAGTGCTGATTTGGCAGGTGGACGATATCGCCCACACTTCTGATAGACCTTGCCAGCTTGTAAGCCCCTGCTGGGGAGAGATACCTCCTGGTAGTGATTTTCTTGACATCCAGTCTCTTGGCGAGTTCCTGGCTATACCTGTCCATGCCAGATTGCTCGGTAGTCACAATTAATACTGGCATTTCAATATTACCTTACTTTCCAGCAGCCCAGCACTAGCATAGGGGTTTTTGCCTTTTCTAGTCCTTAAACCAAAGGAGCTGCAGCAGCTTGAACCCCCGCTTTGGTTAAGTTGGTGAAAAATGCTATACACCTTATCCCTCTGCCCAGCCTCTGTGCCTTTAGTCAGCCACCGACTTCTCATGCTAGGTTCCTCACTGGCTGGAAGGATTGGCGGTGGATGGGGCATGGTCCCAGTTGGCGAAGGCAGGAGAGGTGTTTTGCGGTGCAATAGCCTTTGTGCTGGGCTAATCCATAGCCAGGGTAGGTTCTATCAAGCTCTATCATCAGGCGGTCTCGAGCCACTTTAGCCATGATTGAGGCACAGGCGATGGTGAAGCATAGCCGGTCACCGTTGGTTATCCCCTTTTGATGTAGTTTCACCTCGGGAAGACGCATATAGTCGATAAGGAGGGACTGAGGCGGTGGCGAAAGCTGGTCTATTGCTGCTTTCATCGCCAACCGCGTCGCTTTGATTATGCCCAGAGTGTCTATTACCTCAGAAGGAGCCATGCCAATGCCTACGGAGATGGCTGTTTTATGGATATAATGAAACAGGAACTCCCGCTTCATCGGTCTCAGCAGTTTACTGTCTTTTACCTCGTCGAGCCAAGCTCCCTTCAGACGGCGAGGCAGGACAACGGCGGCGGCTACCACTGGTCCAGCCAGGGCACCTCGCCCAGCTTCATCCACGCCGGCAATAAGCCGGTAGCCTTGCTTTGCCAGCTTCTTTTCTTCAGTGAAGGAGGGTTTCTGCTGATTATTTATCAACCCTATCCCCTTTAATCTCCTTCTGTTTCAATCTACCCTATCTTCTATTATCCCTCCGCCCAGGACAGCATCGCCCTGATAGAATACTACGGCTTGCCCGGGGGCAATTGCCTTCTGAGGCTGACGGAAGTTTACCTCGGCTGCTCTGTCATCGAGGCGGAGTTCGGCTGCTGCCTCGGGTGATTGGTAGCGAATTTTGGCTGTTACATCGATTGGCTCCCGTGGGGCTTTCCCTGACACCCAGCTTAGCTCGGTGGCAAAGAGCCTATCGCTTAAAAGCTCATCTTCGGTGCCTACCACCAGTCTATTATTGGCAACATCAAGCCTGAGCACATACAGGCGCTCGTTTGAAGCCAGCCCCAGCCCGTGCCTTTGTCCTACGGTATATTGAGCTAAACCGGGGTGTTCGCCCAAAATCTTATCCTCGGTGTCAACGATGTCTCCGGGTTTGGAGGGGATGTATTCAGCAATAAATGCCCGATAGTCATTATCGGGGATAAAGCAGATGTCCTGGCTCTCACGCCTGTCGGCGGTGGGCAAGCCTCGCTCGGCGGCCATCCTTCTTACTTCCACTTTGTGGAGGTCGCCTAAGGGCAGTAGCAGATGCTGGAGCTCCCTTTGTGTCAGGGTGTAGAGGAAATAGGACTGGTCTTTGGCTGGGTCAACTGCTTTCAGCAGGCGATAGCCATCTGGCGACTGCTGAATCCTGGCATAGTGACCGGTAGCTAGGTAGTCTGTCCCCATTCCCAATACTTTATCAAGGAGGAGGCCAAATTTGATGCGCTGATTACAAATAACGCATGGATTCGGCGTTCGCCCCAGGCTATACTCCTCACAGAAATCAGCGATGACTCTTTGAGCGAAAATATCCCTGAAATTCATCACATAGTGGGGAACCCCCAGCTTATGGGCGACTCGTTTTGCCGCTTCTACTGCTTCCACACCACAACAGCCACCAAAAGCCTGCTTGTCCGAAGGCCAGATTTGCATAGTGACGCCAATCACCTCATAACCGGCTTCTTTTAATAGTGCCGCTGTCAGCGATGAGTCCACCCCACCACTCATAGCTACCGCAACTCGCTTGTTAGGCATGTCTAAAGCCTTACTGAGAAAGCAGCTGGCTTATCTTTTTCCAGATAATCTCTGCTATTTTCTCCTTGCTCTGCTTGGCATCTATTACCAGCCATCGCCCC
>JAZGHN010000057.1:0-2841 GCA_036481135.1 Dehalococcoidales bacterium | reverse complement strand
AACAATCCTGTCTCTAAAAGCACGGCTTCTTTCCTCAATAACCAGAATGTTGTATTTCATACTTCCCTCCCAGGTAGGCTTAAAAAGGCACAAATCGTCCCTTTTCCTTATTAAGCTAACATGGTGATACGAAAATTGGTGTGAAAAATGTAAACAGATTTGTGAAAAAGTGTGAAAATTTAATGGAAATGTGGGGGATTGCGAAAGGGAGGGAACTTAGCTGCGGTTTACGAACCGGTAGCCCAGCCCGTGCTCGGTGAGTATCATTTGAGGGGGGTTATCCTGTAGTTTGTCTCTGAGCCGACGAATGTAAGCCCGAAGGTAATCGGTATTCTCAATATAATCTTCGCCCCATACCTGCTGCATCAGCTTTCTCTGAGTTACCACCTGTCCCTTGTTTCTCACCAGGAGATACAAAAGCCTGTATTCAGTGGGGGTCAATTTTACCACCTCGTCTCCAAGGCGCACCTCCCGAGTAGTAAAGTTAATCGTCAGGTTGCCACTGACAAAATTGGTCTCGCCGCCTTTGAACTCAACCAGCTGGCTCCGGCGAAGCACCGCCTTTACTCGGGCTAGCAATTCCATATAACTAAACGGTTTAGTAATATAATCATCAGCCCCTAACTCCAGCCCCCTGATGCAGTCCACCTCCTGGTCCTCAACCGTTTCAATAATGGTGGGCACACTGGAGAAGAAGCGGATCCGGCGTAAAACCTCAAAGCCATCCATATCGGGGAGTCCGATGTCGAGGAGAACCAAATCAGGGGATTCAGTTTCCACTAGCTCAATTCCCTTCTTCCCCTGACTAACGGAGACAATAATGCTATCCGGCCAGAGCATCTCAAAGCAGGTGGATATTACTTGCACTATTTGTGGGTCATCCTCAATTATTAAAAGTTTAATTTCAACCTCCTAACCATCAACGATTAAAAAGTAAGGCCCTTTTCTCTGTGGTATCTGCTCCCCCAACCGGTATGGTAAAGGAGAAGGTACTGCCCTTCCCCGGCTGGCTATCAAGCCATATTTTGCCGCTATGTAGCTCTACTAATGATTTAGCAATAGAAAGACCAAGCCCCAGAGACCGGTCAGGCTGCTTTTTAACCCGGTAATATGGCTTAAAGACCAAATCTTGCTCTTCTAATGGGATGCCAGGTCCGTTATCGCTCACCTTGACCAATAGTTCGCTATCTTTCACCTCGGCGGATAGTTTTATTTCACCGCCAGTAGGTGCATATCTGTTGGCATTGCTCAGCAGATTGAGTAGTATCTGCTCGAAGCGGTGGCGATCCATAATAACTTGCGGCAGAGAGTCAGGAATCTCTGCCGGCAGGGTCTGTTTCTTAGCTGAAATAAGGGGGCGGATAGAGCCGGTAATATCTTTGAGCACCGCCTTAACATCTTCAGGGGCTGGTTCGAACTCCAGGGAGGAAGTTTGCAGTTTGAGAAAGTCTAGAAGGTCTTTTATCCTTCTCTCCATACTATTGGTACTGAGGCGGAGATTCTCCAGCAGCTTGCCTGAGGGGCTCCTTGGGGATAACTTCGCTTCATCAGCCAGCATCTCGCTGGCGAGCTTTATAGAGGTTAGAGGAGTTTTGAGTTCGTGAGACATAGCCAGAATAAATTCATTCCTTTGCTCATATAGTGCCTCTAATCGAGCTCGCCCCTCCCTCTCCAGGTCATAAAGACAGGCATTCTCCAGGTCCATCGCCATCTGGTTGGTTATTGTGACCAGTAGTTCCTCTTCCTCTCGGCGGTAAGGCTGATGGGAAAGCTTTTGACCCAGGATGAGCACGCCGGTTAGCTTCCCCCTGGATTTTAGAGGGATATAAAGCTCTCCCTTCATTTGCTCCAAGCTTTCCTTATCTCGGGCAGTAAGGGCTTGAAGCTGAGGGATGATATCCAGGTCTCGGCGATAGACAGGGCCATCATTCTGCCTCAGATATTGGATAAAGGGGCTATAGCTGCTCAGGCTGAATGTGGGAATAGGGTTACCTGGCTCACTGGAGGGCTCTACAGTAAAATCAATAAAGTCGTCGGTTAAGGGGCAGGCGAGCAACAGGTAACAGCTAGAGCTTCGTAGCGCTGGGCTGACCAACTGGACGAAAGCCCTGCTTAGCTGTTTACGGTCGACGATGCTCTGGGTCTCCTTACTGAACTGCTCCAACGCTTTGAGGAAATCATACCTTTCTCGGTAGAACCATCTGTCCACTTGGCGCTGCACTCGTGCCGATAATGGCTGTAATGCAAAAGCCAGGACAATAAGGAGGACAATGTAGACCCAAACTGGGATTGCCGGTGGTTCAAAAAAATGTGGGATTGCCTCTATTTTAAGCACCTGGGTTAATAATAAGATGATGCCTACATAAGGTATAGCGATAAGGACACCCATCACGATGTAAGCTGTGATTTTGCGGACTGCGATGTGAATATCTAAAAGATGGTATCTCATACTACCTAAATCCTGAATATTCTAGAGCAGCAAATCCTTGACAAAGTCATCCCTTGTGGTAGGTATCTGCTATAGAATATCAGTACCGATATTAATCTCCTCCAAATTGAATCTGGCACAGTCAAAAACCTCTTCAATATTCAACGAAGAAATAGGTGAACAGCCCGTGGTTGATAAGTGGCAGCTCTCCTCCATTGTCCTCTTAATATCATATCCCTTGGCTAGAATATAGTCCTTAGTCAAATAGTAGCACTTATACAATTTGTTTCTGCTATTATATGCTATTTCTCCTATTGTCAAGCGTAGTTAAAGCATAATTCGCCAAATGGCAAATGTCAATAGTGAGACCTCTATCGTTTCCAGTAGCCACGGCAGCAGCGAACTACTTGTTG
>JAZGHN010000056.1:0-5231 GCA_036481135.1 Dehalococcoidales bacterium | reverse complement strand
GGCTACGCCATCGGCGGCTTGAGCTTGGGGGAGACAAAGGCACAGACTCAGACTATGGTTGAGGAAACTGCAGCCTTGCTCCCCACAGATAAACCTAGACACCTCATGGGTGTAGGCTCTCCGGAGGATATAGTGGAGAGCGTAGGTAAGGGAATTGATATCTTTGACAGCGCTATGCCCACTCAGGTGGCGCGAAAAGGCGCTCTCTTTACCTGGCAGGGCAGGATTAATATCCGAAATTCCGCCTATAGCCACCAGAGAGAGCCCATTGATTCTGACTGTACTTGCTATACCTGTCGCCACTTTTCAGCCGCTTACCTGCATCACCTGTTCCGATGTCAGGAGCTGCTGGCTTATCGATTGGCTACTATCCACAATCTCAGCTTCATGGGCAATCTAATGAATAAAATAAGAGAGGCTATTATCGACGGGACCTTCACCACTTTTAGGGATAGATTCCTGGCTGAGTACCGGACCACCGATGAGCAGGTGCGGCTCGTCCAGAGGAAGAAATGGCTGGAGGCTCAGAATCGTAACAAGATAACCAAGGGCTGATGTAAAATGCCAATGGAGTCGGGAACACTCTCCAATAATCTATTGTGGGTTGGCTTTATTCTGCTTGACCTAGGCTTGGTCACTCTCATCTACCGTTTCTTTGGCAAGACCGGGCTCTATGTGGTCATAGTTGCCTCCATCATTACCGCCAACATTCAGGTAGTGAAGACGGTGGAGGTATTCGGATTTGTCGCCACACTGGGCAATGTTCTCTACGGCAGCGTCTTCTTTGCTACCGATATCTTGAGTGAGGTATATGGTAAGCAAGCAGCCCGGCGAGGGGTGTGGCTCGGCTTTATCGGGATGGTTCTTATGACACTCTGGATGCAGCTCGCCCTGAAGTTCATCCCCCATGCCTCGGACTTTGCTCAAGGTCCCCTGTCAACAATCTTCGGCTTGATGCCCAGGATTGCTGCCGGCAGCATGGTTGCCTACCTTGTCTCTCAGCACCATGATATCTGGGCGTTCCTCTTCTGGAAGGATAAGACAAAGGGGAGGTTTCTTGGGCTAAGGAACTGTGCTTCCACAATGGTCTCTCAGGGGATTGACAGCGTTATCTTCTGCTCTATAGCCCTCTGGGGGCTCTATGATACCAATACCTGGCTTCAGATATTGCTATCAACCTATGTTATGAAGTTCTTTGTCGCCGCTATTGACACCCCGTTTATCTATCTGGCAAAAAAGATGAGCCCGGCTGTATTGGCAAGAGAATCAGGTACCACCAGTTCATAATTTCGCTTCTTTTTCTCTCCTGCTATATATGCATCCGCAGTAGTTCTGCCGATAAAGAGACCAGTTTCGCGCCAGTTCCGTAGCTCGCTGGAATCCACCCTTCTTTTTAAAGTCCCTAGCTAGAAATCTCTCCCCCCCGACCTCCCGACCAACACGATTAACCATATCTGCTGACTTATGTGGGCTTATGGTTAAAGTGGTGGCGAAGGCATCCCAGCCTTGTTCTTTCATATAAAGGTAGGTTCTTTTCAGCCTGAGCCTAAAACAAACCTCACATCTTCTTCCTCCCTCAGGCTCATTCTTTAAAGAAGCGGTTTCCTTGAGCCATTCCTTTGGTGTATAGGGACCTATATCCAGGGGGAAGTTTAATTCTTTGGCTACCTCACGGGCGACTTCCAGCCTCCTGTTATACTCTTCCACCGGGTGAATGTTAGGGTTGTAGAATAGCCCCAGAACCTGATGCCCCTCTGAGGTCAATCTCTCCACCACCCCAGTAGCACAAACCCCACAGCATATATGTAACACTATCTTCATCTTAAATTATCAACATGGCATCGCCAAAGCTGTAGAAGCGGTATTTCCGAGCAATGGCTTCCTGATAAGCCTTGTCGATAGCATCCTTACCAGCAAAGGCAGCAACCAGCATCAGCAGCGTTGTCTTGGGCAGGTGGAAATTGGTAATAAGGGCATCGACCACCTGGAAGCGGTATCCCGGTAAAATGAACAGGCTTGCCCAGCCTTCGAAGGGATGTATGGCAGTGGGGCTGTCGGCCTGAGCTGCTGCCTCAACCAGCCTCACTGTAGTGGTACCAACACATATGATGCGCCGTTCCTCTCGCTTAGCCTGGGATAGGCTATCGGCTGCTTCCTGACTCAGTATGCCGTACTCCCGATGTATCGGGTGCCTGGTAGGGTCGCTCTCCCGAACAGGCAGGAAGGTATCCAGTCCGATATGCAGGGTAACAAAGAGACAGTCCACTCCTCTACTTCTTATGCTATCAATCAATTCGGGGGTGAAGTGGAGTCCGGCAGTAGGTGCGGCTACACTACCATTGGCATTGGCATAAACTGTCTGATAGCGCCCTGAATCCTTCAGCGGAACGTGAATGTATGGGGGTAATGGGATTTTGCCCAATTCTGTCAGCAGCGTTTCGTTGGAGAAAGTTATCACTCGTACTCCCTCTTCTTTTGCCTCCACTACTTCAGCTGTAACCTTCGGTTCCCTACTATCGCCAGTAGCGGGGGCTCCCATTAGCTCTAATCTGCTGCCAATCTTCACTCGTTTGGCGGGTTTGACCAGTGTCTCCCAGACGCAGGGGCTAAGTCGGCGCAATAATAGTATCTCCACTCCCCCGCCGGTATCAGCCTTCTTGCCACTGAGGCGGGCAGGGATGACCCTGCTGTTATTAAATACCAGAACGTCTCCCTTCTGAAGATAATCAACTATCTCAAAGAACCTCCGATGCTCCAGAGAGTTATCACGGCGATTTAGCACCATAAGCCGCACTCGGTCTCTAGGTTCAATCGGGGCCTGGGCGATAAGCTCTGGGGGAAGAGTATAGTCAAAATCGCTAGTTTTCACTCCTGCTCACCAACTATAGATTTAGCTAGTGGCTATTATAGTCCCTCCCCTTCCCGATGACAAAGAGGTGCAGTGTGTAATTGGATAGCTTTGCTTTCATCGATATCTCGTGGTAGTATAATCAGCAATCGGAGGGCAAAATGAAAGTAAGCCGAGTAGCCGAGATGAGAGACTTGGACAGTCGGGCTACAAGCGAGTGTGGCATCAGTCAAGAGACACTGATGGAGAAAGCCGGCGAGGCTACCTACTTTGTCATTCTGAAAGAATTTGGCGTCAAGGATAAGAAATTCGTAATCTTCTGTGGCACCGGCAACAACGGGGGGGATGGATTTATCGTCGCTAGGAAGATTCACACCGATGGTGGAGAGGTAAAGGTCTTTATCTTAGGTGACAAGGGCAAATTTGAAGGGGCGGCAAAGAAAAACCTCGATATCATCTCTAAGATACCGGTAGAAATCCATGCTATCAAATCCATTGAAGAGGCGAAAGAAGCTGTATCCGCTTGTGATGCCATCGTCGATGGTATATTTGGCACGGGTCTCGGTAGGGAGGTGGGTGGTGTATATAAAGATGCTATCGATCTGATAAATGAGGGCGGGAAAAAAGTTTTCAGTATTGATATTCCCTCGGGTGTAAATGGCGATACGGGACAAGTGATGGGGACAGCGATAAGGAGCAACTACACCATAGCCTGCGGGCTTCCCAAGATAGGAAATATGCTCTATCCTGGTTTTGGTCTATGTGGCAAGCTCTATGTATCGCATATTTCCTTTCCCCCTTCCCTTTATAATACTGAGTCGATAAAGGTTGAGATAAACGAGCTTGTGGAACTCCCTCGGAGAGAGAAGGACACCTATAAGGGGAGTTATGGGAAGGCTCTCTTTATCGCCGGTTCTTCAAACTACCTGGGAGCGCCTTACTTCTCCGCCCTTTCTTTCCTCAAAGCAGGCGGTGGGCTCTCTTACCTGGCCACACCCAAGTCCATTTCACCATTTATAGCGAGTAAAGGGAGTGAGATCGTCTTCATTCCCCAGAAGGAGACGGCTTCGGGGAGCTTAACTTTAGAGAGCAAGGAAGAGCTTTTGGAGCTGTCGCAGAGAGTAGACATGGTCATCCTTGGTCCTGGCCTCTCCCTAAACGAAGAGACGCAGAAATTGGTCAGAGAGCTAACAAAGGGAATCGAAGCCCCCTTGCTCATAGATGGCGATGGGATTACCGCTATTGCCAAAGAGCTAAACCTTATTAAGGGTAGGAAAGCGGAGACAATCCTCACTCCTCACAGCGGTGAAATGTCACGGATCGCTAGCATGGAAGCAGGTGAAGTAGATAGGGATAAGATAAATGTGCTGCAAAAGATGGCTCACGAACTCAATGCCATCATCGTCCTAAAAGGAGCCAACTCACTCATAGGTTATCCTGATGAGAGGGTATATATTAACACCAGTGGAAATCCGGGAATGGCTACAGCGGGGAGTGGAGATGCCCTCACTGGCACCATTGCTGCTATGTACGGGCTGGGATTAGCTCTGACAGACGCAGTGAGGATGGGCGTTTTTATGCACGGGCTCTCTGGAGACCTGGCTGCTGAGGAGAAGGGTGAGGACGGCATAACCGCCCAGGACACTCTGGACTATTTGCCCAACGCAGTAAGGTATTATCGCCAGAACTTCGGGGAGCTTTCTGAAAACTTCTATGGAAGCATATATACGATGTGAGAGGGGCATCCAGTAATCAAAATCGCTGGCTAGCTTATAAAGCCTTCTCTTGCGTTTCAAGAATTGGCAGGATTATTGTGGCCTGACCAGAAATACCGGACTGGATGCTCCGTGCAGAACCTTATCAGCGACACTACCAAATACCCACCGACCCAGCCCAGAACGTCCATGAGTTGACATGACAATGAGATTGAAAGGATTCTCGCCGGCATACTCAATGATCTGCTCGGTGGGGTTGCCCCTTCTCACCTCTGACCTTACGGTAAGGCCTGCATCTTTAAGCCGCTTCTCTATTTTAGCCAAGTACTCTTTCATCTCCTCCAGTGTCGTAGGTACGTTGGGAATATAATAAACCGACCCGACCGATGGTTCGGCAACCCCAAACAGAACTACATCCATCTGCTCAATACCCTGCTGTTTCGCTAGCGTTTTCACATGGGGAAGTACTGCTTCAGCTAGCTCTGAGCCATCAAGTGGGACCAGCATTGTTATTCTCGGCCACTTGTCATAAACAACCTCCGCGGGAACCCCTGCTCGCACCAGCCAGACTGGAATCTTTGATGCCTGGAGGATCTTTTCTGCCACGCTACCCAAGACCCAACGCCTGATTCCAGAGCGACCATGGGTAGCCATAAGAATGAAGCCGA
>JAZGHN010000055.1:0-2081 GCA_036481135.1 Dehalococcoidales bacterium | reverse complement strand
GCCGGGGATGTTACCAATGTCCCTGAAAAACAGATAGTAGTAGCTGCTGGTGAAGGGGCTAAGGCTGCCCTTCAAGCGTATCGTTACCTTCAGAGGCTCAGCCAATAAATGACATCCAGGGGGTGATTTGAAGATGTCTATACAATTCTTAGTCAGTGAACTTCTTGAAATGGCTCTAAGCATAGAAAGAAACGAAATAGCATTCTATCAGGCTTTGGCTAACGAGACACAGAATAAGGACGCCAAGGCTATCTATGACTATCTGGCACAGCTTTCCCAACTTAAACAAACGCTGGAGAAACCCTCGATAACTTCCTTGTAAAATTAAAGGAGGTCAGAATATGGAAACCGAACAGGATAAAACCATGAAAGCACTTCAAATTGCCATCCAGATGGAAGTTGATGGCAAGAAATACTATCTGAAAGCCAGCGAGGGAAGTAGTAGTGAACTGGGTAAGAAGCTGCTGGCGTCGCTGGCCGCTGAAGAAGACATTCACCGGCAGAAGTTTGAGGAGATATATGACGCTATTCGGAATAAAAAAACCTGGCCAAAGACTGATTTTCAGCCTGACGGGGGCAAAAGGCTGAGAACCATATTTGCCAGGGCGACTGAGGAGATGGGCTCGAATATAAAGACTCTTGCCACTGAGCTTGATGTCATACAAACCGCCATGGATATGGAAAATAGGGGTTATGATTTCTATAGAAGCCAGGGGGGGAATGCTACCCATACTGCTGAGAGAGACTTTTACGAAACCCTGGCTGCCGAAGAGAGGGAACATCACCTAATTCTGCTCGACTACTACGAATATCTCAAAGACCCCGCAGGTTGGTTTGTCACCAAGGAGCATCCGTCTCTGAATGGTGGCTAAGTAGGACTAGAAATCCTGGAGGTAGGAAATGAGAAAGGTTTACCTGGACCATATCGCCACCACTCCAATATTGCACGAAGTGCTGGAGGCTATGCTACCCTATCTCAAGGATGCTTATGGCAATCCCCAATCTCTGCACGATTGGGGAGATGAGGCTAGGGAAGCGATAGAGGATGCCCGGGGCAGGGTGGCCGCCCTCATCGGCGCTCAGCCGGGGGAGATTATCTTTACCTCCAGCGGCACCGAGGCCAATAACTTCGCTATCAAGGGGCTGGCCCTGGCTCAGCAATCTAAGGGCAAGCATATAGTTGTTTCCGCCATCGAGCACTTCTCATTATTACACTCTGCCCGAACTCTAGAGAAATGGGGCTTCGAACTTACCTTGGTCCCGGTAGATAAGTACGGCGTAGTGAACCAAGATGATATAGCCAAAAGCATAAGAGAGGATACCATTCTGGTGTCGGTGATGCACGCCAACAGTGAAGTGGGCACCATCCAGCCCATCAGGGAAATAGCGAGGTTAGCAAAAGAAGCAGGGGCGATTTTTCACACTGACGCCGTGGCCACCACCGGTACCATCCCTGTGGATGTAAATGAACTGGCAGTGGATGCTTTAAGCCTGGCTGGTAATCAGTTCTACGGCCCCAAAGGAGCCGGTGCCCTCTGGCTCAGGAAGGGGGTGCGCATCATTCCCTTCCTCGATGGTGGGGTGCAGGAGGGAGGGCGGAGAGCCGGTACCGAGAATGTACCTGCAATCGTAGGCTTGGGGAAGGCTGCCGAACTGGCCAAAGCAGGGATGGAGTCGAGGACAGGCCGCCTCTTAGCTCTGCGCAACAGGTTAATCGAGGGCTTACCGTCCCGAATCGAGCATGTACTCCTCACCGGACATCCCACCCAGCGCCTCCCCGGAAATGCCAGCTTCTGTATCGAGTTCATTGAAGGAGAGGCGATGCTAATGCTTCTGGCTAGCAAGGGTGTCGCCGCCTCCAGTGGCTCGGCCTGCACCTCGAAGGTGCTCAAGGCATCCCATGTTCTCACCGCTATGGGGATTCCCCCGGCAATAGCCCAGGGCTCGCTACTCTTCAGCTTCGGTCGGGACAATACCGAGGAGGATGTTGACTATTTATTAGAAGTTCTACCGCCTATCGTTGATAGGCTGCGGCAGATGTCACCACTATATGCCAAATTCTTGAAAGGAGAGAGGGGAGG
>JAZGHN010000054.1:0-2166 GCA_036481135.1 Dehalococcoidales bacterium | reverse complement strand
CCCAAGAGGAGCACAACCAGCAGCAGCAATACCTTGCCCCATAACACTCTATTATGCTTAATCCACACTTACTTACTCCCCCTAAAATAGACAGAATCAATGCCCGGTATCATGACAACGGGTCATAACCACCGGGGTGAAAAGGGTGGCAACGAGCCAGCCGCCTCATCCCAAGCCATACCCCCTTAACCAGACCAAACTCTGAGATAGCTTCATAAGTATATTGAGAGCAAGTCGGGGTAAAGCGGCAGGATGGTAGCATAACTGGCGATAGGGCTAACTGATAAAATCTAATGAGTTTTAAGGCAAACCTCTTCATGCTCCCTCCTTAATAACCGGGCTCGGGATAATAAACTAACAACTGATTTCTCAAGCTCAGCATAATTGGCACTGGCTGCCCCAGAACGGGCAATAAATATGATATCCCATCCCGGCTCAAGGGGTGTTAGCCGTAATACTTCACGAAGCAAACGCTTTACCCTGTTTCTGGTTACTGCCTTACCTACCCGCTTACTAACTGAAAGCCCATACCGGGATAGGCTGAGCTTGTTAGATAAAGCCTTCATCACTACCAAATTACTCATCCACGAGCTGCCCTTGTTATAGACTAATGAATACTGGTCTCGCTTAGTAAGGTATCCTTCTCCTCTCACTATTCCCACACTTAACCAGTTTACCGAAAATGGGGCTGTTTACTATTTCATACTACAGTCAATCTCTTACGACCTTTCAGCCGCCTTGCTCTTAGGACTGCTCGCCCACCGCGGGTGCTCATTCTCGCCCGAAAGCCGTGCTCGCGCTTCCTCGGAATCCTCTTTGGTTGATAAGTTCTTTTCGGCACCCTGACTCCTTAATAGATTAAAGCGATTATAGTTCCATTACCTCTCAATCGTCAATGTAACCTGAAGAAGGTTTAGCCGAGGCAAATCAAATGCACTCCCCCCAAGAAATGGGTGGCTAGGAAGCAGATGGGTTAACCAGGTATCGGACTAATCGCGTATGCCAACGCCCCCTGTCTTACGGATATGAGCTGGCACATATGGTAGTAAAGCTAAGTGACGTGCCCTCTTTACCGCCACCGCCACCGCGCGCTGGTGCTTGGCACAGTTACCAGTTCTACGACGGGGCTTAACCTTTCCTCTTTCACTAATGTAGCTGCACAATTTCGAGGGGTCTTTATAGTCTATTACTTCAACCTTATCACTACAAAAGGAACAAAACTTGCGCTTAGGTACATATTTTGCCCCGCTCCATTTTCTAGTCTTCACTTTACTGGGTTTCACTCTAGCCATTAGTCACAACTTTCCTAAATCCTAACTCCAACTAAAACGGAATGTCCTCTGGCGCCAACTCACCAACATCACCGACCTCACCAACCTCACCAACATCACCGACCTCACCAACCTCACCTTCCTCAGCCCTCTCCTCAGAAAGGGGACCTCCTGCCCGCTTATCAAGAAATATTACCCTGTTGGCTATTATCTCTAGTCGAGAATGCTTTTGCCCCTCCTGTCCTTCCCAGGTGCGTGTATGCAGCCTACCCTCAGCATAGACACGCTGACCTTTAGTTAGAAACTGGTTGCAATTCTCAGCTAGCCGGTTCCAGGTCACCACGCTAAACCACTCTGTCTCCTGTCTGCGCTCACCATCGGGAGTAGTATATACCCGGTTGGTAGCAACAGAGAATGAGGTTACCGGATTACCATTAGGGGTAAAACGCATTTCAGGTTCACCCCCAACGTTACCTATAATCATCACCTTATTTAAACTTAACATTTCCTTAAACCTCCTTCCCCCTCCCCAGATATCTGTACCAGATAGGCATTCTCCCTGCTTAATCACCCACTTTTATCAACAGATGCCGCAGAACCTCCTCAGACATTTTCAGGTTTGCTTCCAGCTCTTTGCCCAATACAGGCTCCAATTTAAAACGCGTCAACACATAACTACCCTCCATAAAATGTTTTACTGGATAAGCTAGCCTTCTTTTGCCCCACTGTTCCACTTCGGAAACAACGCCACCCTTATCTATAATTAACTGGCTTATACTTTTTATTGTAGTATCCAGAGCCTCGTCCCCAACCTCCGGGCTGATAACCACTACCATCTCGTAGTCACGCAAGTGTTTATCTTCTACCTTTGATGCTTTCTTTGTTTTCCCTTCAG
>JAZGHN010000053.1:0-6382 GCA_036481135.1 Dehalococcoidales bacterium | reverse complement strand
AAGCTGAGGATATCGTAGTCACTGAGGAGTCAGGCTGTATCAAGGGGGCTAACCCGGATAAGGTAAGCCACAAGGCTAAAAAGCGAGGCATTCCCCAGCTGGGAACCCTGGGTTCTGGCAATCACTTCCTAGAGATGGAGGTGGTGGATGAAATCTATGACCGAGATACAGCCGAGGCTATGGGTATCAACGATGTCGGTCAGGTGCTTATCTTGATTCATACCGGTTCCCGGGGCTTTGGACACGAGGTCTGTAGCGACTACATAAGAATACTGAGTCAAGCAGTAACAAGATACGGCATCAGCCTGCCCGACCGCCAGCTTGCTTGTGCCCCGGTAAACTCACCAGAGGGACAGGATTACCTCCAGGCCATGGCCTGCGCCGCCAACTACGCCTGGACTAATCGACAGTGCATCGCCCACTGGACAAGAGAGTCACTGGTTAGGGTGCTGGGTAAGAGCCCGAGGGAAGTAGGGCTAGAGCAGATCTACGACGTATGCCATAACATTGCCAAGATAGAGGAACACACCACCGATGGCAGGAAACAAACGCTCTGCGTCCACCGCAAGGGGGCAACCAGAGCCTTCCCTGCCGGACACCCTGATGTCCCTGATATCTACCGAAATATAGGTCAGCCAGTCCTCATCCCTGGAGATATGGGGCGCTGCTCCTATATAGCAGTGGGCACGGAAACGGCAATGAAAGAGTCCTTTGGCTCCACCTGCCATGGCGCCGGCAGGGTGCAGAGCCGCGCTGCAGCCAAGCGCAGCATCAGGGGGGCTGATGTGGTCAAAGCACTGGCAGCTAAGGGGATTGTAGTTAAGACAGGTAGTATGAGTTCACTGGCTGAGGAAGCCTCTGAAGCCTACAAGGATGTAACTGAGGTGGTTGAGGTAGCCCATAAGGCTGGCATCTCTCGCAAAATAGCCAAGGCGATACCCATAGGGGTAATTAAGGGATAGAAGATGTATTTCAAGAATGCTATCGACGCCATCGGGCACACCCCATTAGTAGAACTGGCTCAGATGAGCCCGAATAGAAAGGTAAAAATTCTGGCTAAGCTGGAGGGGCAGAACCTGGGAGGAAGTGCCAGTATCAAAGACCGAGTGGCAAAATATATGATAGAAAAGGCGGAGCAGAGTGGAGAGCTGACCAAGGACAGGACTATCATTGAAGCCACCAGTGGCAATACTGGAATAGCTCTAGCCTGGCTGGGGTATAAGAAAGGGTATAAGGTCACCATTGTTATGCCTGACAGTATGAGCCAGGAGAGGCTTCAACTACTCAGAATCTTTGGTGCTGAGCTTATTCTTACCAAAGGTGCCGATGGGATGAGAGGCGCTATCGACACCGCCAAGAAGCTAGCGGAACAAGACAAGAGATATTATATGCCCGACCAGTTTTCCAATCCAGCTAATCCACTGGCTCACTATGAGGCCACCGGTGCCGAAATAATAGAGGATTTCCCCTACGACCGAATTGATGTCCTCATTGCTGGTATCGGCACTGCCGGGACTATTGTTGGCGTCAGCCGCCGGTTAAGAGAACAGTATCTCCATGTCAGGGTAATGGGGGTCGAACCAGCCCCCGGGGATAGCATCCAGGGCTTAAAGTGCCTGGAAGAACTTGAAGAGCCTCCACCTTTTCTGGATTTAAGCCTTATTACGCAAAGGGCTACTATTAGCAGCGAGCAGGCAGCCACAGCCACCAGGCAGCTATTGGATAAGGAAGGGATTTTTGCCGGGTTATCCTCAGGAGCCGTGGTTTACCACGCCGTCAAGGTTGCCAAGGAGATGGATGAAGGCAATATAGTAGTGATATTGCCCGATGGGGGGTGGAAATACCTCAGCCTGGACTTCTGGAACAAGGCCGAGTAGATATGAGCACAGGTCAGCCGACCACGATTCACCTGCCCTCACCAAGCCAAAAAGGCGAGATATCGCTGGAAGAAGCTATCTCCAGAAGAAGGTCAATAAGAGAGTTCACCTCCGAGCCTATCTCTCAATCACAGCTATCGCAGATATTATGGGCGGCTCAGGGTATTAGCAATATGCGGTGGCAATACAGAACTGTCCCCAGCGCTGGGGCTACCTACCCACTGGAAATTTTTATTGTTTGTGGACAGAACGGCGTCGAAGGAATAGGCAGCGGCATATATCACTATAGTACAGCTCACCATTCTCTCACCCAGCACCACCAAGGAGATGTGCGACCGGACCTAGCCAGAGCAGCCTTAAACCAAGAATTCATCTATGAAGCCCCCCTAGATATAGTCATCTGCTCTCTATATCAGCGCACCACTCTAGGCTATGGTAGCCGAGGGGAAAGGTACGTGCATATGGAAGTAGGACACGCCGGGCAGAATATCTATCTTCAGGCCGCCGCCCTTGGTCTGGCTACAGTAGCCATCGGCGCCTTTGACGATGAACCAGTGAGAGAGGTGCTGCAGCTGGATAAGCAGTATAAACCCCTATATATCATGCCCATAGGCAGACCGGCTAGAGGCTAACACCGACCGAGCCAGCCACAGGGTCAATTGACAAGCCCAAGGTTTAATATTATCATCAGAAAGCTATGGCAAAAACAATAGAAGAAATAAACGAGAAGATTGAGCAGGGCAAGGCGGTAGTAGTTACCGCTGAGGAGATAATAGGCCTGGTTAAAGAGAAGGGTGTCAAGAAGGCAGCGCAGGAGGTGGATGTAGTTACTACCAGTACCTTTGGTCCCATGTGTTCCTCCGGCGCCTACTTTAATATTGGGCACGCCAAGCCACGAATAAAGCTGGGGGGAGGCAGGGTCTATCTCAATGATGTCCTAGCCTATGCCGGTTTAGCCGCTGTAGATGTCTTCATTGGGGCTAATGCCCTCCCCGATGACGACCCCAGAAACAGAATCTTCCCTGGTGAATTCAATTATGGGGGCGGTCATGTAATCGAGGAGCTGGCAGCGGGAAAGGATATCAGACTGGTAGCCACCGCTTACGGCACGGATTGCTACCCGAGAAAAAAGCTGGAAACCTGGATAAACATAAAAGACCTCAATGAGGCAGTGCTATTTAACGTCAGGAATGCCTACCAGAATTACAATGTAGCGGTAAACCTCTCCGATAAGACAATCTATACCTATATGGGTATGCTAAAACCGGAGTTGGGCAACGCTAACTTTTGCAGTGCTGGACAGCTCTCTCCCCTACTGAATGACCCATACTATAAGACCATTGGCATCGGGACAAAGATATTCCTCGGCGGTGGCACAGGCTTCGTTGCCTGGCAGGGTACTCAGCATAATCCCGGTGTGCCTCGCACCGAGAAGGGCATGCCCAAAGGAGGGGCAGGCACTCTGGCAGTAATCGGCGATTTAAAGCAGATGAGCGCCAAATGGCTGGTAGGAACAAGCATGTTCGGCTATGGCTGCTCTCTAACTGTAGGCATCGGGGTTCCCATCCCCATAATCTCCGAAGAAACCCTGCAATATACTGCGGTAACTGATAGCGACATCTCCGCCCCGATTGTAGATTATTCCAAGGCATATCCCCAGTTGGAATCAGGTACCCTGGGTGAAACCAATTATGCTCAATTGAAGAGTGGCAAGATAACGATTCGGGGTAAGGAGGTGCCCACCGCTTCCCTGTCCAGCTATTCAAAGGCGATAGAAATCGCCACCATCCTAAAGGAGTGGATAACATCAGGAAAGTTCCTCCTAACCAAAGCAGTAGCACCTCTGCCCAGGGTAGAATCAGGGGTAAAATTTAAGCCACTCAAGCAACGCCCGATAGAAGAGTAACCATAGTGCGAAAATGGGGGTGATAGAAACGGCTGTCTCCAAAAGAATAGTTTTACACTTCCCCAGGCGCCTGGTAGACCGACCTATAGTGAGCCGCCTGGTCAAGAATTTCAACCTTGATTTTAATATTCTGAAGGCTTCAGTCACTCCAGATGAGGAAGGCCTGATGGTATTGGAGTTGATGGGGGAACAGGCAGACTACGATAAAGGTATCAGGTATTTAACCGAGGCTGGAGTGAGGATTCAATCGCTTAGCCAGGATGTTCTTCGCAATGAGGAGAGGTGCACCCATTGTGGTGCCTGTATAACTATCTGTCCTACCGGCGCCTTTGAGCTTGACATCGCCACCAGGCAAGTCGCTTTCCACAACGACAAGTGCATAGCTTGCGGACTATGCATCAAGACCTGTCCTCCACGCGCAATGGAGGTACACTTCTAATCAAAATCAATGTATGAGCCTAGAACCTACCGACACTGGATTAAAGGCGGCGATTTAATCTCTTTTAATGTAGTAGTAAAGGAGACAGATCTATATATTCGTGCCTCAACGAACCCGAAAAGTAAAGCCCGCAAGCTGGTATTGAAGTACCGCCATGCCCTGGAAAGATACATCGAGAGGCACCCTGCCTTTCTAACCTCCCTGAAACCCCTCCCTGTCGATGACAACGCCCCGCATATTGTAAAGGCGATGTCAGAAGCAGCAAGCAAAGCCGCGGTTGGTCCTATGGCTTCAGTAGCGGGGGCTATAGCTGAATTTGTTGGCACTGAACTGCTGGCCTTTACGCCAGAGATAATTGTAGAAAATGGCGGTGATATATATCTGAAGAGCCTAGGCAAGAAAATAATAGGCATTTATGCCGGTGAATCGCCGTTAAGCGGCAAGATTGAGCTGGAAATCGACGGGGCAGATACACCACTAGGGATTTGTACCTCTTCAGGAACGGTGGGGCATTCTCTAAGTTATGGGAAGGCTGACGCAGTGATAGTGCTTTCCCAATCAGCCACCTTGGCTGATGCTGCTGCCACTGCTATAGCAAATCTAATTAAACAACCGGGTGACATCCCCGGTGGGATTGAGCGAGCTAAGAGCATTGAGGGGGTATCAGGAGTGATAATCATTCAAGGTGACAAGACGGGGCTTTGGGGCAAGGTGAAAATTTGCTAGGTATCCCTATGAAAGAGAGGCAGAAATGGCAAAACGGCGTATAATGCTTACCCTCCCCGGCGAGCTACATTCCGAGCCCATCATCTACACCCTGGGGCTACAATTCAATCTGGTCATCACTATTCGCCAGGCTGATTTGACGGAAGACAGGGGATGGATAGTATTGGAACTTGAGGGTGAAGATAAAGATATTGATGCCGGGATTACCTGGGCTATCTCTAAGGGAATGCGGGTTGACACCGTAAGTGAGCAGTAGGATATGCTATTCCCTTGGTGATTCCCTTTTCCGAGAAATGGTCGGGGCGGCCATACCATACACCCCACCTTTATTTAACCTTAACCAAAATCATAATATCGCCCGGCTGACCATCGGTTATCTGACGGGCATTTCGCAGTCTTACCTTGGTACCAGTTTTTACTCCGGCAGGGATTTTTACTCTTAGTCTTTTGTTCCTCCGCACCAAGTCTTTTTCCAGTCCCTGAGCCGCCTGCTCCTTGGTAATAGCTATTTCATAGCGAACATCCTGACGCTGGGGACGCTGAGCCTGAGCGAATATCTCCTCCAGGTTAATCCCTCTGCGACTTCCAAATCTGACTCCCTGTGAGCCACCAAACCCATGGCTAAATACCCTGAAGGAAAAGCTCTTATCCCGTAGAGCATCGCCAAAGATATCATCCAAGAAATCGAAGCTAAGGTGAGACCCGCCAAAGCGCTTCATCAGGTCTTCAAAAGTGGTTCGGGTATAAGGACTAGAAAAGATATCACCAACATCGCCTACAGTGCCAAACTGGTCATATTCCCTTCTCTTCTCCGGGTCACCAAGAACGGCATAAGCCTCATTTATCTCCTTAAATTTGTCGTTGGCTTCCTTTTCCTTCCCCTGATTACGGTCAGGATGATATTTCATTGCTAGCCTACGGTACGCCCTCTTGATGGCCTTTTCGTCGGCATCCCGGCTAACACCAAGGATTTCGTAGTAGTCCTTCCTCCTCATAAGCCCTCCCCCCAAACCTCATTCGCTACCGCTGAGCAGAATAGAATCATCCTTGAACTGCTCGCCAGCGGCCTTTTCAAAGGCATTGACCAGATCACTGACAGTAAGCGTCTTCTTGTCTGCTTCACCCATATCCACCACAATCCTGCCCTTATGCATCATAATCAGCCTATTACCATAACGTAAGGCAAGCTCCATATTATGGGTAACCATGATAGCGGTCACATTCTCCCGCTCGATAATGGCATCACTTAACCCAAGCACCGTTTGGGCTGTCTTGGGGTCCAGGGTAGCGATATGCTCATCGAGGAGGAGGATGGCTGGCCTGCTTACAGTAGCCATGACCAAGGCTAAAGCCTGCCTTTGCCCCCCGGAAAGAGTGCCCACTGGGGTATTCAACCTGTCCTCCAGACCCAAACCCAGACCAGCTAATGCCTCA
>JAZGHN010000052.1:0-4703 GCA_036481135.1 Dehalococcoidales bacterium | reverse complement strand
TTAAATAAGGGGGTAGAGGTCAAGCTGGATAGCTCGGCTTCAGTTGAGGATATGGCGGTGGGGCGCTATGTAACTATTGACGGGAAGAAGCAGCGTTTCCTTGGTATGATAACCGATGTCAGCTTGGGCGTAACTGATAAGGAGCTTACCCTTACCCCACCCGATGTCTCTGATCCGTTTATGGCTGAGGTATTAACTGGCACCAGCATCTATGGAACAATTCATGTTTCGCCAATGTGCATTATTGGTGGTGATGTCGCCAGCTTACTTGAGGAACCCCAGCCGGTTAAGACCGTTCCCAGTCACTTCTCGCCGGTAAATCTGGCTTCAGACCGGGATATAGAGTTGGTCTTTGGCAAAGAGGATGAACAAAGATTTCACATTGGCAACCCCCTGGATATGGAGACCAAGCTTTGTCTTAATCTGGAGGAGTTTGTTAAGCGGTCTAACGGCGTCTTTGGCAAGAGTGGTACGGGGAAGACCTTCTTTACCAGGTTGCTTCTCATTGGCATGCTGCAGAAGAGCAAAGCGGCAAACCTAATCTTTGATATGCATAACGAGTATGGTTGGATGGGGACTAGAGAGGGAGGTCCGCCAGTTAAGGCGCTAAAACAGCTTTTCCCGTCAAAGGTAGCTGTGTTTACCCTTGACGAGGAGAATTCGCGACGTCGGGGGGTGAGTACCGACTTTGTGGTCAGGATAGGCTATGATGAGATTGAGCCTGGAGACATAGGGCTATTGCGTCAGACCTTGAATCTTACCGAGCTTGCCGTTGAAGCTGTGTACCAGCTATCAGGAAAATTTGGTAAGAACTGGCTACAGAGCACCCTAGGCCTGAAAGATACCGAGGAATTGCCCGAGGGTTTGAACATACATGAGAGCACTCTTCAGAACTTACAGAGGGGCTTGGCAACCATCAGGCGGCTTCCCTTTATAGAGCCCCATGCTCCGACTAATGCGGTAAAAAGCATTCTGGACTATCTTGACCGGGGGATAAATGTGGTTCTGGAATTTGGCAGATACAGGGATATTACATCTTATATTTTGGTAGCTAATATGCTCACTCGCCGTATCTATGCCCAGTATCAAGAAAGGATGGAGAAGGCAATGGGTGAGGATAGCGCTAAACCCCGACCTCTGGTAATAACCATTGAGGAGGCACATAAATTCCTCAACCCTGAATTAGCCAACCAGACCATATTTGGCACCATCGCCCGTGAGATGCGCAAATATAATGTTACCCTGCTGGTAATTGACCAGCGCCCCAGCGGTATTGACGACGAGGTTATGTCCCAGATTGGGACCAAGATAACCTTTCTTCTGGACAACGAGCGGGATGTTGATAGTGTGCTGGCCGGCGTATCAGGTAAGAGTGAACTCAAATCGGTGTTAGCTAAGCTGGCATCCAAACGGCAAGCACTTATCTTTGGTCATGCTGTGCCGATGCCGGTGGCATTCCAGCCTCGGGAATACGGTTCTGCTGAGTCGTATAAGGACTTTATCCCCAGTGAACAGGCAGAGAAGGGTATTGAGGAGCTGTGGGATTAAAGAGATTATTTATTAACCTCTCTCTCCCCACCATCCCAGTTTAAGGTTGTATTTGGGGGCTATGCTCCCGATTTCCCCGTCCAATTCAGGCACAAAACACTGGTAGCATTTCTAAACGAACCTCAAGTAAAAGGGTTGACAACAGTATATTTGTGTGCTATAATAATTGCAAATAATAAGCATTAGCAATAATTGAAGTGAACGCCGAAACCAAATCGTTAGACAATAGCTATAGAGTATTAACTGTCCCCGGGCTGAGGTCTACCAAGCAGCGGGCTCTAATTCTGGAAATCATTCGCCAGGGGCAGGGACATCTGGATGCTGATGAAGTCTGTCGCCTAGCCCGAGACAAGCAATCCCGCCTTAGCCTATCCACGGTCTATCGCACCCTGCGGCGGTTCAAAGAACTGGGTTTGGTAGAGGAAGTCCATTTTGATGAAGCCCACCACCACTATGAGGCGAAGCCGCTGGCGGAGCATCACCACTTGGTATGTCTCGGCTGTGGCCGGATTATTGAATTTCATTACCCACTATCTCGTTACGTAAAAAGAAATGTTCCCGAAGCCAAAGACTTTAAGGTTGTTGAAACAGAGATTCGTATGACTGGCTATTGCCCCAAGTGTCGCCTAGGCGGGAAATAATTTTTTTGCTGTGCTTATTGCTAATAAGAAGCATTTGTATTTGAGGGAAACGACTTAGCTGAGAGAAAGTAGAGGATATGATTTATGTCTGATAGCAAACAGATAACCCTGCGCCAAATGCAAGCTGGGCAGAGTGGCATAGTAGCCCAAATTCAAGGTGGACATGATCTGATTAATCGCCTTAGTGCTCTGGGAATTAGACCGGGCAAGAGGATAACCAAGATTGGCTCTATGTTTATGCGAGGACCGGTGACTGTCCAGCTAGATAGTACTCAGGTGGCTATCGGTTTTGGCATGGCTAATAAGGTAATAGTTGAACTAGGCTAATTAATGAAGATACTGCTCATGGGTAATCCCAATGTGGGGAAAAGCGCCCTCTTTTCTCGCCTGACTGGTATCCATGTGATTGCTTCTAATTATCCCGGGACTACGGTGAGCTATACTCGCGGCTTTATGAAACTGGGGGGAGAGACGGTCGAGGTTATTGATGTCCCTGGCACCTATACTCTGGAACCAACCAGTGAAGCCGAGGAAATAGCCTCACAGATGCTTACCACCGGGGATATGGTCATAAATGTGGTTGATGCTACCAATCTGGAGAGGAATCTCTACTTAACCTTGCAGTTGCTGGAGAAGGAAATCCCGTTAGTAGTGGCTCTAAATATGTGGGATGATACTGAGCATCGAGGAATACATATTAATTTGAGCCGGCTGGAGGAGTTCCTGGGGGTGCCGGTGGTTCCCACTGTAGCTGTCACCGGGGAGGGGATAAGTGAGTTAGTGAAATGTATGGATAAGGCTACCTCGCCCGATGTTCCTCTCCGTAGTCATGATGAGCGCTGGGCTGCTATAGGCGACATCGTAGAACAGGTTCAATCTATCACCCATCGCCATCATACCTGGCGGAACCACTTGGCAGATGCTAGTGTTAAGCCACTAACTGGGATAATTATTGCTATCGGGGTTCTCTCGGTTGCTTTTCTTGTAGTTCGCTTTGTCGCTGAGGGTCTAATTGGTTATGTGTTTGACCCTTTATTTAACAATCTGTGGGCACCAGTGATACTGAGGTTAAGCGACCTCCTCGGGAATAGCGGTTTTCTCCACGATATTGTGATTGGCAAGATAGTAGGTGGTGAAGTGAACTTCATTGAGTCATTTGGGCTATTGACCACCGGACTCTATGTCCCTTTTGCCATGGTCTTGCCTTACATCACCTCTTTCTACCTGGTACTGGGTCTGCTTGAGGATGTTGGTTATCTGCCGCGGCTGGCAGTTTTGATGGATACCATCATGCACCGGCTGGGACTTCATGGTTATGCTATCATTCCGACTATGTTGGGATTTGGTTGTAATGTGCCCGCTATTTTAGCCACCCGTATTTTGGAGAGCAAGCGGGAGAGGTTTATTGCAGCGACACTGATATCTATTGCCATACCCTGTGCCGCCTTGCAGGCGATGATTTTTGGATTAGTTGGTCAGCATGGAGTGCAGTATGTAGCTATTATCTATGGCACACTATTCCTGGTGTGGGCTGCTTTGGGGATTATACTTAACCGGTTGGTTAAGGGATTCAGCCCCGAGCTGCTGGTAGAGATACCGCCATATCGCCTGCCACTGTGGCGCACTGTGTTACAAAAACTGTGGATGAGAACTTACGGCTTCTTGGTGGAGGCTATTCCGATAATTCTAGGTGCAGTTCTGGTAATAAATATACTTTATGTCTTAGGCATATTTGATGTTATTGCTAGTTTTACGGCGCCGGTAGTAACCGGTCTTCTGGGACTACCTGAAGAGGCGGTAACCGCTTTAGTTATTGGCTTTATGCGCAAGGATGTAGCCTTAGGTATGCTGGCTCCGTTAGCCTTAACCGCTGAGCAACTGGTGGTAGGCAGTGTGGTTTTAGCCATGTTTTTCCCCTGTATTGCTACCTTTGTCGTGCTGGTTAGGGAGCTTGGCATTGTAGATATGCTCAAAGCGGCAGCACTAATGATTATCGTAGCTCTGCTAACAGGGGGGATGTTAAACCTTATTCTAAATTACTGGTTATGACCACTATTTGTTGACGCTGAAGAATGTTTTAGCCCGTTCCTTAGTTGCCATCTCCCAGACCTTGATTTGGGGTAGCAACCTTTCCACATCTGCCTGATGGCATAGTTCAGTGCCTGGGGTTAATACAGCGGCGGTACCCATAGCTACTGCCAATCGGCAAGCTTCTGTCAGCGGCTCTTTTTTAGCTAGCTTTAAGGCAAGCCCAGCTATAGTGCAATCGCCGGCTCCCACAGAACTTTGCACCTTTACCTGGGGTGGGACTGCCTTTAAAATATTCGCCTTGGTGGCAGCGATAATACCCTCTTTCCCCCTGGAGATAACTGCTATTTCAATATCCATCTCAACCAGGTTAAGGGTTGCCTTGATAATTGCCTCTTCAGTAGGGAGTTCTGTCTCAAGTAGCTCTTCCGCCTCGTGGACATTAGGTTTGATGAGGCAGGGCTTAGCCTTTATTCCTTCCTTTAG
>JAZGHN010000051.1:0-2962 GCA_036481135.1 Dehalococcoidales bacterium | reverse complement strand
GTCTCGGCCACACGTGGTGCTCTTTCTGTTGATATGGGGATTAAGGCGGGGGTAATTGGCATAATTTTAGTTATGTTATTTATGATTACCTACTATCGCCTACCCGGACTTTTAGCCAGCCTGGCTCTAATCTTTTACGGTGTTCTAGTATTGGCGGTATTTAAGCTATGGCCAGGGGGTGGTGTTACCCTTACCTTGGCTGGTATTTGCGGCTTTGTCCTATCCATTGGTATGGCAGTAGATGCCAATATCCTTATTTTTGAGCGGCTGAAGGAGGAGTTCAGGACAGGCAGAACATTGGGAGCAGCTATTGAGACTGGCTTTAATCGTGCCTGGACAGCTATCAGGGACAGCAATGTAACCACCTTTATTGTCTGTGGTATCCTCTATTGGGTAGGTGGCAGGATTATCGCCGGTGCCCCGGTAATGGGCTTTGCCTTAGCCCTGTTTATCGGCGTGGCAGTAAGTATGTTTACTGCTATCATGGTTACCCGGACATTATTGCGTCTATTCATAGGTACTCCTCTGGCAGGGAAGACTTCACTATTCAGTGTATATTCAGGGAAGAAATGATGTTTGATATTGTCGGTAAAAGGTTTCGATTTTTTCTTATCTCAGGGGTAGTAATTCTTATTGGCATTATTTCTCTGGCGACCTTTGGGATTAGATATAGCATTGAATTTAGTCCCGGCTCTATGATGACAGCAATCTTCGAGCAGGAAGTAAGCCAGAGTGAACTAACACGGGAACTGAATAGCTTGGGCTATACCAATGCTATTGTGCAACGCATATTAACTGGAGAGGGAGGTTTCCTTATCCGCACCCGCGTATTAATTGGGGAGGAGAAGGTAGACCTAAAGGAGGCCTTAGCTGCTAGATTTGGTGAGTTCGAGGAAGAAGGCTTCCGCGGGGTGGATCCTATGGTGGCAGGAGAGACGAGAACTATTGCCGCTATTGCCGTAGCCGCAGCTGTGGTTGGCATGCTTCTTTATATCACCTGGGCATTTCGCCGAATGCCGAAGCCTCTCCGCTATGGCACTTGTGCCGTAGTTGCCCTGGGACACGATGTGCTGGTGGTATTAGGCATTTTTTCTATCATGGGTGGCATGCTGGGCTGGGAAGTCAATCTGATGTTTATTATCGGCATATTGGCAGTTATTGGCTATAGTATTAATAATACGGTGGTTATTTTTGATAGAATACGGGAGAACCTGCCCAAAGCTGAAGGCTCCACTTTTGAGATGGTAATTAATAAGAGCTTGGTTGAGACCCTGAGCCGTTCCCTGAATACCAGTCTAACCACACTATTTGTGGTATTGGCTCTGCTGTTCTTTGTCGGAGCGTCAATTCAGAACTTCGCTGTGGTATTGCTGATTGGTATCATTGCTGGAACCTATAGCTCGCTCTGTATTGCTCCTCAGTTGCTGATTGTGTGGGAAAAGAAGGAGTGGGGTAGGTTTGTTCGGTGGCTACCCTTTACTATAGTTAAAGAGAAGGTGGGGGTATAAGCGATGTTTTCCACCAGAAGTGGGGCGGCGAAGCTTTCTTTGATAGTTGTGACTGGGCTAATTGGGCTCAAGGTAGGGGTAGCAGTCATAACCGGGAGCATCAGCATTACTGCTCAGGCGGTAGACAGCTTCCTTGACTTGTTTGCCGTAGCCATTATCTTCTTTGCTGTTGGTATAGCTGCCAGGCCTGCTGATGAGAAGCACCCTTATGGACATGGCAAAGTGGAGGATATGGCGGCGGTAGTGCAGGCGCTGCTGATTTTTGCTGCTGGTGGCTTAATAATCTATTCAGCAGTACTCAGAATAATAGTGGGAACGACCATAGAACTGACTGAAGTTGGAATAGGGGTAATGCTGGTTTCCATAGTAGCCAGCATATTCCTTTCACGCCACCTGCGCCGGGTATCACAGGCAACAGATTCAATAGCCTTAGAGGCCAGTGCTCGCAACATTGCTGTTGATGTCTACTCTGCAGCTGCGGTGCTGGTTGGGCTGCTGGTGATACGCTTTACCGGGCTCCAGATTTTTGACCCTATCATTGCTCTGTTAGTAGCTTTATTTATCCTGAAGGTGGCTTATGATGTATTGAGAAAGTCATTTGGCGGGCTGATTGACGTAAAATTGTCTGAAGCTGAAGAGAATATCATAAGGTCATCTATTATGGAGTGTGCTGGTGAGGTAGTCGGTTTTCATGAACTATGTACTCGTAAAGCAGGAAACCAGAGGTATATTGACCTGCACCTGGTAATGCCTAAGAATGCTAGTGTGGAAGAAGCACACCGGCTTTGCGACGAGCTGGAGCAGGATATGAAAACGAGACTGCCTCATACCACTGTGCTCATTCATGTTGAACCATGTAGCGAGGAGTGTGACCAGTGCCCTACTCCGCCTCGCCTATGCAAGAAAAGACCTTAGGCTAGGGTGTGGATTTGCTTTATTGATTTAATCAGAGGGGCAATGCTGATTACTTCAAACCGGTGCGGTGATTGACCCAGTGGGTCTTCAATATTGGTGTTATCCAGAAGCACATCAAAAGTGGCTTTTACCGAGCTAGCTAAAGCGGTAGGATTGTAGCCACCCTCCAGACTGAAGGCAAGACGACCACTACATAGTTCATCAGCTAACGCTTTAATAATTTTTACTATTTGGGCAAAGCCGGTGGTGCTTACCTGCATCATGGCTATTCCGTCAGCCCAGTGAGGGTCGTAGCCAGCAGAGACCAGGATAAGCTGGGGTTTAAACCGTTTAGCTGCCGGGGTGATAATCTGGTCAAAGACCTCTAAATACTCGGCATCGCCACAGCCAGCAGGCAGTGTTATATTAACCGTGGTCGCCTTGCCCTCACCAATGCCAGTTTCATCAATGCTGCCTGTCCCCGGGTAGAAGGGATACTGATGAGTCGATATGTAGAGCACCTGGGGATTATCGTAAAAAGTTGCCTGCGTTCCATTACC
>JAZGHN010000050.1:0-2812 GCA_036481135.1 Dehalococcoidales bacterium | reverse complement strand
ATGGCATTGACCTGTCCCATGAAGCTGCGGTGGGCAAGATTGCTGAGGAAGAAGTGGAGTACCTGATGGCTCGAGGACTAACCCGAGCTGAGGCTACAGCTACTATAGTCCGGGGCTTCCTCAGGGTAGATATTGAGGGACTACCATCACTACTCAGTGCTGAATTGCAGCGGGCGATAGAAGCCAGCGAAAAAGAACTCATGTAAGTCCAGGACATGATAGATTTTATAGAAAGCTTAGCCAAGCAGGCAGGTGATGTACTACTCTCCCACTTTCAGGAAGACCAGCAATTGCTCAAACTGCGCTCTTCGGCAAAGGAGGCAGTGACCAGATATGACAAGATGGTCGATGAGCTGATTATCCAGGAGATTAGGAGGCAGTATCCCGACCACAGCTTACTAACGGAGGAAAGTGGACTCCTTGAAGGCAACCCTGACTGGCTATGGATTGTAGATTCCCTCGATGGCACCGGCAACTTTGCTGATTCCAATCACCTGTTCTCAGTCTGCCTGGCAGTGATGCACAAGGGAGAGCTTGCTTTAGGCGCAATCTATGCCCCGGCAATCAATGAACTATATCTAGCGGAAAAAGGGAACGGAGCCTACCTCAACCAGAGAAGAATTCACGTCTCAGAAACCTCTCGCCTTGGGCAAAGCTATCTGTTTTACTGCGAGGGCGGAGAAAGGGATAGAACGAGAACCGGCGCCCTCTTCAACAGAGTCTACCCAGAGGTCACCGACCTACGCAAGCTTGGCTCAGCGGGACTGGAAACAGCCTGGGTGGCAGCAGCCAAAGGGGAGGCTTACTTCACCACCAAGATTGAGCCATGGGATGTTGCCCCCGGAGTCCTGCTGGTTCAGGAGGCAGGAGGAAAGGTAACCGACTTCAACGGCAAGCCGTGGCAGCCGGAAACAAGCGACCTTGTCTTCTCCAACGGAAGAGTCCACACCGCCATCATCAGCCTGCTCCAGTAAGTAAAGAAGAGCGTTTCCGAGTTTTTAGCCTATCTGAGATCGAAGGCGTCAATTTTCTCGCCTATTGGTTGTATCTTATAGGGAACAGGTTAGGTCCCCCTTCTGCGCAGCACTAAGAATACTATAAGACCAATTGCAATTCCGATACCAACCCAAAATGGCATTATTGTATCCCCTCTTTCTATTTAATATTTATGTTCCAACTTCCATAGCTACCACAATTTATAAGCTGAAAAACATGTACTTATAATATGCTGAGGCAGGGTACTGCTTTCAATAGCTATTTAGTACGAGGATACCCAGGATTTTAGTCCTGCGGGCTAGGATCAATCAATATTGGCTGATACCACACACTCATTTGCGGTTTTCTCGAGATATGTGATACAGGAAAGGAAATCCAGCCTGTCACCACGGATACTCAGCCAGTGGATTTATGATAGAAAACGTTGCTGTAGAACGGCCAAGAGATACGGATGATGTTTTTAAGAAATAGACCATGGGAAAATACGCCATCCGGGTATTGCTTGAGTTTCACTGTATGCTGTATAATTAACACAGTTTTAAGAGCTCTATTTTTGGTGTAGGTTAAACAGGTGAACCAAGTCACGACTTTGAAGGAACATTTTGCGGGGAGCTATCAAATGAGGCTCCTCTTAGGGGCGCTAGCTACCCTCATAATCTCGGATGGGCTGATAACTAACTTTCTTGTGGTAAATCGATTAGCCACGGAAGTGAATCCCCTACTAACAATGTGGGCAGGCAAGGAAGTATTCCTGTTCATAAAGGTCACAGGAGCATTCCTGGCAGCATTTCTTTTGTTGTGTATACATCAGCGACATTCCAAGCTAGCATTCAGGGCCACTTTGCTCTTTGTGCTATCATACACAGTCATCATTTTCTGGAACTTGTCCGCATTCGTTGTTAGCCAAGTGTGAGCATCTCCTCTTGACATCTTCGACACAATAAAAGGCAGGCCTCTAACCGTTTCTGATGTACAGTGCATGTTTAAGAGATTGTCTGGTAACGTGTTGAGGTGTAGGTGAAGGAATGGTGGAGATGGCCTTACGCTTCAAAGATTGCTAGGAAATAATTCTTTAAGTATGAATAAACGTTAGTGCCAACCTACCGGTTGGCACAATGCGTGGGGAATCAAAGCTGAACGAGGTTTTTATTGGCAAACAGCGACAGGAGTATCTAATGTTTGATAGCGTTCCATAATGCCATTTTGCTTTCTCAGGTCAACAATAGCTAACAATAAGTCCGGTAACTTCTCTTCCAATCTTAACCTACTTGAGCACTCATCACACACACTATGGAAAACCCCGCCGTTACCATTACCGTATCTCTCGCCCATATCCTTGTCACAAAAATAACACACCCTTTTCATTTCTTGACTCCTCACCCCTTATTCAAGTTATTCATACCTACCTTAATTATTATTCACCAAATGGCATACTTCAATAGGATGTAAGTACCACTAACCATAGGTAATTCGTACATATGCTTAGGTGTTATAATAAATACGCACTAGCTTTATATAGCCAAGAGATAGACCACTTCGTCCAGTCGCTATGCTGACAACTTCTTCACGCATATCGGACTAACGGAAGCCGGGGGCATTGACAACGCCTAAAGGGAAGGCTAGTATTTCCACATAAGTGCCGGGGGAGCGCTAAAATAAGCAACTGAGATTACGGGAGGTGAATATCATGGCTGAGGCAAAGATTGAGGGTATAATGCGTGATTACATTAAAGCACTCTCGGATAAGGACATAGACAAAGCACTATCCTTATGTACAGAGGACGCAATGTGGATAACCCCCCTAGGCACATTCAAA
>JAZGHN010000049.1:0-13532 GCA_036481135.1 Dehalococcoidales bacterium | reverse complement strand
TGCCACGGCCAATGAACCCGATGCCGCCAGATTGCATCTGCTCCCTACAGTAGCGCACACAGAGCCCGCAGAGGATACAGTCTCTGTCCTTTATCTTGAAACGAACCCTGTTAATACCCATGTTTGCTGCCATATCCTGCAGCGTTTTTGAATTGGGACAGGAAGCGAGTAATAGTTCCACAATCACCTTCCGCGCTTCTTTTACCCTCTCAGAATTGGTAACAATCACCTGCCCCTCTGCTACGGGCAGAGTGCAGGATGCCTCAAGTGACGACCGCTTGCCATTAACCACCTCAACTATGCAGATGCGGCAGGCACCATAGGCACTCAACCCAGGATGATAGCAGAGGGTGGGAATGACAATACCCATTTCTCTCGCCGCTTCAAGAACTAATGTCCCCTCCGGCGCTCTTGTTTTGATTCCGTCAATAGTCAATTCCACCATGCTTCTCTCCTCTTCATGAGACTGTGATGGCTTCGAACTTGCAACTGTCACGACAAAGCCCGCACTTAATACACTTTTCCTGGTCAATGGTATGCAGCTTTTTCTTCTCCCCTGATATTGCCTCTTGCGGACAGACTCTGGCGCATACCTGACAGCCATTACACTTCTCCTCATCGATGGTGAAGGTAATAAGTGCCGGGCAAACACCTGCAGGACAGCGCTTCTCTTCAATATGCGCCTTATATTCATCAAGAAAGTACCTGATGGTTGACAGAACAGGATTGGGGGCAGTGTTGCCGAGAGCACAGAGAGAAGTCTCCTTTATCACGCCCCCCAGCCCCTCAAGGAGTTCAGTATAACCTTCTTTACCTCGACCCTCCGTTATATCGGTGAGAATATCAAGCATCCTGTCCAGCCCCTCACGACAGGGAACGCATTTGCCACAAGATTCCTCAGTGAGGAACCTGACGAAGTATTTTGCTATGTCAACCATACAGGTATCTTCATCCATCACAATCATCCCGCCTGAGCCCATCATTGACCCTGCCTGAATAAGCCTATCAAAGTCAACAGGCAGGTCTATCAGGCTCTCCGGGAGGCAGCCACCCGATGGGCCACCAGTCTGCACAGCCTTAAATTTCCTGCCGCCGGGAATTCCACCACCGATGTCGTAGATGACCTCTCTGAGGGTGATACCCATCGGCACCTCAACCAGCCCTGTGTTGTTTATCTTGCCCACCAGGGAGAATATCTTGGTGCCCTTGCTTTCCTTGGTGCCGATTTGCCAGTACCACTCCGCCCCACGGTCAATTATGAGTGGCACATTAGCCCAGGTTTCTACGTTATTAAGGGTAGTAGGTCGGCCATTAAGTCCACTTATGACGGTGTGGATATGCTTGGGACGCGGTTCGCCCATCCTGCCTTCTAAGGATGCCGTAAGCGCCGTTGATTCCCCACAGATGAAGGCACCCCCACCCACTGAAATCTTGATATCAAAGTCGAAACCAGAACCAAGGACATTCTCACCGAGAAGACCGTATTTCCTCGCCTGCGCTAGGGCTATAATCAGGTTCTTTAAGGCCAGCGGATATTCGTGCCGAACATAGACATAGCCATGGTGTGAGCCTATTACGCAGGCCCCGATGAGCATCCCTTCTATGACACTATGAGGGTTGCCCTCAAGAAGGCTCCGGTCCATATAAGCGCCAGGGTCACCCTCATCGGCGTTACATATGACATAGCGAATACCATCTAAGGAGGGAGCATTCCGACAGGACTCCCACTTCATGCCAGTGGGGAAACCACCTCCCCCCCTGCCTCTCAGTTTGGCTTTTTTGACTTCCTCCAGCACCTGCTCCGGCGTCATTTCAAAAAGTGCTTTAGCCAAGGCACTGTAACCGCCAAGAGCAAGGTAGTCTTCGATGTTATGTGGGTCTATGAGTCTATTGCTATCGAGCAACAGCCTATTCTGTTTACTGTAAAAGGGTACATCCTGCTCATGGATAACCTTTTGCCCTGTAGAAGGGTCTGAGTAGAGAAGCCTTTCAATGATTTTGTTCTTGATTACGGACTCAGAGATTATCTCTGGAATATCAGCAGGGGTAACCTGTTGATAGAGAATTCTTTGTGGGTATATGACAACCACGGGTTCTATTTCACAGAAGCCTTGACACCCTGTGGTTCTGATATCAACAGAATCCTTGAGGCCGAGGTCACTCAGTGTCCTAGAAATAGCCCGTGCCACGCTATCAGCTCCACGCGCCAGCCCACACGTTCCGACACTAGTAACCAAACAAGTACGGCTTGGGTCGCGCTGGCTCAGAATCCGAGCCTGTAATTCAGCCAGTTCAGCTGCTGACCTCAGTCTCTTCATGTCTCTTTGCTCTCGGTGCTTTCTTGTATCTACTAAGGATTGTTTTAACCTTTACCGCTCTCACTTGCCCATGATATTTACCGTCCACCACCACGATAGGACCCAGGGCACATGCCCCCAGACAATTTACCGTTTCCAGGGTAAACAGCATATCTTCAGTGGTATCGCCCGGTTCAATGCCTAGCTGTCTTTTCGCCTCATCAAGCACAGCTGGGGCACCCCGCACATGGCAGGCAGTGCCGAGGCAAACGCTAACTATATGCTTGCCACGCGGCTTGAGAGCGAACGCCCTGAAAAAGGTAGCCACACCATAGACCTGTATCAGTGGAAGTTCCAATTGCCCTGCTACCAGCCTCAGCATATCTTCGGGCAGATAATGGTATTCGGATTGGATATCATGGAGTATAGAAATAAGGCTATCACCACTACCACCATATTCGCGAATTATTGCTTCCACTCTTTCAAAATCGTTGCTCATTCGACTGCCTTTTTATCTAGACACCTTCTTTGCCAAGACTATAACCTTACTGGAATACCCTTCCCCTTCAGGTATTGCTTAGCCTGCGGAATCGATATTTCGCCGAAATGGAAGATAGAGGCAGCTAAGACCGCTGATGCTTTGCCTGTTACCACAGCTTCATAGAGATGCTCCAGCTTCCCGGCACCCCCTGAAGCAGTGACTGGAATGCCGACGGCTTCAGCTACCGCCTTGGTCATCTCCAAATCATAGCCTTCCTTGGTGCCATCAGCATCCTTGCTGGTAAGCAGAATCTCCCCCGCCCCCAACTCCTCTACCCTCTTCGCCCAATCAACAATATCTATGCCGGTAGCCTCATTGCCACTCTTGACCACTACTTCAAGCCGGGGAAGACCACTGCCCGATGGGTTCTTCCTGCCGTCAATGGCAACAACCAGCCTCTCTTTACCAAACTCCTTCGAGGCTTCCCTTACCAGCGCAGGGTTTTCAACAGCAGCAGTATTTATAGAAACCTTATCCACACCAAGGTCAATTAATGCCTTCATATCATCAATGCTGCCAATGCCGCCACCGACAGCAAAGGGAACAGTAACCACCTCGCAGACCTTCTTCACCCACTCCAGCCTTGTCTTTCTGCTTTCTACAGTGGCGAAGATGTCAAGAAAAACAAGCTCGTCAGCACCCTCCCGGCAATAGGCAGCTGCTGCCTCCACCGGGTCACGAGCATCCCTGAGGTTGACAAACTTCACCCCTTTAACCACCCTACCCTCCCTGATATCCAGACAGGGTATAACTTTTACCTCTTTCATCTCACAACTCCTCGAATTTGATTAATTTTTGGTACTCCACAATAGTGCTCATGGCATGGTTCTCAGTTTCAATACCGGCTTCCTCAGCAGCAGCCACAGGATTCATCCCACCGAGGAGAACCACCCCAATGCGATTAAGCTCCACCGGGATTTCACATACCGGCTCACTAATATTCCCTATTAACAATACACCCCCCAGTCCGGCCTCCTTGAGCCTGGCTACTACCTCCTCAGCCAAAGAGCGGGAGGGGGCCGGTATCTCGCGAAAGTTTGCCAGTACCTTCCCATCACCCTTCTTAACTACCTCGGTGACAGAGGTCATCTTGGCTCTAATGAATACCTCCGAGGGGTCTAACGACGAGCCTGCATAGTGAATGAGTTCCACAAAGCGAAGGGGTTTATAACTCCGCATCTGGAGTATGCCACCGAATCTTGAGTTCATAGGAACGCCAGCCTTAAGCAGGGTTCCATTCATCACTATGCTACAGACTGTAGCCAATGCCGTCTTGCCCTGGGGAACAATTAACTCACCGAGCGTCTGACCTTCTTCGGCTACTGCCACTAACTCGCTAGCGCAAAGCCCGGTTGAGAAAACGGGCTTCATCACTCGCAACGCCTTCCCGAATTCCTCTTTGGAGAAAAGGGAGACATTGATTGGCACCCAACCAGTATGCCTGCGCCAATCAAAATCGGTGAGGAAGGCGAGCAACTCAATTCTTGAGATAGCGAAGCCAACTTTATCTCTGACCAAGGCACTCTCTAGCTCTTCAATCCCCGACTCTGTAATCACCCTGCCATTCCTGCCGACAAGCTGAGTCAAACCCCGCTCATCCATCAGCTTGAGATGATACCTCACCGCCCTTTCCCCCAGCTCGATGCCAACATCTTTCAGTCGACGGGCGATAATCCTAGCTCCCAGTGCCTCTTGAGAGTCGTGCAGGATCTTCAGGATAGAAAAGACTTTTCTCTCAACGTCTTGTGTTTCAAAACCCATAGCTTTATTAGGTAATAGGAAACTGTTTTCCTAATTCTAAAGTAAATTATCTCCCTTGTCAACCTCTTCTTAGGAAATTTTCGAAAATTTCGGAGGTATCTCAGCAGCCACTCCCCTACCGTTAGGACCAGCTGGGCCTCGCAATCATAAGGCCCGGTGGTAGAATATAGAAAATGCGGAAGCGGGTGGATTAGTCTGCCAATTTGGCTGGCCTAAACCTTCTCAGCCGCAGCGAGTTGGATACCACGGTAACGGAGCTAGCAGCCATGGCAGCTGCAGCTAACATTGGATTCAAGAACCCGTATTCACCTAGAATGAAGCGAAGCCCCAAGGGTACACCGGCTTGACCAAAGACAAAGTATAATGCTCCAGCGGCCACCGGGATAAGGGCGCTATTGTAGGCAAAGGCCCAAAAAAGGTTCTGCTTAATCGTCCTCATGGTACGCTTGCTCAGGGATATAGCGGTGACAATACCCCCCAAATCACCACCAATCAGGGTAATGTCTGCCGCTTCCATAGCCACATCAGTGCCGGTGCCGATGGCGATACCCACATCCGCCTGAGCCAGAGCCGGGGCATCATTTATCCCGTCACCTACCATAGCCACTATCCTTCCCCCCTCTTGAAGCTTCTTGACCTCCTGAGCTTTATGCTCTGGTAATACCTCAGCGAAGACACGGTCAATGCCTACTTCCTGGGCAATAGCCTCAGCGGTGCGCTGATTGTCACCGGTGAGCATTACCACCTCGGCACCCATTTTGTGTAGCGCTTCCACCGCTTCTTTGGCGCCGGGTTTAAGGGTATCAGCTACAGCGATGATTCCCATCAGTTGGTTGTCTATGCCTAAAAACATCACTGTTTTGCCTTTCTCCCAGAGGCGGTGGGCTTCTTTCTCCAGCCCATTCAGGTGAAGACCTCTATCCTTTATCAGCTTGAGGTTGCCCAGCAAAACCTTTTTGCCTTTAACCAAAGCTTCGATACCGTGTCCGGGAACAGCACTGAAATCCGAGACTGGAGATAACTCCAATTTCTCCTCTGAAGCCGCCCTGACTATAGCTTCACCCAGCGGGTGTTCCGAACCACGCTCGGCTGAGGCCGCCAGCCGCAGAACCTCCTCTCGGGAAGAAGAGGCGGTGGTGATTATATCGGTTACCCTGGGCTCACCTCGGGTTAGAGTGCCGGTCTTATCCAGCAGCACGCTTCTTATCTTGTGAGACCTCTCCAGTGACTCGGCACTGCGGATAAGAATGCCGTGCTCAGCCCCTTTACCAGTACCCACCATAATAGCCGTTGGCGTCGCCAGTCCCAGGGCACAAGGACAGGCGATGATGAGCACGGCGACAAAGTTAAGCAGGGCAAAGGTGAGAGCGGGGGCTGGTCCCACCAGGTACCAGATTATGAAGGTAGCGGTGGCAATGCCAATCACTATAGGTACGAAGTAGCTGGCAATGACATCAGCCAGGCGCTGAATAGGAGCCTTGCTTCCCTGGGCTTCCTCTACCAGTCGGATAATCTGAGCCAGGGTGGTATTCTTACCTACCTTGGTTGCCTCAAATTGAAAGCTACCTGTCTTGTTAATAGTAGCACCGATAACCTCATCGCCTTCTTTTTTCTCCACTGGAATACTCTCTCCGGTAATCATGGACTCGTCGATACTGGAATACCCCCGGCGAATAATGCCGTCCACCGGCACCCGCTCACCAGGCCGTATCAGAATAAGGTCGCCTACCTCAACATCATCCACTGGTATTTCTACCTCACTGCCGTCACGGATAACCCGAGCCGTCTTTGGTTGCATGCCTATTAGTTTCTTTATTGCCTCGGAGGTTCCACCTTTGGCTCTAGCCTCCAGAAAGCGACCGAGGAGAATTAAGCCGATAATTATGGCTGCGGTATCAAAATAGACATGGGGCTCCAGTCCAGGGGCAACAAAAAGACCAGGGAAGAGAACCGCCACCACGCTGTAAAAGTAGGCCGCTGAGGTGCCTACAGCAATCAGGGTATTCATATCGGCGGTTCTGTGCCTTAATGCCCCCCAGGCACCTCTGTAGAATTGCCGGCCAGCCCAGAACTGCACCGGCGTCGCCAGAGCCCAGAGAAGATACAGCTTCCCAGCGAAAGAAGCCCCAAAGCCTAAGGCCAGAATCATGAAGCCAAGGGTAACTGCCAGGATAAACCTGTTCCTCGTTGCCCTAATTTCTCGCTGGGTAGCAACGGTGATGTCTTCAACGGCCTCGGCTTCCGAGCCCAGTTCATAGCCAGCGTCTTTCACCGCTCGCTTGAGGTCGGCTATCCTTGTTCCCTCAATATACTCTACAGTGGCTTTCTCCGAACTCAGGTTGACGCTAGCTGAAATTACCCCAGACACACTTGACAGAGCCTGCTCTACCCGGGCAACACAGGAGGCACAGGTCATGCCACCTACGGGGAAAATGGATTTCCTGGCGGCTACAGAGTAGCCCAGCTGAGAGATGGTATTCTTAAGTTTGGCCAAGTCTACCTTGGCAGGGTCATACTCTATAGAAGCCTTCTCTGAAGCAAAGCTAACGTTGGCCTGCTCCACCCCGGGGGTCTCAGACAGCCCCTTCTCAATAGTAGCGGCACAGGTAGTACAGGTCATACCAGCTATGTGAATTTTAGCCTTCTCAGACTTCTTTGGTTTTGATTTCCCAGCCATTGTCCTTTCCCAGCCCTTATTTTCTCTTTTTTCCTAGCCGAAATTATAGCAGTGCCAATACACCCGCTGTCAAATGGCCGGTCTTTACCGATGGTTCACCCCACTTAAGCAGCTGATGGAATTAAGAATACATTTGATATTGTCTACAATTACCTTTACAATTACCTACTTGAGGAGCTGAGAAGCCAGAAGATGCCTGAGCAGGTAGAGGAATTGACAGAAAAGGCGCGCCATTCTGCCAAATTACAGGAAACGCTGGGGCTTGAGGGAAGCCCGGTGGCGGCAGCCATTCTACCACAACCACCGGATGGGCTGAAGGAGTGGCGACGTAAGGCGACGGTATGCATAATGCTCCAAAGCGCAAGGAGAGGGAGCGCCTTTTACTGCCCAGGGGATAGCATCTTCTGCAGTGGCAGAGCTCACCTCGGGATAGCTGAGCCACCAGTTCAGGACCTGGAGGATTTCCTGGTACGAGGGGAAAAGCTTGCCGGGTCGAGGGCTGCTGCTCACAAAATGCTCGACTTGGCAAAGAAGCGAACACCTAAACTGGGGGAATACTTAGCCCTCTCCCCGCTGGAGAAGGTCGGTTTCAATCCGGATGTCATCCTGTTTGTGGGAACTCCGTTACAGGTCAGCCGCATCATCTTTCTTGATGCCTTCGAGACCGGTGAGATTGACACGGTACATGGGGAGCCTCTCTGCTCGGGAGTCATCGCCACACCAATCACCACTGGAAAAATAGGGGTAAGCTTTATAGATATGACCTCCCGACAATTTGGGAAATACAAACCCGAGGAAATGGTCATAGGAGTTCCCACGGAAAGGTTACCCCGCATTGTAAATAGTATTGACCGGAGTATTGCCGGCACAGCAAAGCCAGACATCTTTCAAAGATGACAGGAAAGCCCCATTCAGAAGGTGTGTGCCGCAAGAGAGAAGCTGAGTTTATTGACATCTGTCGCAAAATTATTGAGAACTGTCCCTAATGCCGTTATCATCGGCAATGCAGTCTTGATTCTGTAGATATAGACGAGTCCCGAAGGTGAAGTCCAAAATAAAAAAGGAGGATGAAAGATGCAGAAGCCTACCTATGAAAAAATGCGTGATAGTGTTTTTAAGCATATTTTTATGCCGTATAGATCGCTCTCCTGGTACAAGAGACCAGGGAATCTCAGAATTTTGGTAAAGGGGGAGGGAATTCGTGTTACAGACATAGAAGGTAAAACCTATATTGATGGTGCTGCTGGATGGCAGTTTGGCCTTGTGGGTCATGGGAGGACAGAGATCCTGGATGCCATAAAAAAACAAGGTTCCGAGTTGGCCATTATCGCTCCAGAGTTTGCTAATATCCCTGCTATAAGACTGGCTGAGAAACTAGCCGAGGTTACACCTGGTAATTTCACAAAGGTGGCATTCGCTAATTCAGGCTCTGAGGCAGTGGAAACAGGGATGAAGATAGCAAAACAATACCACGTGCTTAATGGTGAACCTAGGCGACATAAGATCATAACCAGAAGGGGATCATATCATGGAGTAACCTGGGCATGTATGAGCATCATGGGGGTTTACAGGGACATGCTTTCCTACTTCGAGCCTTTGATGCCGCAGACCATTCGTGTCTTCCCCCCGTATTGTTACCGTTGCGATTTCGGTTTGACGTACCCTGATTGCGGTATTCAGTGTGCTAAGGAGATAGAGCGTGTTATAGTGAACGAAGGAGAACAGGCTGTCTCGGCGGTGGTTGGAGATACGGTATCCCATTCCAACGGTTGTATAGTGCCGCCACCCGAGTACTGGCCTATGGTACGTGACATTTGTAACCGGCATGGTGTGTTCCTTATCAATGATGAGGTAATTACTGGTTTTGGTCGTACTGGTAAGTGGTTTTGCTGTGAGCATTGGGACTACCTTCCCGACGTAATAGCTTTTGCCAAGGGAATTACTAGCGGTTATATACCTTGTGGCGGAGCAATAACAACCCCTGAAATAGCTGCCAAAGTTGAGAGTGGCACCGATATAGGCCTCGTGCATTTTCCTACCTGGGGCGGAAATCCCGACTCCGCGGCGGGAGCTCTGGCTAATCTTGCTATCATCGAACGTGAGAAATTGGTTGAGAACTCGGCCAAGATGGGTAAGTATATTCTCGAGGGGTTTAAAGACCGCCTTTACCGGTACCCAATAGTTGGCGACATTAGAGGAATTGGTTTATTGCTTGGTGTAGAGATGGTGGCCGACAAGAAGACTAAGGCGGCATTCCCTCCAGAAGTTCATATTTTTGATAGGGCTTACCAAAAACTAGAAGAGAATGGAATGTTAGCACGGGATTTTGAGGCAACCCTTGTTCTAACGCCACCATTATGCCTCACTAAAGATGATGCCGATGAGATAATAGATAGAATGGACAAAGTCGTCAGTGGACTAGCTAAGGATCTTGGTTATTAAGTGTAGACACTCTGGTGGAAGAAAATTTACCCTCTTGAACATAGGAATACTAAAGATGAGATGGGTTGGGTCTATCAGAGGCCTTGACAAGGACAGCCGAGCTCCTTAGAGTTTCTGCAACTAAAGTCGTGCTAATGTTACTTATGAGGCACAGTTTAAGGAGGTGAATCTAATGGAGATAACATGGAAGCCGAGGACAGCAGGTATTTTAACCATAATTGCTGGTTGTCTTGGTACTGGTGGTGGCTTGTGGCTTTGGGGCCAAAATTCAGTTTCAACTCAGGATGCGATAGTGGATGGAAAAGATTAAAGCAATTGTATATGGCGTGGGGGAGATGGGCAAGATAATGACCAAGCTCATGGTGGAGAAAGGGGTGCTTATTGTTGGAGCTGTGGGACACACTTCGAACATTGGTAAAGATGTCGGTGAAGTTGTTGGGTTAGGTTACCCGCTTAATGTAAAAATCAATAATGACGCCGATGCCGTATTAGGCGAACAGAAGGCTGATATTGCTGTTGTCGCTCTGTTTACCGAGATGGAAAGAATGTATCCACATCTGAAAAAATGTATTGAAAATGGATTAAACGTAATAACTACTTCTGAGGAAGCTTTATATCCCTGGCCGACCTCTCCTGAGCTAGCGGCAAAATTGGACAAGCTGGCACGGGAACATGGGGTTACACTTACTGGTAGTGGTTCTGATGACAGTTTATGGGTCAATCTTATGAGTATCCTGACAGGCTCCAGTCACACAGTCGAGTCTGTTGTCATGAAGACCAAATTCAACGCTGACGATTACGGTCCAGTGGTTGCCGAGTATTGGCATGTAGGAAGCACAAGGGAGGAATTCGATACCTGGCTCAAGGAGTGGCGGCCTGAGACAGGTTATCTTAGAGCCATTTTGGAATGTCAGATTGCGGATTTAGGCTTAAGTGTAAAGAATATATGGCAAACCTTCGAGCCGGTAATAGATGATGTGGACATAGAAGCTAAGAGGCTGGGGAAGCTTGTAAAGCGGGGGGAGGTTACCGGCATGGTGGAGGTTATGGAGATTGAGACAGAGCAAGGCATCAAGTTCCGGGGTGAATATATGGGTAAGGTTTACCGGCCAGGTGAGTCGGATGTAGCTGAAGGGTATGTCAAAGGAGTTCCAGAACTTCATCTGGTGAGTGACAAAGTTCCTATTAGACTGGCCACCTGCACCCAGATGGTAAATCGCATCCCGGACGTTATCAATGCTGAACCGGGCTTTATTACGGTTGAAAAGCTGCCCAAGCTGAAGTATCGAGCCTATCCACTACACTTCTATCTTCACCAGCGATAATGGAAGTTACACCATCCGTCTTGGTCTATACTGGATGGCTTCCGCTAGGTGGCGGGCTTTAATTATATCGGAATTTTCTCCGCCGCCAGAAACCTCGATAATAAAGATTCATTGCCTCGAGATTGAGCGGCTCAATATAAGTGACATCGGCCATTACAGGGTCGGTCATGATGGTCGCTGGATTAGAGTTCGCCAGTACGATTTCATAACCTTGTTAACAAACCTGTGGAGTTTAGTGGGTCAATTTTGTGTTTCTGTATTTGATTTTTGGTGAGCCGCGGAGGACTCGAACCTCCAACCTGCTGATTAAGAGTCAGCTGCTCTGCCAGTTGAGCTAGCGGCCCATCCAGTTACTAATTCTAGCAAAGCCTGAGCCATCACACAACTATTCAGGAGGGATTATTCAACCCTAGCCGCAACCTTAGCCAGCTCCCAGCAGTACTCATAAATGTGCATGCCCTTACTCACGGCAATAATCCCGCCATCCTCAACCCCTATCTCCTCACCCATATACTCCTTCAAAAGCTGGATAGCTGCTAAGTTGGAGGGAAAACCAGCCCACAGGTCCCACGACCTGAAATAGACGACAAAATTGAGTTTATTATTAAGAACCCTGGTATCTATTGCCCTCAGGCATGGAGGGTCGGTGAGGAAGATAGACTTGTTATCACCCACCGCCATAAAGGCCTGATTAGTATTATAGCCGTCTTCCTTATACATCCTGATTACTTCGGCTATCTGCGTCTCCAAATATTGCCCATAGGTATATTGCTCTCCCTCAGCCTTATGGGCAGTCATAAGATAGGGAAGATAAGTCTCTATATACTCCATAGTGGTAGGCGGTGGCACACCCTGGGGAACATCTGGAATCAAGGGTCTTATTCCCGGCTTTTTGATCCGGAGCACGATAAATTCTAGCTCCTTCCGACGCTCACCGACATAGCTCCCCCGCTCAATCTTATACTCCCGGCCTTTAGCCAAGATCTCACGAAGGCAGAGAAACCACGCCTCAGAAAGGTCCCTGGCTTCAAGTACTGAAATCTTCATAGTCCTCCCTTCTTGAAAAGGGTAAAGAATCTGTCCTGATACTCCTCAAATAAGCCCCAGCGGTCAAGCTCGTCCTTTAGCTCGCGTGGTTCAAGTTCACCCTTGGAAACTTGCCTGAAGAGCTCCTCAATTTTTACCCTAGCATCAGCTGGAATACCACCAGCATCGATATCCAAAAGCCCTCTAGCCCCCATTTGCGATAGATTATCTCGCATAGAGCTCTTGGTCATCTCATAAATAAACGTCAGCAACGAGACATCCCAAAGTTCATCCTCACCCTTAATAATAGAGGCTAGCGGGTCAGCATGCTTATCAATCTCAGCGTTTAGCTTATCCACCACCGAGCGCAAATCATCAGAGACAATGGTAAGCTCTTTAGGCTCATTCCTGTAGCTATAAAGGAGACCAGCGGTGTGAGAACCGTGAGTCCTGTGTAGCATCTCAAAGTATCTTTTAGCCTCTGAGCTAAATCCTTCAAGCCGAGAGAGATAATAGGGAGTTACAATCCTCGGCTTTTCGGCAATTACCCTGCCCTCTCTAACCACAGTCTCAGTAACATCCTTCTTTACCAACTCGGTGTAAGCAGGTTTAGTAACCAGATAGTAGTATAGATTGGTGGTGCCAAAGGTAGCTAGGCTCCGCTTAGGTAGCCTTAGTATCTCAGTGTGTTTAACTGCCTCTCTGATCCTTTCCTCATCTATATCCATCAGTTTCCCCCACAACCTTCCCTTAATAAATAGCTTCCGAGGCCGGTTCTCTGAAAAAAGGCTCGCCCTATCTCAGAAAGGTTCACCGGCATAATTATCCTTACCTCACTATTTTTGCAGTATATTTTCTCACGTGCTGGGTCAAGGGCTACATCTACCTTCTCCCCCTCAATCTCAGTGTAGAAATGAGGGCTAACAATAGGGAAATTGTGCCACCTCTTAAACGGCACTATAACTATACAGCCAATCAAGTCAGCCTTCATCCCCAACCTCTTCGCCTCAGCCATTATCCGCAACGACTTATCGACACAGTTATTAAAAAAGTAGGAATACGGTTCTTTATACACAGCGTCTATAAAAGCCGCCAGTTCCTCATTCACTACCAGCGGCGTTTCCTCTCGAGGAACTGCTCTTATCTCCCCAGGCACACAGCCAGACATCAATGGGGCAGCTGCTGCTACAACTACTACCAGACTGACAGCAATGTTTAATGTCGATAGTCCCCTTCTTTTCACCCGAGACCTCGCCCTAAGATATAGCTGATAGCTCCTGTTTATATTCGTCCAAAAGCTTAAGGTATTGTGAGTCCAGCTGAACCTGCGCCCTGTGCCATTCCTCCTGAAACTGGGGCTGTCTTTCCACGTCTAACTTCATTCCCGCAAATGTGCCCAACTGCTGCTGCTGAAGAGCCTGCTTCATCTTGGCTTCAAACTCAGCCTTTAGCGACTGATAAGC
>JAZGHN010000048.1:0-7683 GCA_036481135.1 Dehalococcoidales bacterium | reverse complement strand
TGGCTACGTCAACCACTTGACCCGGTGTCAGCAGGACGGTCACGAAGGATGGCCACAGTATAAACAGCAACATAGACGCCAGCCAGACGAAGCTCACACTGTGGGTGGTGGTGTCCATCGGCGCCGTTAGAGCTGACTTACTCCGAATGGTCATAATCATCCCAAAGCCAAAGGCCCATGCCGCCGCATGAACCACAATGGACCCGCCGGCATCAAGCACGCCTACCAGGTACTCAAACATAAACCACTCCATGGCTAGAAAAGCGAAGGGGAAGGTTATGCCCATAATAACATAGGCTCCATGCTTTACCTGCCCCAAACACACCCCGATGGCTATCACCAGCGTTATCGACATAACGATGCCCATTGCCAGGAATCCAATAGTCCACGGCATATATGGAGCCATAACCACAAACTGGTCGGCAAAGAGCATCTTGAGAGCAGCATACACCGGTAAACTAACACACAGGGTAAGCATAGTTGCGAGGCAGACTATCCACTCCATCCTCTTAACAAACAACATTAAAAAGGCAACTAGCATGTACATAAAGAAGATATTCTGCGTCCTTTGCCACATTAAGTTGTCTATTATCTCTTGATCTAGAATTTCCTGAGCAAAAACAGTAACTGGCTGGACTATTAGCGCTATCACTGTTGCCGCTACAAACAATCCAAGCCATAACAATTTCCGCGATTTCATATCACCTCCGTATCATATCTATAGATTTTTGTTCCGACGATTTAGCTAACTATATAAATTTCATCGTCACCTCCTCCCTCATCGATAAATTTCGAGGTGTTATAAAAGGAATTATCAAATATAAAAATGGACATAAGGCAATGCGGAACCATAATAAAATATGCGGAAAACTTTGTCAATGAACCCGTAAGTCATGTTCAACAGATTTGAAACCGCCTCTCTCTTGCCCATAGACTCCAACGAGTTACCAGATTTGCAGGTAGCAAGTAAATATTAAGTAAATTTAATATCACTTTAAAGTAAGTAAATATTGTAAAACAAATCTTAAATTTTGTCAAGAGGTAGTAGAGGGCTTTTCCCCAAGATAACTCCAGCCCCTTTAGTCCACAGGCATTTCCTGCCCCACAGTTAAAGCGAAGGCAATTATTGTTAAACTACCCCTTTTATTGCTATAATATTTTAGTAAATGGGGCTGTAGCTTAGCTGGGAGAGCGCCTCCCTTGCACGGAGGAGGTCGGGGGTTCGAGTCCCCCCAGCTCCACCATTACTTATATTGAGAATGATAAAGGGCTCACGCTTTACACCGACCGCTTTGTTACCAGGTAACAATTTAAGCTTTTGTGCAATGGGGTAACAAAACGAGCCTTTGTTGGGTGAAGTTGATAAGCCTTGTGTGTTCACAAGTATTTCTGTATCTCGGCAATGAAAGTATCAGGGTTGATTAGCATTCGAGATGCTGCAAGCCGAAGAGCCCACAGCATCCCGGGGCTGGATTGGATTGAAAAGCTTCTGGTTAAATACCCCTAGCAACCGCTTCCAGATTCTATAGGGACCAGCACGGTTCACTGTCTACCCATCGCCTTTCCTTGTTTTTTCTTCTTAACTACTTTGAGCAATGAATTCAGCTCTGCTCTCCCCCCCATGAATTTTACGGGGGATACTATACCTATAACAGTCATCTCAAGATGTCGCGCTTTTATGAATATTGCACCTACGATCATGCAGACTCCTGTTGCAATAAACATCAGTCCAATTAACCCTAGGAAATCCCAATAGAACAGCGGGAAGAAACCTATCGAAAGAGACACAATGCCCAGGATTATAAACACATAAAACCTGTGTTCCTTGAAGCTAATACTTGAGATGTGGTCATAGTCATAGTCTGTGACAGTACTACCCTTCTCCACAATCAATCTCTTGCTTGAAGCATACGCAGTACAACCGCTCAGTTTGAATGACTTTTGAATGACTTCACCTTCTACCATGAAGTGCTCAATATCTCCATTCACCTTCAACGTTCTCCTTCCATCAATATTCTGTTCATTTTTCCGCATACAATACATTTCTCCATTTTTTACGGATCGTAGTCATATTTAACGCTCCGGGATGTCATTTTGAGATAACCACTGTCTTCCTTGGTCATTGCCAGTCCAGCCTCAAGCTTTCCCCAGCCAGAGTAAACTTGTCATCTATCCTTTCCAAATCCACTGGCTGAGCTACGCCATCTCTCAGGGATTATTATAGCATGGTAACGCAGAGTGCTGTTAGTTGGCGGTGGTAATATTTCGTCATTTTGTTAACCCATCGTAATAGCCGCATAGATGCACGTGTAGCTACTATCGTGATCAAGTAGAACTAACAGACTATAGATATAGTCTACCAGGGTTACTTGGTATATCGAATGCATCTTGGCTGCTCATCAGTAGCCAATCCGAGGAATTGAACAAAACGATGAATTGTTACCTCATCAAACATTCGAGCAAACTGTGACTTTTCCCATTCGCTTAGAAGAAACAGGGCTGAGAAACTCACCCTCGACCCTATTTTTTACCTCACAACAAACCGCCCAGAGCTTCTATTACTTCAGGATTCTCAGACTCAGCGAGGCAAAGCCGGGCTAGTCCATTCCTGGACCCAAACCTGCCATTGTCCAAGAAAGGCCATTGCTTGCCATATATACCAGCTTTGAAGATAGGGGCAAGGTCAGCTATTTCAGCCGAGATGCTCGAAACCGAGGGGTAGTCCATGGGATAACCTATAGCACTGGCTAAAAGCGAAATGACCTCCCAGTTCTCCTTACCACTGAATGGAGGGATAGCACGATGCAGGCGCTGGATGCGCCGCTCACAGTTGGTAAAGGTGCCCTCGCTTTCAGCAAAGGTAGCTCCAGGAAGAACTACATCGGGGTAAGGTGGCATTTCAGGAAACACAGTATGCACCAGCACCGAGAAGATTGGGACTTCAAAGATAGCATTTCCCATCTCGCCTATAGCGTCAATACCCACAGCGAGAATCCCCTGAATATCGCCCTTGTCAACCCCATTAATAATTCCGATAGCATCCTTCCCTTTCTCAACGGGCAGGGTCCTGTGCCAAGCGGCTTCAAACTTCCGCCTAATAGCTCTGTCGGTGACCGGCTGCTGGCCGGGAAGGTAGTCAGGGCTCACCCCCATATCAATGAGTCCTTGAGCATTGCCTGAAGCACGCAGGGCTATTATCCCGGCACCATCTCGTCCTACATTCCCTGTGATTAGCGCCAGATTGTCAATTAAGGTCAGTTCGTCAGGTGTAACCGTGTCAGCATTCACTATTATCACCGGTCTTCGCGCCCGAATATAAAGGTGTATTGCCTCAATGACTTTTGAAGGCTTCATCCAAAATGTGTCGGCGATGTCTTCCACGGGATACCTTCTCATGTCTCTGGCAAAAGCTTTAAAGCCAGTAGTTCGAGATTGGACAAAATCACGGTCGACAAGGTCATAAGTTACGATGTAATTCAACATCGTTTTCAGTAGTGCCAGAGTTGTTCTGGGATTAACCTTCAAATTGACCTTGGCTAAGGAATCCATCCTTGTGGCTCGTGAATTAACTATGACCAGCTTGCTTCCTTTTGCCACTGCCTCTCTGATTTTCAAACTAATTACTGGATAGTCCTCGGCGATGTCACACCCAAAAGCAATGATGAGGTCGCTGGTTAGAATGTCACTATAGGAGCAAGTGGAAGCATTTTTGCCAAAGCTCTTCATCATGCTCTCGTTCGTTACCAGATTGGCTAAATTGCCTATGTTATTGGTTCCCAAAGCGGCTCGGGCTAGCTTTTGAACCAGATAATTCTCCTCGTTAGTCAGTCGGGAAGAGGATAAAATTGCCAGCCTATCTCCTCCACCTCGTTCCCTAATTTGTCTCAACCCCTCCCCTGCCCGGGCTATTGCCTCATCCCAGCTGGCTTCAACCAGGTCACCATTTCGCTTGATAAGGGGCTTGCTGAGTCGCCTCAAACCGCGAACAGAACAGGGATTAAAGGTACCCTTCTTGCACAGGTTGCCGTTATTTACCAGGCTGTCAACCGGTGAAGTCACCTTTACTATCTCATCTCCGACAACATTTAATTCTATATTACAGCCGATACCACAGTAAGGGCAGATGGTAGATACGGTTTCACCTTTCCAGGGACCTGGTTTAGGCAAGTGAACTTTAGGTGTCAAAGCTCCTGTGGGACAAGTAGAGACACACTGACCACAGGAGTTACATAGTGTTTCAGCTAGGGGAACACCAAGTGCTGGTTCAATCACAGTATCAAAGCCGCGGCTGGTAAAGCCCCAGGCACTGATACCCTGAACATCACTGCATATTCTGACACAACGACCACACAATATACATTTATTCGGGTCTCTCAAAATATACGGGTGGTCACCCTGTTTTACAGGCAAGTGTCGCTTACGACCGGCATAGTGATTGTCATCCACCTTATACTCAGTAGCCAGCTGCCGCAACTTGCATTCGAATACATCCTGGCAGCCACAGGATAGACAGCGCTCAGCCTCCGCCTTCGCAACTTCGTCAATGAACCCGGACTCAATCTCATCAAAACTCCTCTTCCTCTCCTCGGGAACTAGGGCAGGCATTTTTGTCCTCGGGATGCGCGCCACATCGGCGTAGTCACTGACATCAATCTCGTCCAACTCACCTTTAGTGCAGTTATAAGGTTTCTCCATGGCTGTGACTGGCTGACCGTTAAGATACTGATTTACAGAGTTTGCTGCTCTTCGCCCAGCGCCTATCGCCTCCACCGCGGTAGCCGGACCTGAGATACAGTCGCCACCGGCGAATACCCCTTCTAAGGAGGTTTCCATTGTTTCCTCATTGACTGTGACATACCCCCTGCGGTTGAACTCCATTTGACCATCCTGAGGGATACCGGAAGCATCAATGGTCTGACCAATAGCAGCAATTACTGCGTCTACTTCCATAGTAAATTCTGAACCAGCTACTGGCTCTGGTCTCCGCCTACCCGAGCTATCCGGCTCCCCCAAGACCATTCTGATGCACTCCATGGAGTCAACCTTGCTATTTCGGGCTTTGAGTTTCACCGGTGCCGCCAAGAAATATAATTTTATTCCCTCCTCCTCAGCCTGCTCAATTTCCTCGTCGTTAGCTGGCATCTCGTCTCTTGACCGTCGGTAGACAATGGTTACCTGCCCTGCGCCTAGCCGCAGGGCAGTGCGAGCGGCATCTATCGCTGTATTGCCGCCGCCGATAACTGCTACCTTGTCCCCTAAACTCACCTTCTTCCCCAGGGCTACATCTCGCAGGAACCCAATTCCAGAAAGAACGCCGGGTAAATCCTCTCCTTCAACCCTCATCATCTGGCTTGCCTGAGCCCCAAGAGCAACAAAGATGGCTTCATAGCCATCACCTTTCAGGCTATCAATGGTGAAATCCTTACCTAGGGAGACATTACAATGAACTTGACTACAGAGGCCAGCGATAATAGCTATTTCTTTATCCAGAATTGCTTTGGGCAGGCGATATTCAGGAATGCCGTATCTCAACATCCCGCCAAGCTGCGGATTAGCTTCAAAAATGGTTACCTCGTGCCCGTCAAGGGCAAGATAATAAGCAGCTGATAAGCCCGCTGGTCCTCCTCCTATAATAGCTACCTTATGTCCCGTGGGTGGTTTAGGCTCAGGAATGTAGGGTCCTCCATTATTCTGGTCATAATCAGCTACGAACCTCTTCAGGGCGTTTATGGCTACCGGCTCATCCACCAGATTTCTGCGGCATTTGGTCTCACACACGTGAGGGCATACTCGACCGCAGACAATGGGCAGAGGGTTAGACTCTTTAATCAGTGCCAGAGCTTCCCGGTATTGACCATTGGCAATGAGGGCAATATAGCCCTGAATATCTATTCCCGCAGGGCATGCTAGCTTACAGGGAGCAACGCAGTCGCCATAGTGGTCGGAAAGGAGCAACTCTAAGCCCATTCGGCGAATTTTGATGATGTCATCTGTTTTTGTCCTCACCACCATATTCTGGGTGAGGGGGGTGACACACGCCGCCATAGGTCCTCGCGCCCCCTCCACCTCCACTAAGCAGATGCGGCAAGCCCCATAGGGTTTTAACCGAGGATCATGGCATAAAGTCGGTATCTCAATCCCGTTCTGCTGAGCTGCTTCCAGAATAGTGCTTCCGGCTTCTGCCTCAACCTCTCGTCCATCCAGTATAAACTGAATCTTATTCATTTCTCTTACCTGATTGAATAGATATGGCACCAAGTCGACACACGCTCATACATAGTCCACAGTGAATACAGTTCTCCTTGTCAATAACATAAGGTTTCTTTCTCTCTCCGGATATAGCTTCCACGGGACAGTATTTGGCACAGAGTCCACACCCAGGGCATTTTTCAGGTATAATGTCATAGATAATCAAGGCTCGGCACTTCTTCGCCGGGCACCTCTTCTCCACGATGTGAGCCTCATACTCATCACGAAAGTACCTGATTGTGGTCAATATCGGGTTAGGCGCCGTCTGTCCCAGCCCGCATAGCGAGGCTCTCTTTACGCTTTCAGCTAATCCTTCCAGCAGTTCCACGTCTCCTTCTCTCCCGTTACCCTCGCTAATCCTTTCCAGGATTTCAAACATGCGTAGGGTTCCTATTCGGCAAAAGGTGCACTTGCCACAGGATTCATTCTGGGTGAAATCAAGGAAAAATTTGGCTATATCTATCATGCAGGCAGCCTCATCCATCACTATCAATCCACCTGAGCCCATGATGGCACCAGTCTTGGTCACTGAGTCATAATCTACCGGGGTATCAGCTAGGTTGGCGGGAATAATACCCCCCGACGGTCCCCCAATTTGAATTGCTTTAAATTCTAGCCCGCTTGAGGTACCACCACCAATGTCAAAGACGATCTCCCGCAAGGTTATGCCCATAGGCACCTCTACCAGCCCGCCGCGGGCTACCTTCCCGGCTAAAGCGAAGACCTTGGTGCCTTTGCTTTTCTCAGTACCATACTTGTTATAGGCATCAGCGCCATTCAGTATAATCCAAGCTACATTGGCGAAGGTCTCCACATTATTGATATTGGTCGGCTTTTCCCACAGGCCAGACTGGGCAGGAAATGGCGGGCGGAATCTGGGCATCCCCCGCTTGCCTTCGATTGACATTATCAGTGCTGTTTCCTCTCCACAAACAAAGGCTCCTGCTCCCTGCCTTATCTTAATATCAAACTCAAAATTGCTGCCCAAGATATCCTCGCCGATAAATCCCCTCTCCCTGGCTTGAGCTAAGGCTATTTCTAATCGCTGAATTGCCAATGGATACTCGGCTCTAACATAAATGTAACCCTCCGAGGCACCAATGGCATAACCAGCTACCAGCATCCCTTCAAGAATACTGTGAGGGTCACTTTCCAGGACACTTCTATCCATGAAGGCACCGGGGTCTCCTTCGTCAGCGTTACAAATTATATACTTTTGATTACCGGGGGATTTCCTGGCGAAGCCCCATTTGACCCCGGTAGGGAAGCCGGCGCCACCCCTCCCCCTCAAACCGGACTTAGTGACCTCATCGATTACCTGCTGAGGCGACATGCTGCCCAGCACCTTCTCTATCGCCTTATAGCCATCTGCCGCCAGATAATCATCAATAGATTCAGGGTCAATTATGCCGCAGTTTCGGAGCACAATCCTCT
>JAZGHN010000047.1:0-9459 GCA_036481135.1 Dehalococcoidales bacterium | reverse complement strand
CCCAGAGCCATTCCATAGGCTCCCAGTATGCCGATAGCCGGCGCTCCCCTGGTGCTCAATCGTTTGATAGCCGAGGCTATCTCCTGATAATCATCGAGTTCCAGATAGACCTCCTGTTGAGGGAGCCTGGTCTGGTCGAGAATCTTTACCTTATTGCCTAGCCACTCTATGGACAGATTCCTTCCCCCCTTTTGATTGCTTTCATTCCCACTGCTGGCGATGTATCTCCATAAGCACGAAATCGTGTCCGTCCTTATTTGTGTTCCCATGTGAAGTAAAGCCGCATTTTTCGAAGCACTTCTGCGCTCGCTGATTTGAGTTCAGGGTCTTCAGACGGATTCGGTTGAGCTTTGTCTGGCGGAAAATATAGCTGAGCAGGGCAGTTACGGCATCGGTGCCGTAACCCTTATCCCAGTAGTCACGGTTGCCAATTATAATCCCCAGCTCGGCTTCGCCTTTAAATTTACTGATATTGTAATATACGCAGTTGCCGATGTGCTTGCCATCCAGGGTCTCTATAGCAAATGAGCGTTTGGTTGGGGAGGGGTAGCGTAGTTCAACGGCGCAGTCTGCTAGATATTGGGGGAAGGCGATAGTTAACAGTGGGGCAGCGTCAAGTTGAACTAGCTCACGGTCTGTGCGCCAGCTATAGTCGTCTCGAGCATCGGCTAATCTTTTGTCACGAAGCTTAATCTTGGTGCCAGTAATCATATGGACCTCAAATAATTTCAAACCGAGAAAGAGAGCGGTTCCCCTTCTATTTCCAGCTCATATAGGGCTTGCTCTGCTGCTTGTTGGATTGCCTCACTGGGGTTATCCAGGCATTTCTCCAAACAATTTTTTGCCTCATTGCTACCTATCTTGCCTAATGCCCGAATGGCAGCCAGTTGTACCTCATCATCGGGGTCATTGATAAGCCTTATAAGGTGGGGTGCTGCTTCTTCCTCCCCCAGTTCACCGCAAGCACCAGCCGCTTCATAGCGTATCTCGGTATCTGTACTGCTCAGTTCTTTTACCAATATGGCCAGCCACGAGGGGTTGCAGTTCTTACCCATAGCATAAATAGAGCTGACTCTAAATTTATGGTTGCCACTGCGGTAGGCTTCCTTGATAGTTTCTTCCACCTGAGGGAGGCTTATCGGGGCTGCTGCCTCCAGAGCACGGCATTTCACTTCCAAGGGCTTGCTTTTATCAGCAAGCACGGTGAGCAAAGCCTGGCAGACTTTAGAGGCACGAGAGGGGCGTAGCTTGTTATGCTCAGCCAGCATGGCGAATTTGCCCAGTGCGGTAGCTGCTGCTGTCTGGACCCTCTCTGAGCTATCTTGCTCCAGTAGTTCGACCAGGGGGTCAATCAGGGATGGCTCTTCATTCTCCCATAAACTTTCAATAGCCTTACTTCGCACCTCGGCGTCTTGGTCTCCTAGGCAATGCTTGAAGATGCTATCGAAGTCGAGGACAAAGTTGTCCTCAGCAAGCTCGACCAGCCGGGATATAATCTGCTGCCGCCGTTTTAGCTCAATGGTTGCCCATACCTGCTCGAAGAACCCCAGCTCTTCTGAGTGCAGGTTTGATAGCTCAGCCAGCTTTGAACTGAGTAATAGCTGGTTGCTATCGCTTAGCTCAGCAATGGTCTTCTCAATAAGCGATGGCATCACTGACTCCCCGCTTTATTCCTCTTCCTCCTCTCCATGTTCCCATATAGGCTCAGTGAAGTAGTCTATATACTCTCCCATGGCCTCAGCCGCAGCCTGCTTTATCTTTTCTTTGGTTTCTCCAGCGAACTGCGCCAGTTCGGCTGTGTCAATCTCAACGCCTAGCATCTTAGTTAAAACCTTAATCACAGCCAGGGCAGCCATGGGGTTCTGTATCTTGGTGGCATATATCGGCACCTCACCCATTAGGCAAACGCCCTCGATACCCTTTTCCTTGGCTACGCCCAGCAGTAGGCCATTCAACCCGGCAATTTGCAGGTTACCCCTTTTTACTAAATCATATCCTTTGAGGCCTTTGGTTACTTGTCGACTGGTGGCTACTCCCCAAACCCCGGGTTGCTCGGTGTGGTGAATCCGACTCAGGGCGGCGGCACAGGTATACACTCGTTTAATCCCGAAGCTTAGCCCGACATCGAGGACACAGTTGGCTAACTCATATCCTTTGGCTGCTGGTTGAGCTTCAGCTATGAATAGTATTACATCCCTTCCCCCTTCTTTGTTTTTCCAGTAGAAGAACTTGTTCCGGGGGAACTGTGGCGCCTCGACTACATTGTCTTTAACCACCACCCCGATGGGGTCGAAGAAGTGAGAAGCCTTAACCTCTCCCAGTTTCTTAAAAGGGAGCTTTCTCTCCAGGTAGGTAGCCACGATGATGGCTACATTACTGATGCCTGGCCAGGCAGCCAGCATAACTGGCGAATTAAGTTTGGGGCGGGCATAAATCTTAACTAATTTGTTCATTTTTATCTATCCCTGATAAGTCAATTACTTAGCGGCGATTGACAGGTGGGGGCAGTAAAGGGGTGGCGTGTTAACCAAGCCGCCCACCCATTTAGCCTCACTGCCAATAGCTGCAATCTGTTTAAGAAGCTGATAGACATTCCCTGAGACCATAGTATCCTTAACCCTGCCTACTATTTTACCATTTTCCACCTTATAACCTAAAAGAACATTACCGCTGAAATCGCCGCCTAATATATTACCCTGTTCCGCACCCATAAGCTGCTCGATGACCAGCCCTTCCTTGATATCGCTTATCATTTCGTCGAAGGTGGTGTTGCCCGGCTTGATAATAAAGGCACTGGGTGATGGAGCAGGCAACCCACCCTGACTCCTCCTGCCGTTACCAGTGCTGCGGGTGTGGGCCAGGGCTGCCGTCTGCAAGTCGTAAAGGAAGTTAGTTACCCTTCCCTGTTCAATGAGGGGGGTGCGTTGGCTGGGTATTCCCTCGTCATCACTGGGGCGACTCTCTGGGCGGTAGGCAATAGTGGGGTCATCCCACAGCCATAGCTGTTTATCAAAAACAAGCTGACCAAGTTTATTGCCTATCGGTGAAGCCCCATTCAGAACTGTTTTGCCGTTGAAGGCTGCCATCAGGGGTGGGATTAAGGCGCTGGCTACCCCATGGGAGGTAAACACCACCGGCAGTGGCTTGGTGGGTACCGAGGCTCGGTTTCTGGCTCGCTCCAGCTGCTGGAGCACTTCCTCGGCTATAGCCTTGGTCTCGGTCAGGGGATGGCAGGAGCTTTCAATTTCGCCAACGAAGAGCATATCTGTATTGCGGATGAGATAACCGATAACACCGATGCTAAAGGCGCTTTGCCTGTAGTTTATATTTCCACCCCGAGAGTTTATCAGGTGGAGTGATGTCGTCTCTTTACCTACCCCTGCCTCGCACAGGATATCCGGGGTGTGTTTCCTGATTGCGGTTATGAGTTCCTTGCCAAGGTCGATCATTTCCTCTACGGATACTGACTCTACCTTTGGGTCGAGGACTTCAATATCGGGGTAGGGGGTAGGGGAGGGAAGCTCAAATTCAGCTGCCATGCCAAAGTTTGCTGTTTCTACTGCTGTCTTGACCAGATTCTGCCTATCGCTTAGCTCGGTAGCGGTAGCATAGCCAATCTTACCCTCTTTGATAATGCGCAGGGCTACGTAGCTGCTCTGCTTATCTTGAATATGCTTCAGGCGGTTGGCTTCAAATTGAACCGGGGTTTTCTCAGAGGAGACCATGAAGACCTCAGCTTCCTCAGCCGCCTTTTTTGCTTGAGCCAGGAGCTGTTCCATTTATCTGCCTCCAATTAAGCAGTGGCGAATTCTGATATGGGGGCTACCGTTGGAAACGGGAAGGGGCATCTGCCCTCCCTTACCACAGCCACCGCCCTGGTTCATGTCTAGGTCGTTGCCGATACCATCTATGTTCATCAGGGTGGTGAACACATTGCCGGTAAGCACTACCGGTCTTAGCGGCTCGGCGAGTTTGCCGTGGCGAATCATATAGGCTTCACCGGCAGAGAAGGTGAACATCTCCATGCTGGTAGTGCCGCCATACCAGTTTTTGACATATATCCCTTCCGTGATGTCACTTAATAGGTCGTCAAAAGAGGCTGCCCCCGGTTCAATATAGGTGTTGGCCATACGGACAATAGGGGGGTAGCGGTAGTTAATGGCTCTGGCGTTTCCCGTAGGCTTTTCTTTCATCTTGGCGGCGGTTTCCCTGGAGTGAAGCCTGCCCACTAATTTGCCCTCTCTGATAAGGTAGGTTTTACTTGCCGGCACTCCTTCATCGTCATACTTATAGCTTCCTCGCAGTCCAGGCATGGTGGCATTATCAACGATATTAAGTTCAACACTGCCAAATTTTTTGCCCAAGGTCATAATTTCACGCATGCGGTCGTTTTCATAGACGAAGTCGGACTCTGATAAATGTCCGAAGGCTTCATGGACAAAGACCCCAGCCAGGACAGGGTCTAATACTACTGTGTACTCTCCTCCCTTTGCCTGTGGCGCTGATAGTAACTCCACAGAATGTTGCGCCATCTCCTCTATCTGCTGGTGGAGGCCCTGTATCGAGTTGAAATCGCCTCTACTGCCCAGGCTCAGCCCTGCCTGTTGCACCTCATCGCCTTCAGTAGCAACAGCGGTGAAACGGAGGGCGATATCGCTCCTGTCCTGCTCAATGTAACTACTCGATGAATTCAGAAAGATGACTCTTTTGTAGCCATCACCATAGTCGATAAATGAGGTTTGGAGCTTTGGGGTGCGCCAGATAATGTCGTTATACTCATCCAGTAACTGTTTCTTTTCGGCTAAGGGTATAGCTACAGGACTCTTATCTTGCTCGATCCAGAGTCTATCAACCGCCGGCTCTACCGGAGCCAGTTGGCTTTCCCCATTGCCGGCGAATCGAGCCTGCTTTACTGCTATCTCTACCCTGCCTGGGAGTTCATTGAGGTCATTAAAGCTGGCAAAGCCCCAAGCACCTTTTACCATGGCGCGCACATTCCCCCCGATGGCACTTGACCTGCCTATGGAATCTAATTCCCTTCCCCGGTAGCTAATATGGCTACTCTGACTCTCCTCCAGGCGGGCTTCTATGTAATCGGCGCTATATCGGTTAAGTATCTCAGGTAATTGATGAGCAGTAGCTTGAATGTTTATCATGGGTAAGGCTAAGTTTACTGACATGCCAGTATAGTTGTCAATTTAGGGCAGGTTTTATTGACAAGGGCCAAGGATATAATTATGCTAGGTTATAGAGGAATGAGGAAGGGGAAACGCCCTCTGGAGGCTAGAGAGTTGGCACATAAGGCAGTAGAGGCTGCCAGTGCCAAAAAGGCTACTGATATCGTCTTGCTGGATGCCCGTGGGGTGTGCACCTTTGCCGATTACTTCGTCATCTGTAGCGGTGAGAGCAGCAAGCAAATCGCGGCTATTCGGGACGAAGTGGGACATGCCTTGAAGAAAGAGGGTGTTTTACCTCACCACTATGAAGGTGACATAGATGCGGGGTGGCTCCTTCTCGATTTTGACGGTGTTACCGTGCACATTTTCGCTCCTCTTGAGCGGGAATACTATCAGCTGGACAAACTGTGGAGCCAGACTATCCCGGTAGTCAAGATTCAATAATCGAAGATATCGTCCTCACTGAAAAACAGCCTGATTTCCTTGACGGCAGTTTCTGTGGAATCAGAGCCGTGAACGGAATTGTGTTCAATATTTAAACCGAAATCGCTCCTGATGGTTCCCGCTTCGGCTTTAGCGGGGTCAGTTGCTCCCATTGTTTTCCTGAGCACTTCTATCGCTTTATCACCCTCGAAGACGATGGCGATTATCGGCCCTGAGGTAATATAATTGACTAAATTGTCAAAGAAGGGCTTGTCTTTGTGGATATCATAGTGGCGCTGGGCTAACGCCTTATCCATATGGAGCATCTTTATTGCCACCAGCTTGACCCCCACCTTCTCCAGACGACTGATAATAGTGCCTGCCAATCCTCTCTGCATGGCATCAGGTTTAATAAGAACTAGAGACCTTTCCATTTTTATTGAAGCTCCTCTCCAGACTTTTTCTTTGGACGTTCTTCCCATCGAAATTCGCCAGCGGCGACCTGCTTGGCGGTGCATTCAGCTATCAATGTGCCATCTTTTAGAGTCATCTTAGCCGTGGTCTCGATAAGCCTTCGGGCATTCCTGGTTACTGAGGCGGTGACAATAGTCGGCTCGCCTACCGAAAGCGGGCGCTTGAACCGGGTCTGCATAGTTGCCGTGATGCACTTTATCCCTTCATAACCAGTGGCGTAAGCCATAGCCTCGTCAAGGACGGCGGTGATTATACCACCGTGGATAACCTCTGCCCAGCCTTGATGCAACCTGTTTGGGGTGAACTCTGTTCTGACCGCCTTGCCATCCCACTTGAACGTCAGCTTCAGTCCAATGGAGTTATTCTTCCCACAGCCAAAGCACAAATCGCTGTAGAACACCGATTTTTGGGGTTCGGCTATCATTCTATAGTCTCCATTCTTTGGTTTATTCTTCGCTCTCGGCTTTCCAGCTGGGAATTACTTCTGTGGCTTGAGCTTCGGCTACTGGTGTGCCATCCAGCAAGGTCATCTTTGCTTCAATCTCAACGAGTCTTCGTACTTCCTTGGTCACCGAGGCGGTGACGATGACAGGCTCGCCTACTGAAAGCGGGCGCTTGAATTTAATTAGCATGGTGCCGGTGACACACTTTATCCCCGCACGGTAGGCGGCTTGGCCCATTGCTTCATCAAGAATGGTGCTTATAACGCCACCGTGGATAATACCTGTGAAACCTTGGTGGAACTCGTTAGGGGTAAACTTTGCCTTGGCTGTTTTACCATCCCACTTGAAATTTAGCTTTAGACTAAAGGGGTTATTCTTCCCGCAGCCGAAGCACATATCGGTGGTGATGATTGATTTTTGTGGTTTAGTTGCCATTTTTTGCCCTTCCCTTATCGATGTTTGCGCTTGGTAATCGGTGGTCGTCTGAGGTATAGCGGGTGTAAGGTGGCTGGGTTATCATGGTCGCCTGCTTCTAGTCGTTTTTGCCCCAGTTCGGCTAAGAAGCCGGCTCGTCGCAATCGGGCAGGCGACGATGATATTATTGCTCTTTGCTTGAGCTGCTTTTTAATCTCTCCGGCGATAGATGTCACGAATTCGCCGCAAAATATGGTTTTGCTGGTTATCTGTGAGCACAGAGTTTCCACAGTGGTTATATGCTCAGCAGCGAGCTGACACCACTCGTTGTTTTTCATCTGGTATATAGCGGTGGCGATCTCTCCTCTGCCGGCATTGAATATGGGACAAATAGGCAAATCAGCTTCAGCATGCTGGTATGCTTCTACTTCTAGGGTACTGATGCCAACTATAGGGATACCCAAGCTGAATGCCAACCCTTTGGCAGTGCTGACTCCAACTCGTAATCCATTGAAGCTCCCTGGCCCCCTGGCTACAACGATACTGCCGATGGATTGAAGACTGGACCTAGTCTGATTCAGGAGGTTGGTCAGACGAGGTAGCAGTTCAACGGAGTGGTTTTCTTCACAGCGCCAGGTTAATTCAGCCAGCGTTTCGCTGTCTTGAACCAGAGCCAGACTAGCTGTGTCTGTTGAAGTATCTATCGCCAGTAGCATCGGTTTTGTTCCAGCACTTTCTATAGATTGAGGGAAAGGGGCTTCAGTTGGCCCAGAAATTCTTGATAGTGTTTCCCTCTGGGTTTGAATTGAAGGCTGCGCTCAGTATCAGAAAGAAAGTCTATTTGAATCAGCAGATGCTCTGTTGGTAACAGACTCAATGCTTTCTCTGCCCATTCTACCACACAGGCACCTTTACCGTATAGATAATCGCCTAGCCCCAGGTCCTCAATCTCTTCTAAATGGTCTAGCCGAAATAGGTCTATATGGTATAGAGGCAATCTGCCATGGAGCTCCCTAACTATGACAAAGGAGGGGCTTAGCGCATATTCCTTGATGTTTAGCCCCCAGGCAATACCCTGAGTGAGGCAGGTCTTGCCCGTTCCCAATTCGCCAACAAGGAGGAAAACATCGCCGGGCAGGGCTAACTCGCCAATACGGACCCCAATCTTTTGGGTCTGCTCCGGGCTATGGCTAATTAAATCAAGGTGACTCGTCTTCATTTGGCGATAAAGTGCTCCCAGCCCTTCTTAGGTATGCTGACCGGCTTTCCCTTGCTATCAACCAAGGTTATCTTGCTTGCCTTATCAGCCACGATTTCACCAATTACAGTTATGGGACATTGAGCTTTGGCGCTTAGACTGTCAATGACTTCAATGCTTGCGGTGAACAAAAGCTCGTAATCCTCTCCTCCTGCTAGTGCCAGCTCAGGTGCCCTATCACTGAAGTTAGCCCTGACTGCGGGCTGAATAGGGACGCGGTCAACCTCTATTCGAGCGCCAACTTGGCTTGCTTGGCATATATGGTTTAGGTCTGAAACCAGCCCGTCGCTGATATCTATAGCTGCCCTCACTCCCTGGTCTATGAGCAGCTGCCCTTCAGCTATTCGGGGGTAGGGGTGGAGAAAAGCCTTCTTGAGACAGGCGGTGGTTTCGGGGTCAAATTGAAGTTTCTTGGTGAGCATTTCCCAGCCAGCGGCAGCAGCGCCTAAGTATCCAGTAACGGCTACCTTGTCGCTGACCTTGGCTGCTGAGCGGGTAAGGATATGTTTATTTTGGTTTTTCATACTGCCAAAGACGGTGGCAGTGATAGCTATCAGTGGTGCGCTGCTGGTATCGCCGCCAGCTATAGCCACGCCGAACTGCTGTGCCAGCTCAATCATCCCCTGGTAGAGGGTGGCGACATCGTCCACTTCAGTGTGGTCGGGCAGGGCTAACGATACCAAAGCGTATCTGGGGACACCACCCATAGCGGCAATATCGCTCAGGTTGATGGCTAGTGCTTTCCACCCCAGTCCGTGCCATGGGGTGATGGCTAAGGAGAAGTGGATATCCTGGATGAAAGAGTCAACGGTAGCTAGTTGAGTGGGGGTATCACTGTGCCAAACAGCAGCATCATCACCGATACCGAGAATCAGTTGTGGAGATGCTATCTGTTTACCTTGAGCGTGGCGAACCATTTTGGCTAGGAGGTCAATCAGTCCAAATTCTCCTAGCTCTGAGACCTTCATAGTCGAATTATAACACCCTTATATTGGGGTCACAACCAAGTCTTAGAACCACATGGTACCGTCGGCCTCGAGAACGAGGTCGTTCAGCGTGGCTGCACCCACAATCTTAGCCTCTGGGATGAAGTCCCCCTGGTTCATACCGAGCAACTGGGTGCTCTGCTCACAGACCATTAATTTGACTCCAGCGGCAATTGCCTGGTCCATTATCTCCTTCACCGTGGGGAAGTTGCCCTCTTTGACCGTTTCCGCCATGCCTTTCTTTACCACCGTTACTCCCAGGCCAAGGAAATAAATGGTAGCGT
>JAZGHN010000046.1:0-4456 GCA_036481135.1 Dehalococcoidales bacterium | reverse complement strand
AAGTTCTACACAAGGTATCCATTATCCAGTATTCTGATCTACAAGGGCCAACAAACCTTCAATGATTTTCTCTGGCGTTACGGGCATATCTTTTACCCGTACTCCAACAGCATCATAAATGGCGTTGTATATAGCTGGAGCTATGGCGATTGTACCGCTTTCACCTACGCTCTTGGCACCAAATGGGCCTGTGGGGGTTGGTTCCTCAATAAGTATTACCTCAAACTCCGGTATATCTAAGGTCGTACAAACCTTGTAATTGGTAAAGTTGGTACTCTCCAATTCACCGGTCGGTTTAGTGACAAAATCTGAATATAGCGCCATGTCTATAGCCTGTATTCCTCCACCCTGTACCTGTCCCTCTGCCGTTATCGGATTTATTGCCCTGCCGATATCTTGACCAGTCACAATTTTCAACAACTTTACCTGCCCGCTCTCCGTGTCCACTTCTACCTCGGCAAAGGCTGCCTGAAATGGATAGGCATTACTTGTAGGCTGCCAGGCATATTTTGCCGATATGTTAGAGAAATTGTCGGCATCATACATCGCCTGCCAGGTTACCTCGGCAACAGGGATTCTCTTTTCTGGCGCTGTCTTCACATAGACTTGCCTATCCTTTATGTCCAGTTTATCAGCAGGTTCACCTATTATTTGCGCTGCCCGCTCCAGCAGCCGCTGCTTAGCTAAACGAGCCGCTCCCAGGACTGAATTTCCGATAATATAGCATGACCGGCTGGAGTATTGGCCAGTATCATACATAGTGATATCAGTATTGCCACTGGTTATACGTATATCCTCAGCACGAAGCCCCAGTTCCTCAGCAGCAATCTGAGCCAGGCTAGCCAGGATACCCTGGCCAAAGTCACATGCACTCACTACCAAATTAGCTGAGCCGTCTTCATTAAACTTGATGAACACACTGCTGTGCTGAAAATCCACGGGGAAGGCACTGCTGAGATAGATATAGCATGCCATTCCTACACCACGCCTGATAGTACCTTCCTTTTTCGCCATCCTTTTCTCTTTCCAGCCAATCTGCTCCGCACCCCGCTTGATGCACTCAGGGAGCTGGCAACTTTCAATGGGCATAGGTTTACGTGTCTCAATGCCAAGCTTTTCATCCTTGGAAACGAACGAATACATAGAAGGGTCACCGACTCGCCGGTGGTTCTTCAATCTGAATTCAAGTGGGTCCATCCCTATTTTTTCACATGCCATGTCAACCAGTTGTTCCAAGACATAATACGCCTGGGGGGCGCCGTAGCCACGGTGACCGCCGGAGTTAACCGTGTTGGTGTAAATACTGTATCCTTCTCCATACACGTTGGGGCATCGGTACAGCGACCCAAACATTACCAGGGTAACCTTGGTGGTTTTCACACACTGGGAAAGATAGGGGCCTGAGTTCCCGATAACCTTGAGCTGCAGAGCCGTTATCGTGCCATCTTTCTTGACGCCAATCCTGCCGGTCATAATACATGGCTGCCTGGTCTCAGTAGCCACGAAATCTTCTTCAGAGGTATACTCCAGTTTAACCGGCCGGCCCGCTTTCTTAGCCAGTGCGATGCAAATTGGCTCGGCTCTCAGGCTTTGCCCGTTGCCAAAAGCCCCGCCGACGTGCGGAGTTATCCAGGTTATCTTGCCCTCTGGGATACCAAAAATCTCGGAGGTCTTTCTCCGAAATGGGAAAGCATGCTGTCCGGGAGACCAGACAGTTAACCTCCCGTTTTTATCAAAACTAGCTATACAGGCACTCGGTTCCAGATGGCAAACCTTTTGCTTCGAGCTCTGGAAAGTCTCTTCTACTATACAATCAGCTTCCTGAAAGCCCTTTTCCACATCGCCTTCGATATAAGTAGTGTATATAGCAACGTTATTCTCAGCCGAGTCATGTATCCTAGGGGCACCAGGTTTCATGCCTTCTACAGGGTCAAATACTGCGGGCAGTACCGCATACTCCACATCAATCAATTCCAGCGCTTCATTAGCTATCCCTTCATTGATAGCCGCCACTGCAGCCACAGGCTCGCCTAAAAACCTTGCCTTATCGTTGATAACCATTTCATCTTCCACTACTTTTTCAGGTTTAATTATGGTTACACTCCCCTTGCTCCGGGTAAATCGTATCTTCGGAGTATCTTCACGCGTTATTACCGCGACGACACCGGGCAGGCTTTCTGCCCTGGAGGTATCAACCTTCAGAATCATGGCATGGGGGTGGGGGCTTCTGAGCACCTTGCCGATGAGCATTCCTGGTAATTTTATGTCAACGGTATACTTCGCTGCTCCAGTGGCTTTCTCAATCGCATCTGGGCGGGGAAGCCGTTTCCCAACAACATATAATTCCTGGCTCATCTCATTTACCTCCCTTTCTCATCGCTTCCGCCGCAGCCATTACCGCCTCAACTATCTTGACATACCCCGCACACAGGCAGAGATTGCCGGATAAAGCCAGTTTCACTTCCTCCTGGGTAGGATTAGGGTTTTCATCAAGCAAGGCTTTAGTTGTCAAAATCATTCCCGGGGTGCAAAACCCGCATTGTATTGCCCCGTAATCTACAAATGCTTGTTGTACTGGGTGTAGCCTACTGCCATCAGCTAGCCCCTCTATGGTAAGGATGTTCTTGTCGTGGGCTGATACGGCCAAGGTCAAACAGGAAAGTGCCGGCTTACCATCAATTAGCACCGTGCAGGCGCCACATTCACCAGCTCTACAATTACATTTTGTTCCAGTAAGGTCAAGTTCATCTCTCAAAAGGTCAACCAAGGTCGTGTTTGGCTCTATTAGTAGTTCATATGGACGACCATTTACCGTAAGATTTATGATTTGTTTTGCCAATTTCTATCCTATCTCTTGCCTAATCTTTTGCCAGGCCTCGTTTATTGCCTTTTTTACTAAGATGCCGGTCATCCGCCTACGGTGATCAGCTCGTGAGCGGGGTCTTGCTTCATCCATAGCAGTTTGAGTTGCCTCTTCTATTAGCTTATCTTCGAGCTTTCGCCCCTTAAGCACCTCCTCGGCACGCTTGGCTCTCATAGAGGTCGGTGCTACCGAACAAAGTCCTATTCTTATGTTTTTACAGGTATTATTGTCATCAAGAGTCATTAAAACAGCCACCCCAGCCAGGGTTTCGTCAACTACGGTTCTCTTGGTAGTCCATTGATAAGAGCCTGCGGTTTTGGGGGGAAGGTCTGGTATCTGGATCTCAGTAAGTAGTTCTGCCTCCTTGATTATGGTCTTAAACGGGGCAATAAAGAATCCATCGATTGGGACTATCCTTTCGCCCTCAGAGCTAACAAGTTTTAGCTTGGCATCAAGCACAAGGAGTGCTGGTGGTGTATCCTGTGATGGGCCAGCCATGCAAATATTGCCACCAATAGTGCCCGTAGTGCGGGTGTGAGGTGTGCCGATTTTACTGCAGGCAGTAGCCAGTACTTCAAACTTATCTCTAATAATGGGGGAGGTGGCTATGGACTTATGTGTAGCCAGTGGACCAATCCTTAGGCCATCTGCTTCACTATACTCTATACAATCCAGATTAGGGATATTCTTTATGTAGACCACATACTGGGGAGTTACCTTCCGCTTCTTCATTGAAACTACTAAGTCAGTGCCGCCAGCGAGCACTTTTACTTGCGCACCGTAGGTAGATAGAATTTGGATAGTTTCTCCAATTGTTTTAGGTTCCAAGTATTTAAAAGGTGGTAACACCCGATACATGCTTCTATGCTCCTTATCTACATAGTTTGTTTGCAGGAATTGCTTCGCAATTAAAATTGTATAGCATTATATTCCCCACCTTGTCAACAGAATTAGGAAGAACACCACACAGCCATCCTCGAGACACCATAGGGACGTGCTGTGCTCAGTTCCTTGGCTGCGAGGAGAGTGAACTTACCTAGCATGTGCTCCTCATCTGTTTTAGTGGTCTCCTCGTATGAGCTACCCCCACTGGCTACTTCAACCCCCACCTTTAATTAACACTATAAGCTCAGAAAGCTCCGTCATCCTTCACCGCAACTGCTTGAGCAATACTGAGCCAATCTCCTGCGGTAGCTGATTGCGATTATTCATGGTGGTCTCGAAGATTAACGGCGCAGCATCTAGCTGAGATAGAAAGGCCGGGAGTAGCTCCTTGCGTATAACCATAACGCAGTCCTCAACCTTTCCGGCCTTGATTAATTCAGGAACTTTGGCAAAGCCTTCTCCCCTTAGTTCTAAATGACCAATTTCATCAATTATGAGGATTGCCGAAGAAGTGCTCTTTTCTATTGACCGAATCCCAAAATCGATACCATCAGGATTGAAAGAATATTTAGCAGTGCGTGGGCCATGATACACATCATTGATACTTGCTAGGGTTTCCTTCTCACCAGATTGAATATCCTCTATGATAATGCCTTTGTCTGCGGCCTTATAAGTTAAAATACCACCACAGGTATACCCTTGATTTCG
>JAZGHN010000045.1:0-38675 GCA_036481135.1 Dehalococcoidales bacterium | reverse complement strand
GCAGCTGCACCGGTGATTTCAAGGAGAACGACCTCCCCCACCAGCCAGGTGGTGACGCCGGGGCGGAGACAGCCGGTCACCGTTTTATCCTTGCGTCCCAAGGCACCGTGGATATGCAGAATCGGCTTGCCGTCTTCATCGGGGGCGAGTACACCCACCCCCACCACCTCGTGGACGCCGTCAATGGGGAGGAACATCGGTTCGGGGGGCATTTCCTCGGAACCTCGGGGGCCGACAACTATCTCGCCCTTCCCTATCCCACCTACCAGCAGGGCGTATCCGGCAGATACCCCGTTCTCCTCGGCAAAGCGTTCGATACAGTCAGGTAATACATCGCCATCCTCAATCCGGATGATGAAAACCCGTCCCGTCTTTCCTTCACTTGCTTTCATCGGAGTCTCCTATTTACTTGCCCCCCAAATACTGCAGCGCCAGCTTGACCTTCTCCTCAAGGCTTAATTCCGGGTCGGGGGGCAGGGTGGCTACGGCGCGGCTGGCTTCGGTAACGGAGTAGCCCAGAGAGACTAAGGCAGCTAATACCTCGGCATTTTCCTCGGCTACCTGAACCCCCGCCGTGGTCATCCAGCCCACACCTATCTTGTCTCTAAGCTCAAGAATAATCCGCTGAGCCACCTTCTTCCCTACGCCGGGAACCGCCGTCAATAGGTCGGCGCTGCCACCGGCAATAGCCAACACCAGCTTATCCGGGCTCATTGCGGAAAGCATAGCCAGTGCCAGCTTGGGGCCCAATCCCGATACACCGAGCAGGGTCTGAAACAGCCTCAGCTCATCAGCCGAGGTGAAGCCATAGAGGGCGGCATTGTCTTCCCTGAGGTGAAGGTAGGTATGTATCTTGACCTCCTCGCCGATTTTGCCCAGCGAACTCAGGCCGGAGGTGGGCATATATACCAGAAAGGCTATGCCATTAACATTGATAATGGCGTAATCGCTGCCCAGCGACTCCAGTTTCCCTTGAAGACCTGCTATCATTTCCTCACTGCTTTGCCAACAGATTACTCAGATATGTCTCACGCAGGTGGCAGATAGCCACCGCCAGGGCATCGGCGGCGTCGGCTGGCTGGGGCACTTCAGCTAATCCAAGCTGGAGCTTGACCATCTCCTGAACCTGCTCCTTGGAACTGCCTCCGTAATCGGCTACCCTCTGCTTCACCTGGGTTGGGGTGTATTCATAGGATGGGATTCCCCTGTTGGCTGCTGCCAGAATAGCCACTGCCTGCGCCTTACCTATAGCCAGCGTCGACCTTACATTCTTGGCCACGAAGGGTTGCTCTATAGCCACCGCCTCAGGCTGATAGCGTGAGATAATCTTCTCCAGCTCCCCATATAAAAAGCTCAAGCGCTCCCCTATCGGGGAGCGCTTCGGGCAATCTAAAACACCACAATCAACCAGAGTTGTTTCATCGTCACCACTGTCTATCACCCCGTAACCCATAGCAACTGTGCCCGGGTCAATGCCTAAAATTCTCATACTTTAGCTTCGCTCTGATACTTTTCTAGAACAGAATCAGGAAAGTCCACGTTACTGGATACCTGCTGCACCTCATCCAGCTCTTCCAGTTTGTCCAGCAGCTTCAGAGTTTGCAATGCCGGCTTTTCCTCAAGCTCAACCATAGTCTTGGGCACCAGAGATAACTCAGCAGAGGCGACAGGTATATTTTTCTCCTCCAGCGCCGCCCTGACCATCTCAAGCTCATCCGGTCTGGTATAAATCTCCACAAAAGCACTCTCCACCTTGACATCATCGGCACCGACGTCAATAGCCTCCAGGGCTAGCTCCTCAGTATCCATATCGCTACTCTTTATCATAATCAATCCCTTGGAATCGAAGAGCCAGGCGACACAACCACTCTCCCCGAGACTGCCGCCATAACGGGAAAATAGATGGCGAACGTCCTGGATGGTCCGATTGCGGTTATCAGTTAAAGCCTTGACTAAGATAGCAGCCCCACTAAGACCGTAGCCCTCAAGAACCATCTCTTCCAGAGCAGCCCCTTCCAGAGTGCCGCTGCCCCGCTTGATTGCCCGCTCGATATTATCTACGGGCATACTGTTATCACGAGCCTTCTGGATGGCCAGGCGCAGTCGAGCATTCATATCCGGGTTGCTACCCCCATCACGCACCACCACTATAATCTCTCTGGTCAACTTGGTAAAAAGCTGACCCCGCCTGGCATCGGTTACCCCTTTCTGATGCTTAATTGAAGACCACTTAGAATGCCCTGACATTTTCGGTTCTCCTCAGCCGCTACTTAACTTAATTTTATCACCCCGCCTACCGACGGTCAAAAGCTCAACCTAGTTCTGTCTCAGCCGGAGGTCGGCGCTCTTTATAGACAAACGAGACCACAAGCAGAGCTATCCCTGTCGCCATAAGACCAATACTATACATCCTCAACGGAGCTAAGAGGTCATTAATGGACTGCATTAGCCATCCTTGAAGTTGAGGAGAAGGCGGAAGCTGTGCCAACAGCATAGTGGCGAAACCAGCAGCAAATAAAGTGCCCACAAAGGCAGGAATTCCGCAGCTTAAGCAGGGTATCCCTATAGAACGGGCGGCGCCCTTCACCCGCCGATGCAGGAAAACAAGCCCCACGATTATACCAATCATGGCACCAATGGAAATCCGGTAGGCCAATTGCTCATAGCCGATATATCGCCTCGCCTCCTCAAGCATGTCCATCGTCTCCGGGCTCATCATGCGTATCATGGTTGCATTGATTTCAATAGTCGGTGGTATTAGCCCAGCAACCCCCACACTCTCTTCCAAGCTTTCCCTCACCGGTTCCAGGTCAATTACCATGCTCAACCTCTCGCTCTTCCCCAGAAGATAGTCATAGCCAGCATAGACAACAGTATGCGTCTGCTCTCTTATCCAGGGCTCAAGGTCAGCAGGGATTTGCTCTAAGGGAAACTCTCCCCCTGCCACCTCTTCCACCAGTGAGGACACATCCAGCCTATCTATCTGAGCGATAACGAAGTCCGGATTGAGGATAGTACGATTCATGACAAATGTAGCACCAAAAACAGATAAGGAACAAAAGAGGAGGAAGCTCAAAAAACCTATAGCTGCTTTCTTAACCACCTTTGTTGCCTCCTTTTGCCACCGGTTCAACCCTTTTGAAAACCGGGACTGTCATTTTGTTTCCCCAACGACAAAGGCGATAGCATATTCTTCGCAATCGGAGAGACTGATAGCGAAACCGTCTAAACCCAAGCCCTCGGCCTGACTTTGCATACTACCATGAAGTTGAACTAAAGGCTTGCCTCTAGGGTCAGACAATATCTCAATCTCCCTCCAGCTGAAACCCGGGCTTAAACCACCTAATGCCTTTATTACTGCCTCCTTACCAGCAAAACGGACAGCCAAAGACGAGGAGTTGTTGCAGCACAGCTTAAGCTCAGAATCAGTATACACCCGCTGAAGGAACCGCTCCCCCCAGCAGGCTATAGCCTTTTCAATACGGGTTACCTCTATTATATCCACACCAATATAGCGCATCCTGGTTGCCAGCATTATAGCCTATTTTACACAGGCGCTCAATTTATAATAATGCTACTTGATTTAATCCTTAATTATGGATATACTATACTGTTAAATGTGCGATAATGCTACTTGATTTAATCCTTAGTTATGGATATACTATATTGTTAAATTTGTAATAATGCCAGAGTAGCAAGCGCATCAAAAACGAGGAGAGGAATCGCCATAGTTTATGAATAAGTCAAGAATAGCTCGTTGCCTTGCTTGTTTTATCTTACTCTCCGCAGCGCTCACCACTTTACTGGGAAGCCCAATCGTAGTCGCAGCTGAGGAAGGTAATGATAGCCCTGCCCCACCACCGAGCCAGGGGGAACCTGAGAAGGACTACGAACCTATCGGAATTGTTTGCAAATTTCCCATTGTGAAGGGTGTGGCTGGCGACACTTTCGACTTTGAGTTTTATCTCGCGCCTACTGTCAAAGAGTATGCTGTTGCGTATGACTTTAGCGTTATAGCCCCTCCTGGATGGGAGGCAACAATTTGGCACTCCTACTCAGACCAACGGGTAGGAGGTATTGATCTCGAGGGGGTAATCGCCCCTAGTGAGACGATCACGGTAAGAGCTGCCCCGCTACCGGGGAAAGCACCGGAGCCAGGCGAGTATGTGATAACCTTTGAAATGGAGTCAGCTGATACTAAAATCAGTATCGACCTGACGGCAGTGGTGACTGCGAGGTATGAGCTTAATATAGATACAACCACAGGTAGGTTCAATACCGAGATAAAGGGTGGCGAGGAGAAACACATATCCATTCTGCTGGAAAACACAGGCACGGCGGCTATTGAAGGCCTCGCCTTCTCATCAAATAAGCCTGAAGGCTGGAGCGTAACCTTCAGCCCCGAGAAAATAGACACTTTAGAACCCGACCTTAAGCAGGAGGTGGAAGTAGTAATAAAGTCACCGAAGAGAACGATAGCTCGTGACTATTTCGCTACCTTGAAGGCTGAAAGTGAAAACGCCTCTGGCAGTATGCAACTGAGGGTAACTGTGCTAACACCCAGGATTTGGGGAGGTGGTGGCATTGGCATAGCAGTAGCTGTTATCGCCGGCTTGATAGTTTTATTTAGGCGACTGAGCACGAGATGAGTGAGCTGGCTAAATGGCTGACAGTGGAGATAGTAGACCTGCCCAAAACCCGCTTTGTCAAACGGAATGGTAATTGATTTAATCCCTAGTTAGGGGTAGAACTATACTGCCGAATTTGAGATAATGATAAAAGTAGAAGGCGTGTTAAGAACAAGGAGGAGGAATTAATTTATGAAGAGGTCCAGAATAGCTCGTTGCCTTGCTTGTTTTATCTTACTCTTCGCAGCGCTCACCACTTTACTGGGAAGCCCAATCGTACTCGCAGCCGAGGAAAGCAGTAGCGGCCCTATCTTGTCGCCGCCGAGCCAGGAAGAACCCCAGTCGGAAGGGGAACCTATCGAGTTTTTTTCCAAATTTCCTACTATAGAGGGTGTAGCTGGCGACACATTTGACTTCGAGATTATGGTCACACCTAGTACCGACGAGTATGCTGTGAAGTACGACTTTAATGTTACAGCCCCTCCTGGATGGGAGGCAGGGGTTTGGGGCGACTACCCGAAAAAACGGGTGTCATCCATTGACTTCAGTGGAGAACGTGTCCACAGTGAAACAATCGAAGTTAAAGCTGTCTCGCTACCAGGTGAAAACCCAGAGCCAGGCGACTATGTGATAACCCTTGAAATGACCTCAGCTGAGCCTGAGTTTAAAGCCAGTATCGACCTGACGGCAGTGGTGACCTACAGCTATGAGTTCGGGATGTATACCGAGACGGGGCGGCTTAGTGCTCAGGTAACGGCTGGAGAGGATAATCATATCACAATCCTGCTGATAAACACAGGCACGGGAACCATTGAAGACCTCACCCTCTCATCAGATAAACCCGAGGGTTGGGATATAACCTTTAACCCTGAGAAAATTGACACTTTAGAACCCTTCCTTAGGCGAGAAGTGGATGTAGTAATAAAGCCGCCGAAAAAAGCAATAGCTGGTGACTACGTTGCCACCCTGACATCTGACAGTGAACGCGGCTCTGATAGCCTGGAGATGAGGATAACTGTGCTAACATCCACGATTTGGGGATGGGCTGGCATTGGCATCGCAGCGGGTGTTATCGCCGGCTTAGTAGTATTGTTTAGGCGATTAGGAAGGAGATGAATGATTTGGCCAAGCAACCAGTAGTGGAGACAATAGACCTGACCAAAACCTATGCTAACACTACGGTTGTTGATAGGTTAAACCTGCGTATAGAAGAGGGGGACATCTTTGGTTTCCTTGGCCCCAATGGAGCTGGGAAAACTACAACCATACTAATGCTGCTTGGCCTCACCGAGCCAACCTCTGGCACAGCGCGCATATGCGGGTATAACTCCACCAGGGAACCACTCAAGGTTAAGCGCCTCACTGGCTATATCCCGGAAAAGGTGGGGTTCTATGAGGATTTAACCGCGGGCTATAACTTAATCTACACCGGCAGGCTAAATGGTTTTCCTGATAAGGTTGTTAGAAAGAGGGTAAGTGAGGCACTGGACATAGTTGGTCTGTCAGAGTCAGCCGACCAGATGGTGGGAGAGTTCTCCAGAGGGATGAAGCAACGCCTGGCAATTGCCGACATATTGGTTAAAATGCCCAAGGTAGCCATCTTGGATGAACCCACATCCGGTATAGACCCTCAGGGTATCGTTCACATGCTTGACCTGATAGCCAAGATATCCAAAGAGAAGAAGATGACCGTTATCATGTCCTCACATCAACTATATCAAGTTCAGCGAATTTGCAAGCACGTGGGGATACTATCGCAGGGGAAACTGGTGACTGAAGGCTCATTAGACCAAATGGAAAGGGAGGCTCCAGGCGGTGGCCGATTTAGGATTGAGATTAAGCTAGTCGAAATTACTTCAGCACTTATCGATTGTATCAAGCGAATCAAGGGTGTAACCAGCGTAGAAAGGCGTGAAGATTCACTGCTTGTTAGCTGCTCAGAGGACTTAAGAGCTCAGATAGCTAAAGCAATTGTAGAAGCCAATGGTTTACTGGTAGAGATGAAAATTCAGAGCTTTACTTTAGAGGACATCTACCTGAAACATCTTAAAGAGGCCTAATATGCAAGCATTGATGACAGTATTCCACAAAGAATTAGCTGATAATTTCACCAGCTGGAAAGGCATAATCCTGTTTATCATGGTATTGCTGGTTGGTGTACTTGTTGTCCTTGCCCCCTCCGGGGCTTTGGATAATATAAGAGCGACACTAGTTGCTCCCACTCAATTTATCTTCCTTAAGATTTTTACTGCTTCTGGCGAAGCTTCGCCCTCCTTCCTTTGGTTCTTTGCTATGATTGTTATACCCATAGTAGGCATAATCCTTGGCCTTGATGCTATAAATAGCGAGAAAAGCAGCGGGACGCTGAGCCGGCTCCTATCTCAACCTATCTACCGGGATGCCGTTATCAATGGTAAGTTCCTGGCTGGCACAGTTACCCTAGCCATTATGCTGACGACCACCATGCTGGTTGTCTCTGGAATAGGACTGGCTGAGCTTGGAGTTCCTCCAACCTCAGAAGAGACGGCCAGGATACTATTATTCTGGGGGGCAAGTATTCTTTACGGAGCCTTTTGGCTGGGCTTATCCATGCTATTCTCCGTATGCTTTGAGCGGGTGGCTACCTCAGCTCTAACCTCGATAGCAATTTGGGTATTTTTTCTCTTTTATACCATCACCGGCTTTATTGCTGGGCAGACTCAGAATCCTGAAGCTACCATCCTAGCTATGCGTGCTTCACCCCTCTTCCTCTTTCAGGAGTCAATGAACGTTATCCTTGTCCCTGGAGCAAGGACGATATCAGAATACCTCCAACTTTCCGTTGCTCCTGCTAGGTTTATACCTGGACCTCTTTCACTGGGTCAGACTTTGCTAACTATATGGCCCCACATGGCCATCATTGGAGGAGTAACAACTGCCCTCTTTGCCATCTCATATGTCAAATTCATGCGTGAAGAAATAAGGTCTACATAAGATAAAAGACCTTTCAGGTTCCATATGGGATGTAATGGCATTACGCTATTATATTGGCACCTCAGGCTGGCACTATGACCATTGGCGGGACAGGTTCTACCCGAAGGAGCTGACTAAAGCCAAGTGGCTTGAATTCTATGCCCATCACTTCACCACAGTTGAACTCAACAATAGTTTTTACCGGCTGCCTTCAGAGAACGCCTTTGCCACCTGGTATAACTCATCACCAGCCAATTTCACCTTTGCGGTAAAGGTAAGCCGTTTTATCACTCACATTAAGCGACTAAAAAATAGTGAAGAGGCGGTAGAGAAGTTTGTTGGTAGAGCCAAAATTCTAGGTGAGAAATTAGGTCCGCTTCTGTATCAACTTCCCCCCAATATGCACCGCAATGATGAAGTATTAGAGTCATTCCTATCTGCTTTGCCTCGGGGAATAAAGCATGTATTTGAATTTCGCCACCAGTCCTGGCTGGAAGACAAGGTTTTTCAAATCCTACATAAGCACAATGCGGGATTGTGTATCTTTGATATGCCCTCTGTTAGTTGCCCTCTGGTAGCAACGGCTGATTTTGCCTATGTCAGGTTTCATGGCAGCACCGGGCTTTACTATAGCTGTTACTCTGATGAAGAGCTGGCTGATTGGGCAAAGAGGCTAGCCCATCTAGCCCAGAACCTGAAAGCAATCTACATTTACTTCAATAACGACGCTGAAGCGTTTGCAGTGAAAAACGCCATGACCCTGCACAGTTATCTGGAAACGGGAAGGGTTTGAAGAGCACAAGCAACTCCATGAAGCCACAAAGGCCCCCAGCAACAAAGTACCAAGAGCCTTTGCTCAAGGCCCTCTATTTAATTAATAAACTTCCCCCCAGAACCTCAATGGGTTAGAGATTGTGGCGTGGGTACCGGTGCCTCAATAGGCTCGGTAGGCGGAATCATTGCCTGACGTCGACGGTTAAACATAGGGCGACGGATGAAAGAGGGAATATCCATTTCCTCTTCGGTCTTTAAGCCCCTAAGGAGTTGGGTAAGTTCATCCTCCTTTACACCTTCAGGCAGCCCCGTCCTAGAAGTGAATCCAGTGGCAACTAGGGTAATCCTTATGTCCTCATCCATACTAAGGTCATGAGCCACTCCGAAGATGATATTAGCCTCATGGTCTACCGCCTGCTTGACTACCTCTGCTGCTTCATTAACCTCAAACAGGGTAAGGCTACTACCGCCAACAACATTGAACAACACCCCTCTTGACCCATCAATAGAAACGTCTAACAAGGGGCTGGCCAAGGCTTCCTTAGCTGCTTCTACAGCTCGGTTCTTACCTGAACCGGTGCCTATAGACATCCAAGCTGGACCAGCATCCTTCATCACCGCCTTGACATCAGCAAAGTCAAGGTTAATCATCCCAGGGACAGTGATAACTTCAGAGATAGCCTGAACTCCGTGTCTTAACACATCATCGGCTAGCTTAAAGGCATTATCCACTGCCGCCTTCTGGTCACAGATATCGAGCAAGCGGTCATTAGGGATAATAATAAGAGTATCAACCTTGCCTAGCAGGCGAGCAATCCCCTCCTGTGCCACGTCACTGCGGTGGATACCCTCAAAGCCAAATGGTTTGGTGACTACAGCGATAGTAAGGGCTCCACCTTGCTTGGACAATTCGGCAATAACGGAAGCAGCCCCGGTGCCGGTGCCACCGCCCATACCGCAGGTGATAAACACCATATCGGCTCCAGAGACAAGCCCCTCTAGTTTATCACGGCTCTCCTCGGCTGCCTTCTGACCCTGCATATGGTCACCACCTACACCCAACCCTTTGGTAAGCTTCTCTCCAAGCTGGATACGGGTTGGGGCTTCAGTGATGGCTAGGGCTTGAGCATCGGTATTCATGGCGATGAGCTCCACGCCTTGAATCCCCTCTTGAGCCATACGAGTTATAGCATTACAGCCACCACCACCTAGGCCGATAACCTTAATCTTGGCTGGGTTAGGGACAAAACTTGCTTTTGCCATCGTTTCCTCCTTTCTCTACCATTATTGGTAACTTTCAACGGAACAAGTTCTTAACTCGGGAAACCAACCTTCGTAAGAATCCACGAGATCTCCAAGTCTGCTTGCTTTCACGCTTTGCCCCCCAAAGCAGAAGGCCAACACTAGTGGCATACGCTGGGTCACGAAGGACATCGGTGATGCCATGCATTTCGGTAGGAAGGCCTACCCTCACCGGAAGTCGCGATATATCGCGCCCCAATATCTCTATGCCAGAAAGGTTAGAGCTACCACCAGTAAGGACCACTCCAGCGGGAACCAATGATTCATGCTCAGTGCGCGGTAACTCAAGCAGAATAAGCCTTATTATTTCATCAATTCGGGCCTTGATGATGTCGCATAGGTCCTTGTAGGAAATGCCATGTCCATTTTCGGATAGTGGGTTGGTGTTTTCCGCCTTGCCTTCATAAACCGGCATAACACTGCCATACTTCTTCTTCATTTCCTCGGCAACATCAAAGGGCAGTCCCAAACCAATAGCTACATCTCTGGTGACCTGATAACCAGCTACAGGCAGAATAGAGGTATGCCAGATACTTCCATCCTTAAATATAGCAATATCTGTGGTTCCACCACCGATATCAGCTAGTACCACGCCTACTTGCCTCTCATCCTCAGTCAATACCGCCTCGCTGCTGGCTAAGGGTTCAAGGACGAGGTCCTCAACATCTACACCAACACTGCGAATACACCTTATCAGGTTCTGGACGGAAGCTACCCCAGCAGTAATGATATGCGTCTCCACATCCAGCCTGAAGCCATGCATCCCTACTGGGTTCTTGACTCCTACCTGACCATCAACAGCATAACCCCGAGAAATAACATGGAGCAGCTTTCTATCGCTAGGGACCTTGAAATCCTGGGCACAAGTAAGTACCCGCCTCAGGTCTTCTGGGCGTACCAGCCGGTCATTACGGGTAATGGCCACCACCCCTCGGTTGTTCATCGAGCTGACATGCCTGCCAGTCACACCGACATAAGCAGATTCCACTCTGTAACCACTGCTTTGCTCTGCCTTCCTCACCGAGTCCCGTATTGATTCCTTGGCCTCATTCATGCTGACCACTAACCCCTTATGCAATCCCTTGGATGGACTAATACCCACGCCGGCAACCTGGATAGCATTCCCATTATAGATCTCAGCTATAATGGTACATACCTTAGTGGTGCCAACATCAACAGCAGACAAAATAGATGGCTTTCTCATCCACATCCTCCTTTCATTAAGATTTTGATTCTCGTTTGCATCATTTCACATCTTCAAAACCTCCTTATCTGTTGTCTCCAAAACTTTATGTAATCTAGGGAACGAAAAGTTACCGGGCGTTCTCTCCAGCCGTTACCTTCACCTTGGCTGAAGAACCAGCCTTTCCAGCCATATTACGGCGTTTATCCCAAGTAATAATGCGCTCAGCAACTCTTAATTTAGCGCTACGACTACGCGGGTTAAGTTGAACCTCTGTAGGAGAGGGGGTAATAACCCTCTTGGTAATTAACTTGAGGCAAGCGGTATGTCCACAAATGCAAGTCGGTGTACCCGGAGGGCAAATACAATCCCTCGATTCCCGCTGCATAAGCTGTTTCACAATGCGGTCTTCGAGGGAGTGATAGCTAATGACCACCAACCTACCCTCAAACCCAAGAAGGTCGATCGCCTGCTTGAGAGCAGCCTCCAGATGCTCCAATTCGTGGTTAACCGCTATTCGCAATGCTTGAAAGGTCTTGGTGGCGGGATGGATTCTACCCCTCCAACCCCCGACGGCTCGCTCTACCGTCTCAACCAGTTGAAGGGTAGTTGCTATGGAGCGTTCCTGCACAATGCGATGGGCAATCTGACGGCTATGGGCTTCCTCACCATATACTCTTATAATGCGAGCTAGTTCGGTCTCAGAGGAAGTGTTAATGATATCAGCAGCGGTAATATCCTGGCCAGGATTCAAGCGCATATCTAAGGGCGCATCGCGCAGGAAGCTGAAGCCACGATTATTGCCATTGAGCTGAAGGGAGGAAAGCCCCAGGTCGAACAAAATACCGTGCACCGGGTAGAAAGCATGCCTGACACAAATAGCCCGTAGATTGATGAAGTTTTCATTAATTAGAAGGGTAGAGCCACTATAAGCCCGGAGCTTTGTCCCGGCTATCTTTATCGCTTCAGGGTCAGCGTCTATGCCCAGTAATTGTCCACCGGGTGAACTCCGCTCCAAAATGGCAGCAGCATGACCCCCACCCCCCAGGGTGCAATCAATATAGCGGCCCCCGGGCTGCACCGCCAGTGCCTCAACGGTCTCTTTGACTAAAACCGGGATATGAGTTATCATCTTTAACTCTCCCGATGCCTCTCTAAGCTTTCTATAATTTGCCAGGCCTGTTCCTGGCTAATAGCCTTCTCCGCCTCCCACTGCTCTTTATTCCACAGCTCGAGGTAATTGTTAACTCCAGTGATAACTACCGCATCTTTAATCCCGGCATACTCCCGTAATGAAATAGGCAAGACTATCCTGCCCTGCCCATCAACCTCAATGCTAAAAGCAGTGGCAAAAATAGCCCGATTTAGTCTTCTCAACTTGCTGGGGGTAATGACGCCGGTGGTAAGAGTAGTAGCTATATTCTTCCACTCAGGTAGTGGATAAACATTAACGCACTGTTCTGCCCCCGGCGTTAATACCACTCCCCCTTTTAATACACCTCTGAACTTTGGAGGGATGGGGACCCTCCCTTTCTCATCAATCCTATATTCGAATTCACCAAAAAACATTTTTAGCTCTTCCTCCTATCAGGTGAAAGGAGCCAGAACCCTAATTTACCACTATTTACCACTATTATCCATTTTAAACCACAACCGACCCCATTTGTCAACCCCCTAGCATAAAATTTTCGGGAAATTCTCTGATTTTGGTTATATTCCCCTATGTGTGGTAAAATAAATGCCTCAAGAAAGGCAGCTTTATGGTTAACATCGGCATACTTACTATTAGTGATAAGGGCTGGCGCGGACAGCGTCACGATGAAAGTGGCAATGCCATCAGGGACGGCCTGTCTTCACTGGATAACCGTGTAGTCAAGTATGAGGTTGTTCCTGATGAAGCGGATGTTATTGCTGAAAAACTGACCGAGTGGGCTGATGAAGGCGGTATCGACCTTATCCTGACCACCGGCGGCACCGGGTTAGGACCACGTGATACCACCCCTGAGGCAACCCTTTCTGTCATGGATAAGATTACGCCCGGTTTCACCGAAGCGATGAGAGCTAAAACCTTTAAGATGGTGCCACACGCTATACTGAGTCGAGCTGTGGCTGGGATTAGAGGAAGGTGTCTTATTATCAACCTGCCAGGTAGCCCCAGGGCGGTTCGGGAGTGTCTCGAGGTGGTACTACCTGTCATTCCTCACGCTATAGAAATTATCAGGGGGGAGGTAACCGAGCATACTCCCAGGTAGTGAGGGGACCTAAAAAGTGCGAATTGATATTTTAACCCTGTTCCCCCAGATGTTCCAAGACCCATTCAGTGTAGGCATTCTCAAGCGGGCTATCGACCAGAAGCTGATTCAGGTTAATATTCACAATATTCGAGACTATACCCATGATAAACATCACACCGTTGATGACTATGCCTATGGTGGTGGAGCCGGTATGGTCCTTAAGCCCGAGCCCATCTTTGAAGCAGTGGAGTCGGTAAAATCGGATATATCCCTCGAAGAGGCAAAGGCATTGCCTATTATTCTGCTCACTCCACAGGGTCGCCTTTTCCACCAACAAATTGCTCAAGAGCTATCAGGATATAGCCATCTAATCCTTATCTGCGGTCGCTATGAGGGAGTCGATGAGCGGGTGCGTGAACACCTGGTTACCGAGGAGATTAGCATCGGCGATTACGTCCTCAGTGGCGGTGAGCTGGCAGCTATGGTGGTAGTAGAGGCTGTGGTCAGGCTACTGCCAGGGGTTCTTGGCTCTGAGGCTTCAGCACTGGACGATTCTCATACTACCGGACTACTGGAATACCCCCAATACACCCGCCCCGATGTATATAGGGGCTGGGCAGTACCCGATGTTTTACTTTCAGGAAATCACGCCCAAATTGATAAGTGGCGCCGCCACCAGTCTATTCTACGCACCCTGAAGCGCCGTCCTGAGCTGTTGGGCAAAGCCGACCTGAGTTTGGAGGAAAGGCAGTTAATAGAAAAGCTTAAAGAAGAATCATCTTCTTGATAAATCACTCCGTTGGGAGTATAGTTTATAGGATACTAGGAGGAATTCTATTCAATGAATATGGCATCACTAACTGAAGTTAAACCAAACCCTAAAATCCCAGCTTTGGCTTCCGGCGACACGGTGAAGCTCAAGGTTAAGGTTGCTGAGGGAGAAAAGGAACGCACCCAGACATTTCAGGGTGTGGTAATCAGGGTTCGACATAGCGCAGACGGTGGAAGTTTTACCGTGAGGCGTGTCGCCTATGGCGTCGGCGTCGAGCGCACCTTCCTATTCCAATCGCCACTCATCGAGAAGGTGGAAGTGGTACGGCATGGAAAAGTACGCCGAGCTAAGCTCTATTATCTCCGCGGGCTCAGTGCCAAGGCAGCTCGCATCAAGGAGAAGCGGGTAGACAAAGAGACTGCCCAAAAAGAGAGTATCAAAGAAGCGGATAGCCAGGAAGAGAATAGCCAAGCGGATTAAATCAGAGCTACCTCGCTGGAGCATGGGATGAGGTATGCTGAAGTTAGTGTTAACTCACCAATAGCACAACGTAACACATTTAGCTACACTATACCCTCTGGTCTGAGCATTGAGGTGGGGCAGGCAGTATGGGTTCCCTTTGGCGACAAGACACTCCAAGGGATCGTTTTAGAATTAACCGACTACCCTGCTGTAGAGGAAACCAGAGAAATAGCCGACATTATTGAACCTCGTCCTGTGCTATCACCACCCCAGATATCGTTGGCTCGCTGGATAAGCGAGCACTATCTATCACCCCTTTTCAACGCTGTGGCTTTAATGCTACCACCGGGATTTGAGCGAAAGGTGGTCACCTTTATTTATAGTCCCATACCCCCTCATGAGCAGGACATATCTTCTCTCACTCGAGAACAGAGGCATGTTCTGGAATCGGTTTGGCAACAAGGCAAAGTCAAGCTCAGAGAGCTAGAAAAGGTGCTAGGGGCTAGGCAAGCTAGGCTGATCACCGCTCAACTGATCGGTCAAGGATTGCTGGCAAAGAGCTATGAATTAGAGCGGGTTAAGGTAAAACCGAAGAGAGTGCCTTACCTGCGCCTGGTGGTGAAGGCCGGTGAAGCCCGACAGGAAGCAGCCAAGCTGCGCCAAAAAGGAGCTATTAAACAGGCTGCCCTCATCGACTTCCTAGCTGGGCAGGCTGAACCCGTATCCTGGACAGAAGCCAGGAAGAGAGTCGACTGTGATAAAGCGGTGGCTGATGCCCTAGTCAGTAAAGGTTTAATCGAGTTTCAACAGATTGAGGTAAAACGCGAGCCGATTTCCTACCAGGGCATCGCCCCATCAGCGCCACCGAAACTCACCGTCGCCCAAAAGTCGGCTCTAAAAGCTATCAGGTCAAGCCTACTCCAGGTGGCAACAGGACAAGCTCCGCCAGCAATTTTTTTGCTCCATGGGGTTACTGGAAGCGGCAAGACAGAGCTCTATCTGCAGGCTCTAGCTGAGACGGTGAAGCTGGGCAAGCGAGGCATTGTTCTGGTTCCAGAGATTGCCCTCACTCCCCAGACTATAGAGCGATTTGCCTCACGCCTTCCCCACAAGGTGGCTGTCATTCACAGCAAACTCTCCCTGGGGGAACAATTTGATGAGTGGCAGCGAATAAGAAATGGAGGGGTCGATGTGGTTATCGGCCCCAGAAGCGCCGTTTTTGCCCCCCAACCTGAGCTGGGCCTCATCGTTATTGATGAGGAACATGAATGGACTTACAAGCAGCAGGACAAATCACCCCGCTACCATACCCGTGATGTCGCTATAAAGCTGGCTAAGCTAACCGGGGCGGTGGTTGTCCTGGGCAGTGCTACCCCCGATGTAGAGACCTTCTATCATGCTCAAAGAGGATACTACCGCTTACTTCAACTTCCAGAACGGGTTGTCCCCAAGGAAGGCTCTCCCCTACCCCAAGTCGAGGTAATAGACTTAAGAGACGAGCTTAAGGCAGGGAATGTAAGCATTTTTAGTCGCTCTTTATCACAAGCTACAGATAAAGCGGTGGACAATAAGGAACAGGTGATTCTATTTCTTAATCGGAGGGGAGGGGCTACCTTTATTCAATGCCGTAATTGTGGCTTTGTCCTCCGCTGCCGGCGCTGCGAGGTTCCCCTTACCTGCCACTTCGCCGAGGATGTTCTGCTCTGCCACCAGTGCAACTACAAAATGCCGGTCCCTCAGACCTGCCCTCAATGCTCAAGTCAACGGATAAAGTTTTTGGGCATTGGCACCGAGAAATTGGAGAAGGAAGCCGGTCATACCTTCCCCAGAGCTAGGTTGCTACGGTGGGACAGTGATGTTACCAGAGGAAGATACTCTCATCAGGAGATATTAAACAAGTTCCGTGCCCACAATGCTGATATTCTTATCGGCACACAGATGGTAGCCAAGGGACTGGATTTACCCCTGGTGACCCTGGTGGGGGTAATCAGCGCTGATACCAGTCTAAACTTCCCTGATTTCCGGGCTGGGGAGAGAACCTTCCAACTACTATCTCAGGTGCTGGGGAGAGCAGGACGGGGTGGACCTAAGGGACAGGTTATTATTCAGACCTACTCCCCAGGGCACTACGCCATCCAGATGGCAGCTGAACACGACTATGCCTCCTTTTATGAAAAAGAAATCGATTACCGGCGTCAGCTCCACAATCCCCCCTTCAGTCGGCTGGCTCGCCTGGTCTATAGCCACACCAACGATGCTCGTTGCCAGCGAGAGGCAGAAAGAATGAAGCGTCTGCTCAGGGGGGAGATAGAGGCAAAAGGAATAGATGAACTCAGTATAATTGGACCAGCACCAGCATTTATTCACCGGCTACGAGGGAGATTTCGTTGGCAGCTCATACTTCGCGGGGCGGAGCCTTCTGTTTTCCTATCACAGATACCTATTCCCCGGGGTTGGACAGTAGATATTGACCCCGTAGGTCTAGTTTGAACTCCCCACCCTCTCTTTTGCTAATCGCTCATCCCCCAAGTCAGGGACAAGGTAAAAGAGTTCCTCCAGTCCGTGATCAGGAAAGGCTCTTATTGCCCCAACAATGAATTTTTGGTTGATGCTGCGACTGCCTTCACGCACCCGATAAATCTGGCTTATCGATACCCCCATAGAACGGGCTAGCTCAGATAGGTTCCGGTAGCGCTCATTGCATAGCTCAAAGATTCTTGTCTTTACTATCATGTCTTTCATTGTGCCAATTGGCTATATTAAAGCTGTTAATATGCCAGTTGTCAAGTCCCTACTCAATGGGAATGGTATCTTGGCACTATTTGCCCCGCAATCCTTTTTATTTCTTGATATATGTATGCCTTTGGTAGTATAGTTTAACTCTAGATGATATGAAGGCCTCATCGCTATTGACCAAGGTAAGCGACTTCCTCACCAAACAGGGTATTCAATCATATGTTGTTGGTGGGTTTGTGCGCGATGTGCTCTTGGGGAGAGATACGGTTGATATCGACATCGCCATGGAGGCAGACGCGGTGAGTATTGCCCCCAAGGTAGCCACTGCCCTCAGTGGTAAATCCGTCCTGCTGGATGAGGTAAATAGGGTGAGCAGAGTGGTTCTGGCTAATAAGGAAGCACCCTCGACCAAGGGGCAATGGGTGCTTGACCTCTCCACAGTTGAGGGGAACATCGAGCAGGACCTGGCACGACGTGATTTCACTATTGATGCCATGGCAGTTGACCTCAGGAAGATGGCCAACCAACCTCATCTCCCCACCCTTCCCCCTCTGAGGAAGGGTGAGGAAGTTACTCCCAAACCACCTGTACTCATAGACCCTTTCCATGGTTGGAATGACCTTCACCAGCAGGTGATTCGAGCTGTAGCTGAGACAGCTTTCACCTCAGACGCAGCACGTCTGCTCCGAGCAGTGCGTTTAGCTGCTGAGCTTGGCTTCACTATTGATGCCGGGACCGAGGCTCTAATCCAGCGTTATTCCCACCTCGTCGCCAGTGTAGCTGGTGAACGAGTAAGGGAAGAGCTACTTCGGCTTCTGGCTATTCCTCAAGCTGAGCAACTCGCGCCCTATCTTGAGCAGCTGGGTTTATTAACCGCCACGATTCCGGAGCTAGCCCAGATGAAGGGAGTGAAACAGCCCAAAGAGCACGCCTGGGATGTTTTTGACCACTCCCTTAAGACAGTTGCTACCGTTGATTTTCTACTCAGGCAGGGAACCTGGGAATATGGCAATGAGGAAGTCCTGGCTGTTGCCCCGTGGTCAGCAACGCTAAGCCAGCACTTTGAGCTTAAGGTTAGCAGCGGTAGCACCAGAAGGTCACTACTCAAGTTGGCAGCGCTTCTTCATGATATTGCCAAACCCCAAACTAAAGCCATGGATGCTAACGGTCGAATGCGCTTTTTAGGGCATGCCAAAGAAGGAGCAGCTACAGCAGCAGGTATCCTGGAAAGGCTAAGGTTCACTACTAAAGAGACAAAGTTAGTGGAAATTATGGTAAGATATCACCTTAGGCCGGGGCAGATGAGCCATGATGAGCTTCCCTCCAGTCGGGCTATTTACCGCTACTTTCGTGATGCCGGAGAGGCGGGCATTGATATACTATTCTTAAGTCTGGCTGACCATTTAGCCACCAGAGGCCCCCATCTAAATCTGGCTCAATGGCGGGAGCATGCTCAAAGGACAAACTATGTGTTGGACCAGCACTTTGACCAGGAGAGTTTGGTTGCTCCACCCAAGTTGATTGATGGGCATGATATAATGAATATCTTTGGTATCAGCCCAGGGCCTAAAATTGGAGAACTTCTGGAGACAGTGCGTGAAGCACAGGCTTCGGGAGAGCTAACTACAAAGGAGGAGGCAATATCCTACATCAAACGCTTATTAGCTTCATATCCCGATACCCACTCCTCAAAAAGGAAGGCGAAGCCAATAAATAATCCCAGTTAAGCAAAAGATGAGTAAAGGAAATAGAATAACTCTTATTATAATAAGTATTATTTTCACCATTGCCTTGCTTGTAGTCTTTCCCCTCAATGAGGGGATTTTGGGCAAGAAGGGAATACGACTGGGGCTTGACCTTGTTGGTGGTAGCCATTTAGTGTATCAAGCTCAATTCCCTGAGGGAGCTACCAGAGCGGACAAAGCAAGAGATGTAGATAGGGCGCTGGAGACTATTCGACACCGCATTGATAAATACGGCGTCGCCGAGCCTATCATCCAGAGCCAGGAGGGCGGGCGCATCCTGGTGCAGCTCCCCGGATTCACCGATATCGACGAAGCGAAGAGACTGGTAGAACAAACCGGTTTTCTGGAGTTCAGAGAGGTAGAGCTGAATGAGGAAGGGGAACCGGTTTATCTGACCTCCTATCTGGATGAGGGGCGCACCGATTTCTATAATGGTGAGGAGGAGGGCTCCCGCATATTCGTCGACAACGAGGGCAGCCCTGCAGTCTTCCTGGTAAAGGATGAACAGGGTGAACTGCAATATATAGATAAGGAAGGCAACCCCATAAGCACCGGGGAAGCGAGGCAAGCTGTGGCCGGGATAATAGGGGAGCTAGCCCCATTTTCACCGGCACTGTTATCCTGGGTTCCAGCCCGGGGTGATGATGGGACTCAGCTTACCGGCAGCTTTCTCGATGAAGCCACGGCTTATGCCACCGCCGGAATCACCGGCACCGAAACCGGGGTCAATATCATCTGGAATGAAGAAGGGGGAATAATCTTCGACCAGATTGCCCTGAGTATTTATAATTCAGGACTTTATGGCTCTCCACAGCGGGCGCTGGGTATTTTCTTGGACAATACACTCATTTCGTCGCCCCAGATTTTGCAGCCAGCGTATGGCGGTACAGCGTCTATCACCGGCCAGTTTACCCCTGATGAGGTAACCCATTTGGCAATCCTGCTTGAATCTGGTTCCCTGCCCATGCCCCTGGAGAAACCGCCCCTTTATCAGCAAAAGGTGTCAGCCACCCTGGGAGCTGACTTCATCGACATGAGTCTCATGGCGGGACTAATCGGGATAGTACTGGTTATGCTATTTATGGGTATCTATTATCGCCTGCCCGGGGGTCTAGCCAGTCTGGCTTTAACCTTCTACGTGGCATTCGTCCTAGCCATCTTCAAATTGGTACCGGTGACCCTAACTCTAGCTGGTATTGGCGGCTTTGTCCTGTCTATAGGTATGGCAGTAGATGCCAATATACTTATATTTGAGCGAATGAAAGAGGAATTGAGGCTAGGTCGGACATTAGGGGCAGCTGTTGAGGCTGGCTTTGGCCGAGCCTGGCCAGCTATCAGGGATAGTAATATAACCACCTTAATTATCTGCGGCATCCTCTATATATTAGGAAGCAGGATTGTGGAGAGTGCGCCGGTTATGGGCTTTGCCCTAACTTTAGCCATTGGTGTAGGCATGAGCATGTTTACCGCCATTGTGGTTACCCGCACCCTCCTTCGTATATTTGCCGGCACCCGCTGGGCACAGAGAACCTCGCTATTTAGTACCTATTCAGGGAAAGGACAATGACTGATATTGTAGGCAAAAGGTTTCGGTTCTTCATCATCTCGGGAATAATCATCCTGGTTAGTATTATTTCGCTGGCAAACTTTGGCCTCAAGCCCGGGATTGAGTTCAGCAGCGGTTCTATGATGACCGTTCATTTTGAGCAAGAGATAGATGAGAATGCCCTGAAACAGGAACTGACCGGCCTAGATTACCCCAATGCTATTATTCAACAAACCGGGGAGGGCGATTTCCTTATCCGCACCGGGGAGTTAACCAGTGAAGATAAGGCAGAGCTGACGAATGCCCTAACAGCTAGGTTTGGGCCCACCTCTGAATCGGAATTCTATTCAGTATCACCAATGGTAGCTGCTGAGACGGCACGCAACGCAGGCATCGCCATAGGTGTAGCTGCCGTTGGCATACTGCTCTATATCACCTGGGCATTTCGTAAGATGCCAAAGCCCTTCCGCTATGGTACCTGCGCCATAATAGCCCTGGGCCACGATTCCCTGGTGGCACTGGGCATTTTCTCTATTCTCGGTGGTGTACTTGGCTGGGAAATCAATCTAATGTTTATCACCGGCATCCTGGCTGTTGTTGGCTATAGTGTGAATAATACCGTTGTCGTTTTTGATAGAATAAGAGAGAATTTAAAAAGAGGGGTAAGCCCCGACTTTAAGGTTGTAGTTAATAATAGCCTAGTTGAGACCCTCAGCCGCTCCCTGAATACCAGCCTAACCACCCTATTTGTGGTATTGGCGCTGCTACTCTTTGTTGGGGCATCAATTCAGAACTTTGCTGTGGTGTTGTTAATCGGCATCGTTGCCGGAACCTTCAGCTCTATCTGTATTGCCCCCAATCTACTGATAGTCTGGGAGAGGAGGGAATGGGGCAGGCTCTTCCGCAGAGTTTTCGCTAAAGCAGGTGGTGGGTGATGTTTTCCACTATAAGAGGTGCGATTAGACTTTCCCTTATAGTTATCATCGGGTTAGTTGCGGCCAAGTTAGTGGTGGCAGTGATAACAGAGAGCATCAGTATTCTCGCCCAAGGAATAGATAGCCTCCTCGATCTACTTGCCGTCGCCATCACCTTCTACGCAATTAAAATAGCTGCCAAGCCAGCTGATAAGGAACACCCCTTCGGTCATGGCAAGGTGGAGAATATCGCGGCAGTAGGACAGGCAGCGCTTATTTTTGCTGCTGGTGGCTGTATAATCTATGCGGCAATACACAAGATAATAGTAGGGGCAACAGTAGAGCTAACCGGCGCCGGTATCGGGGTGATGGTAGCCTCCATAATAGCTAGCATCTTGCTCTCACGCCACTTGCTTAAGGTAGCACGAGCCACCGATTCCATAGCACTGGAGGCAAACGCCCACAACATTGCCGCTGATGTCTACTCTGCTGCTGCAGTACTGGCCGGGCTAATAGCCATACGCTTTACCGGACTCAACATTCTTGACCCTATTATTGCCCTGGGCATATCTGCAATCATCATAAAAGCAGCTTATGGCGTCCTAAGGAAGTCATTCGGTCCACTAATTGACACCAAGTTGCCCAAAGCAGAAGAGGATGCCATAAGGTCTTGCATTACGGAGCAAGGTTACCAGCTAGTCGATTTCCACGACCTGCGCACCCGTAAAGCAGGAGCTCAGCGCTATGTTGAGCTACATTTGACCGTGCCCAAAGATGTTAATGTGGAAGAGGCACACCAAATGTGTGACCGCATAGAGCAATGTATTAAGGCCAGGCTGCCTAACACCAGCGTAACCACTCACGTTGAACCATGTAGCGGGGAGTGTAAAGAGTGCACTGCTTCCTGCACTTTGCGGGACAGGAAATGACTAAGGCAGACCGTGTACTTCCTTTATCGCCTTAACCAGGGGGGCAATATCAGGAGCCTCTGAGCCAGTTGATGGACCCAGCGGGTCTTCAATATCAGCATCGCCCAGAAGCACATCAAAGGTCGCTTTTACTGAACAGGAAAGCGCCCTGGGATGGTAGCCCCCCTCCAAGCAAAAGACCGCTCGACCGCCACATAGCGCATCAGCCAGCCCCTTAACGATTTTCACCATCTCAGCAAAACCGGCAGTGCTTACCTGCATCATGGCTAAATGGTCAACCCAGTGAGGGTCGTAGCCCGACGACACCAAAATGAGCTGGGGGTCGAACCGTTTAGCCGCTGGAACGACAACCTCTCTAAAGACAGAGAGATATTCAGCATCACCACAGCCAGCCGGCAGCGGTATATTAACCGTGGTTCCCCCAGCCACTCCACCACCAGTTTCCTCCATACCACCCGTCCCCGGGTAAAATGGAGACTGGTGGGTTGATATGTAAAGCACTTGAGGGTCATCATAGAAAGCTTCCTGAGTGCCATTGCCATGATGCACATCAAAATCAATAATAACAATGCGCTCCAGCTTATATTTATTCCGAGCATATTTAGCGGCAATAGCTACATTATTAAATAGACAGAAGCCCATAGCTTGGGCAGCGGTGGCATGATGCCCTGGGGGTCTGACCAAGGCAAAGGCACTGTTTGCCTCTCCATCTATAACCGCTCCAGTGGCACTAATGACGCCACCAGCAGCATAGCAAGCTGCCTCATAGGAATGAGACGACATTACGGTATCGGCATCCAGCCACCCCCCACCCTTCCGCGCTACCTCCCCAATATGCTCTATATACTGCTTATGGTGCACCAATGATATCTCCTCAATGGTGGCAGCGCGAGGGGGGATGGATACCAGTCGCTGGTTAAGCCCGGTCTCCTCCAGATGGGAAATAATCGCCTCCAGCCTCCTCGCCCCCTCCACATGCTGTCCGGTGTCATGTTTGAGATATATGGGATGATAGACATAACCTACTTTCATAGCATATCCCCTACCATTATAATAAAGGAGTTAAACTGTTACCTGGAATCCTGAACTGAGGAACCAGCTCCCAAATCCGATAAGCAGCGCGCCGGAGGCAATGAATAACCCATCCCGAAATCTTCCCCCCCACAGGAATTTAGTCCGATGGCCAAGAACGGAAACAAAGGACAGCCAGCCAAAATCACAGAGCAGATGAACCACAGCAAACAGAATAAATCCGATTAAGCCAAAGATTAGGGACTTCATGATAAGCATGCTGCCTATGGTTGCCCACCACAGAACAAAGAATGGGTTGAGGGCACTGGTAACCGCACCGGCAACAACCGATTTATGAGGCGAGTCCCTACCCTCCTCCACCACCCTGCCCCTGGCTCTTAATGTCCCTATGCCCAACCACACCAGGACAGCCCCACCCACTAAATACAGAACCTTTTGAACCAGCGCCTCCTGAAAGAACGAGGCAAAGCCAAAGTATATCAGCAGCATTAACGGGATTTCTACCAAGGCATGCCCCAAAGCTACCCGCATGCCGGCAAACTGGGACTTATAACTTCTAGCCAGGGTGACAGCAAATACAGGGCCAGGCATCATCACCCCTGACAACGAAATTACTGCCACAGAGCCTAAAAATAGGAACATAAAAACAACCTTGGTCATTGTAGCACATCTGACCTCGCTATCTCTAACCCGACCAAGGTTGTTTACCAAGCAGAGCACCGCTTGTGTTCATCGGTTTTAATTAATTATAATGAAGCAAGAGTAAGAGGGATGTCGTTAAATTTAACCAGGGTTGTGGCACAGGTGGGAAATATGCTAGCCAGACTGAAGGCTGGCAGCGAGGAGAGGCAGAAACGCCTCCAGACTGCTCTGGATGTCATTCACAGTCAGGCTTCCAACTTCAAAGACTTACAAAAGAAGATTGCCACCAGCAGGACCACCTGGCTGGTGGCTGGTTTGGTGGATGGGCTTGACCAGCATCACAAACCACCGCCCGCCCCCGCAGAGTTCACCGTCCTGGCTACCGATGGCTCTCACATCGACGTCGACCGACATCGGTCAACAAGGTGCTATCTCATAAATATAGGCTCGGTCGTTCTCCACTACGGTGACTCCCCCAGTGCCACCCTGGATAGTTTCCCCTGTCTCTATTCCGAAGATGAAGAGCTGGTTATCGCCTCAACTGAGGCTAAAGGTCGTGAGCAACCCATAGAGGGCACCCTTCTGGGAGTAAAGCGCAGCGTAGACGAGTGCTGCCAGTTAGCCAAACTAGCCTCGGAGCTGCCGCCGGGCGGCTCAAGTGTGGCCCTGCTTGACGGTTCACTTATTCTCTGGGGTCTAGAGGCTTACCCCGAATTTGTCGCTGAAGCCCTGCTGAATAAAGGCTTTCTCAGCTGTCTTGATAATATGAGAAAGGTTAATAGCGATAAGAAGCTCGCCCTTGCCAGCTATATCAGCTTCCCCCGCAGCACCGATGTAATTAATGCCCTGCGGGTAGCCCTCTGCCCCCAAGATATTGTTGATACCGACCTCCATTGCAAAACCTGCGGGAAAAGCGACTGCGATGCGGTAGCCGGTGTTCAGGACAGGGAGCTGTTCCTCAATCTACTAAGCGAGAGGGAAAGATCAGCCCTGTTTATCAGCCAGTCTAAAATCCAGAAGCGCTACGGAGGGCATCGGGTCTATTTCTTCTACCTGAGGGTTGATGATGAGGTAGCCAGGGTTGAGATTCCCCAGTGGGTGGCAACCGATGATAGCCTGCTCAATCTGGTCCACACCCTGGTTTTAGACCAGTGCCAGCGGGGACAGGGATACCCGGTAGCCCTAAGCGAAGCCCATGAACAGGCGGTGGTAACTGGAGCCGATAGGGAGAACTTCTGGCAATTAGTGGAGTCGTCTATGGTGGAGGAACACCTGCCCAGTATCGGCTCAGCCAAGAGCAGGAGCAAAAGAACAAGGTGGATATAAACCCCTTCAAGCTTCCTTATTATATATAATGTATAACTTAGAGAGGTTAAGTAAGGATAGAAAGAGCAAAGTAGTTTATTTAAAGGAGGAAAGAGATGGGAACTAAAGGAAGGAAGAACATAAAGAAGCCCAAGCAGAGCAAGGATAAAAAGAAGAAGAAATAGAAAACCGAATAGGTAAAGCATGGTTAGGTGGAACAGAACACTTCTGATTACAATAATTCTGCTTTCGGTTGCACTGGCTCTTCTGGGATGGCAATACAACAAGGTTAGCCAGTTAGAGCATGCGCTTGCCTCCCTAACAGAGCAATATGGTCGTCTCCTAGATAACTATAGTGAACTGGAAAGCAGATACGGTAAGGTATGGACTGAGCAGCCCGCTACTTCGGCTGAATCGGAGCAATCCCTGACAGTGCCCTATACTTCTATTTCAGAGGGGAATATAGCATGGGTATGGAAGGATATGGACGGCAATTTGCGCAAGTGGGTGCTGCCCCTGGAGAGCTACCGCAGCTGGAGCAATACCCCCAAGCCTAATAAGACCGTCTCACTCCAGTGTAACGACGGTATTTGCACCGTGTTTGACTACAGGCCCTATGTCCACCCGGACGAATTTACCGAGGTTATTCCCAGCTTTTACCAGCAGTCCAGTGGTGGGCGAGAATTTGTTCAAGAAGCATTCAATATGGTGAGTCAGCTAACAGTATACTCCAAAGATATCGGGGAAGTTCCCCGCTGGCCGATAGAGACGCTTACCGAGGGCGAGGGTGATTGTGAAGATTTAACCATACTTCTCGCCACTCTACTTAAGGCGACACCATATCCCTACAAGCTCAGCTTCGTTTATATAGATATTGACAACCCTACTGACCCTCAGTACCCCAATCATGTTATAGTTGCGGTTGAGGATGAAGATGAGGAATGGAGGATGTTTATTGACTGTTCCAGCGAGGAGGGATGGAAATTTTATGATGAGATTGAAGGCTGGTTCATTGAATTTTGACACCGGGAGGCATAAAGGATGGGCGAAACACAGAGAGTAGGCGAGGTTATTGAAGCCAGCACCACCGACTTCGTGGCGCAGTGCTATGAGCTTTATCAGTCGCCGCCTTTAGGCAGCCTGGTAAAGACCAGAGATTCGGATGTGGAGTTATATGGCATCGTCTATAACGCCACTACCACCAGTCTTGAGCCTGGTCGGCGCCCCATTGCCAGAGGCAAGGATGAGACCACTGAGGAAGGCATCTATCAGGCAAGCCCACAGCTTTTGAAGCTGCTTAAAAGCGAATTCGGGGCGGTGGTGGTGGGGCACAGGCAGGGTGATACATTGCATCACTATCTACCACCCAAGCCAGCCCGAATCCACGGCTTTGTTTACCTCTGCTCCCCCCAAGAAGTGAAAGAGTTCAGCCAGTCTTTCAGCTTCCTCAATATATTGATTAACACTCGCCTGCCTGTCTCTCCCGAGGAGCTTATTGCTGCCTCGCTGCGCCAGATGAGCGAGGTATATGAAGACCACCGCGCTTTTTTAGTGACCGCGGGCAAGGAGTTAGCCATATCGCTCAGTGGCAATTTCAATCAGCTCAAAGCCATTCTGGAAAGGATTAAAACATGACCGAAGAGACCAAAAGGCTGGGTATTGTTACCTCGGGTTCATTAAACAAAGGGGTAGAGGTGAGGCTGGATAGCTCGGCTTCAGTCGAGGATATGGCGGTGGGGCGCTATGTAACCATTGAAGGGGAAAAGCGGCGCTTCTTCGGCATGATAAGCGATGTCAACCTGGGGGTGGTAGACCAGAAGCTCACTGTTACTCCGCCTGATGTCTCCGACCCTTTTACCGCTGAGGTATTAGCCGGAACCAGTACCTACGGAACACTTCATGTCTCCCCATATCTCACTATCGGCGGTGATGCTACCAGCCTGATTGAGGGGCCACAGCCAGTCAAGACAGTGCCTACCCACTTCTCCCCAGTAAATCTGGCCTCAGACCAAGACATAGAGTTGGTCTTTGGCAGCGAAGATGAAAAACGGTTCTATATTGGAACACCGCTAGATATGGAGACCAAGCTTTGCCTTGACCTGCCAGAATTGGTCAAACGGTCAAACGGCATATTTGGCAAGAGTGGCACAGGGAAGACCTTTTTCACCAGGCTGCTGCTTATTGGCATGCTACAGAAGAGTAAAGCAGTAAACCTAATCTTTGATATGCACAGTGAGTATGGCTGGGAAGCTAGGAACGAAGAAGGTCAGAAGGTTAAAGCCCTAAAGCAGCTTTTCTCATCAAAGGTAGCGGTGTTTACCCTTGATGAAGAAAACTCAAGGCGCCGGCGGGTAAGCACCGATTTTGTGGTCAGGATTGGCTATGACGAGATAGAGGCTGAAGATATGGTATTACTTCGCCAGACATTAAACCTTACTGAGCCCGCCGTTGAAGCTGTCTATCAGATGCGCCGCAGGTTTGGCAGAAATTGGTTGCAGGAAGTGTCAGAACTCAAGGATTCGGATGAGACTAGGGAACTATTAAAAGAACTGAATATACATGAAAGCACCTTCCAAAACCTACAACGAGGACTAGCCACTATCAGGCGACTCCCCTTCCTCGAACCCCATGTCCCTGATAATCCGGTAAGGCACATTCTGGAATACCTTGACCAGGGGATAAATGTAGTCCTGGAATTTGGTAGATATACTGATATTACCGCTTATATTCTGGTAGCCAACCTGCTTACCCGGCGTATCCACAACCAATATCGGGAGAGAACGGAGAAAGCGCAGGGGGAGGATACAGCTCCACCACGTCCTCTGGTGATAACTATTGAGGAAGCACATAAATTCCTTAATCCGGAGGTGGCCACCCAGACCATCTTCGGCGTTATTGCTCGTGAGATGCGCAAATATAATGTTACCCTGCTGGTAATTGACCAGAGACCCAGCGGCATTGATGACGAGGTTATGTCCCAAATCGGAACCAAGACAACCTTTTTCTTAGACAACAACCGTGATATTGATAGTGTGCTGGCTGGTATATCGGGTAAGAATGAACTCAAATCTGTGTTAGCCAAGCTGGCATCAAAACAACAGGCACTCATCTTTGGCCACGCTGTGCCCATGCCAGTGGCATTCCAGCCTCGGGAATACGGCTCGGCTGCGTCCTACAAGGACTTTATCCCCAGCGAACAGGCGGAAAAGGATATCGAAGAGCTGTGGGAGTAAGGAGTGCATCCTCAGGGGTCAACGAGTCGCCCGGCGTGCTATTCCTGAAATAAAAAAGCAATTGGAAGTCTCAAACTTCTAGCCCACAGAATACCTCGATTCCCCCTCCAAAAACCCCCACACTAGGCATTGACAGCGAGACATCAAACGTGCTAGAATTTATTGCTACTAATTAGCATTAGCAATAAGGACAGGGCGATGAAAGGACAAACTTTAGACACTAACCACAAAGGGCTAAATTTGGCCGGGGCAAGAATGACCCGCCAGCGGGCTTTAATTCTGGAAATCATTCGCCGGAGACACCTAGATGCCGATGAAATCTATCGCCAAGCCAAGAAGAAGCAAGCTCGCCTTAGCTTATCCACTGTTTATCGAACGCTGCGGAGGCTTAAGGAGCTAGGTCTAATAGAGGAGCTTCACTTTGATGAGACCCACCATCACTATGAGGTGAAAACATCCGCCGAGCATCATCACCTGGTATGCCTGGGGTGCGGTAAAGTTGTCGAGTTTGAGTGTTTGGTGAGTCCGAAGATGAAAGAGAATATCGGCCGCGAGAAGGGCTTTGAAGTCACTGGCGCTGAGGTTCGGATGACCGGCTATTGCTCCGAGTGCCGCCAAAAGAAGAAGTGATTTTTCAGCTCTTCATTACAAATGACAAGCATTTGTACTTATATGGAGTGCTCTTATTGAAAGGACTAAAAGGGGTGATTTATGCCTAAGCGAAAGCAAATAACTCTGCGCCAAATGCAGCCTGGACAGAGCGGCATAGTGTTTCAAATTCAAGGGGGGCATGGCCTGATTAATCGCCTTAATGCTTTAGGAATCAGACCTGGGCAGAAGATAATTAAGACCGGCTCTACACTTATGCGAGGACCGGTCACCATCAAAGTAGGTAATGCTCAGGTAGCCATCGGCTTTGGCATGGCTAACAAGATAATAGTTGAGCTGGTTTAGGTAGCAGATGAAGATACTGTTGATGGGCAACCCCAATGTGGGGAAGAGCGTCGTTTTCTCCCGTCTCACCGAGGTCCATGTGATTGTCTCCAACTATCCAGGGACCACAGTGGGCTACACTCAGGGTTCTATGAAACTGGGAGATAAGAGGGTTGAGGTTATCGATGTCCCCGGCACCTATACCCTGGAACCAACCACTGAAGCTGAGGAAGTAGCTCTACGGATGCTCGACAGCGGAGATATAGTCATAAATGTGGTGAATGCCACCAACCTGGAGAGAAACCTTTATTTAACCCTGCAGCTATTGGAAAGAAAAATCCCGGTAGTAGTCGCCCTAAATATGTGGGATGATACCAAACATCGCGGAATACATATTGATGTGGACAAACTAAGGCAACTCCTGGGAGTGCCGATCATTCCTACTGTAGCTACAACCGGCCAGGGGATAAAAGAGCTGGTAGAAAGTATCTCCCAGGCAACCTCGCCTGATATTCCTCCCCATAGTCGTGAGGAGCGCTGGGCCGCTATTGGCAATATCACAGACCAGGTTCAGCATATTACCCACCGCCATCATACCCGGCTGGAACGTATAGCGGATGCCAGCGCCAAGCCGCTGGGCGGCACAGCTCTGGCTATAGGGGTTCTGGCTGGCTCCTTTCTGGCAATTCGTGCCATCGGTGAAGGCTTGATTAACTACGTGCTCGACCCCCTGTTTAACAGACTGTGGGCACCGATCATACTGAGACTAAGCGGTTCTCTGGGAGAGGGCAGCCTTCCCCACCACATCCTGATAGGCAAGGTAACCAGCGGGGAGGTAAATTTTATTGAATCATTTGGGCTACTGACCACCGGACTCTATATCCCTTTCGCCGTAGTCCTACCTTACATCATCCCCTTCTACCTAGTACTGGGGCTGTTGGAGGACACAGGCTACCTGCCACGGCTGGCAGTCCTGATGGACACCATTATGCACCGCCTGGGCTTGCACGGCTATGCCATCATCCCTACCATGCTGGGGCTTGGCTGCAATGTGCCCGCTATTCTAGCTACCCGCATTCTGGAAAGCAAAAGGGAGCGGTTTATCGCAGCGACACTGATATCCATTGCCATACCCTGCGCCGCCTCGCAGGCGATGATTTTCGGATTAGTCGGGGCACGCGGGGGGCAGTATGTGGCTATTGTCTACGGAACACTATTCGCCGTCTGGCTCACCCTAGGCGTTATACTTAATCGCGTTGTCAAGGGATTCAGTCCAGAGCTGCTCATAGAAATACCGCCATACCGCCTGCCATCACGGCGAGCAGTCTTAAGAAAACTGTGGATGAGAATCCGTGGCTTCTTAAGGGAGGCTATTCCTATAATTCTGGGCGCTGTGGCGGTAATAAATATCCTTTACGCCTTTGGTATATTCAATGCTGTTGTCAATTTTGCCGCGCCAGTAGTGACCAGCATTCTGGGACTACCCAAGGAAGCAGTAACGGCTATAGCTATTGGTTTCCTGCGTAAGGATGTAGCCCTGGGTATGCTGGCCCCGCTAGCACTAACCACCAAGCAACTAATCATTGGCAGCGTGGTTTTATCTACGTTTTTCCCCTGTATTGCTACTTTTGTTGTTCTGCTCAGGGAGCTTAAGGTTACAAATATGCTCAAGTCGGTAGGAATAATGATTACAGCTGCTTTGATAGTAGGCGGGATATTGAACCTGGTCTTATAACACTCTTCCAGCGCTGCTTATATTGCCCAGCTCAGCTAATCAAAGACACCGAGCATCCTGAGCCCTATATAGAACATTACCCCAATAAATACATACCTTAGCTGTTTGGCTGGAAGCCGATGGGCAGCTACCGCCCCCACCTGTGCCATACCAACACTGGTAGCTGCTAACAGAGACCCTGAGAGGAGATTAACATAGCCTATAGAATAAGGGGGCAGATGAGGAACATCGAGGCCATTCACGATATAGCCGATAACGCCACCGATGCTGGTAAATATTATCACAGCCAACGATGTCGCCACGGCACGATGCATGTTGAAGTTGAGCGCCAGCACCATTATTGGAACCATCAAGACACCGCCACCAATGCCGAGGATGCCGGTAGCCATGCCTATCGGAATCGCCCAGGCTGCCCACAGCCAAGGGTTATCCTTAGGCTCCCCCTCAACTTTTAATGGTGTGCTGATGAGCATTCTGATGGCAGCAGCTAAGACTACGGCGCCAAAAGCTATCTTTAGCCCTGCCCCAGGCAGGCGAGCAGCCAAGGTAGCCCCACCAAAACTGACACCCAGACCACAGCCGCCCATGATAAAAGCTGCCTTCCACCACACCACCCCCTCCTTGTGATGTCTCCAGGCACCGCTGGCAGCTGTGGGTAACACCACCAGCAAACTGGTGCCGAAAGCCAGCTTTACCGCCATATCTGTGGGGATACCCATAGCGGTAAATACCTCATACTGAACCGGTGTCGTGATGAAGGCACCACCCACACCGAGAAAACCGCTGGCGAAGCCAGCACCTATACCGGTAGCCAACAAAGTGGCAATGTGAGTTATTGTCATAGCGCAAATTGCCAATAAGACCCTTAATTGCTATAATACTTTGAGTAAACGGGGCTGTAGCTCAGCTGGGAGAGCGCCTCCTTTGCACGGAGGAGGTCAGGGGTTCGAGTCCCCTCAGCTCCACCAAGTGTACCCCCTTCAGTGGTCAACCGCAAGCCCAACCTCTGGACAAAATTACAAAAGTCGCTATGATCTCCTAACAAAAATTAAGTATTGACAGAGGCATATTCTGTGATTATACTGAATTTGGAGGAGTTTGACATATATGCACACTGTCTGATATGCTCTTACACCCACTGTATCTACCATTTGGGAGATTAATGATACCTATGTGGAACCTGGATAAGACGTAAACCTAAACCACCTATAGTAAATTCTTTATAGGTGGTTTAATATATTATAACCCTGTATAAGGAGGTGAGAAATGTAATGATGTATTCTAACCTCAGATGGACCGGAACCTATTTAGGAAGGAGGAGTTAAAATGAGTAAAGGATTGCTAAAAATAGTTGTCCCTATCGCGCTGATAGTAGTGCTGGCAATAGGTTTGCCCCTGATGAGTGGATGCATAGGCAAACCAGCAGCAGAGGCAGAAGTGTGGAAAGCCGGATATATCGGAGCCCTTGCTACCGATGTTGGTCGGAGTGCCGAGAGGGGAACCGAAATCGCTGTTGACGAAATAAACGCAGCAGGCGGGCTCTTAGGACGCCAGATAGTGCTGGTAAAGGCTGATGCCACAGAAGATCCTACAGAGGGGGTAAAAGCATACGAATACCTTGCGGAGTCACAAAAAGTCGACTTCATGGTCTCCGGGTGTATAGATGATGTCAGCCTGGGCTGGATGCCCCGCTTACTAGAATTCAAGATCCCCATGCTGGATACCTGGACCTCGGCAATCAGGTGTATCGAGATCGCTCATGATGACTATGAAGCCGGCGGCAAAGCCTACTTCATGCCCCACATGAACGACTACGACCAGGGTGCCGAGTATGTCGCCTTTGCCAACGACATCCTCGCCGCCGAGATGGGCTGGGAGACCTGCGTCCTCTACTTTGAGGATACCGCCTATGGTGGTGGGGTGGCTGAATACGTCAGAGATGAGATAGCCCCCGGCGCTGGCATAGAGGTGATCGGAGAGGTTGTATACGATATAGGTACCTTTGACTTTGCTCCGGTGTATGCCAAGATAATAGAGTATGACCCTGATTTCATCTTCCACATCAGCTCGGTTAACTGCATTCCTCCCAGCGCTGCCTATATAGAGCTGCAGGTACCGATACCTATCCTGGGAGTAAACGTAGCAGCTTGCAGTGCCGAGTTCTGGGATGACATGGGAGGTTTGGCAGGGGGTTTCTGTGCCACCATGCCACCACCAACCATAGGTATGGACTGGGATCCGGTCAGCCAGGGCTTCATCGACAAGTATAGGGCAAGGTACACCCAGCGCCCGATCTTCTCCCACTTTAACGGGTTCAACGCCTACCATGGCGTGTACATGATGGTGGAGGCGGCCGAGCGCGCCGGTGGATTTAAGGGCGAGTACCTTGATAGATGGGTCGAAGAGATGGAGAAGACAGACCTCATCCTTTGGCGATACGGTGGATATGAAAGGGATGATGCAGCGGCGCAAGCTGCCGGAGAGGATGCGGATATAAAGTGGCAGTACTACAAGTTCTACGGACCGGAGCATCCCTACACCCACTCCTCCGTGTTAGACCAGACCGGTGAGAATGGACGCCCCGGCGGTTGTGTCATGCAGTGGAAGCTGGAGAAGCAGGATCCGATAGAGGCGACGGTCGGCATCATCCATCCACCGAGATGGCGCAACACGGACTATATCTTCGTGCCCTGGATCCCAGAGGAGAAGAGGGGCCGCTAAGTAACGCCCTGATTCTCAGCAGTCGGCAAAAGCTTGAGACAACCTCTCCCTTAGAGGGGAGGTTTTAAAGGGGGGTGGAAGTTTCCACCCCCCTTTAAGAGAGAGAATTTTTGTAAGTAAGGACGAATTAGCAGCATGGAGCAAATACTCATTCAAGGCGCTCTCCTCAGTGGACTATATGCCCTAATAGCACTGGGCTTCACCATGATATTCGGTGTGGGGAGAGTGCTTAACCTGGCTCATGCCGGATATGTTATGGTTGCCGGTTATATGTACTTCTGGGCATCGTACATGGTGGGACTACCGATGGGTGTAAGTTTCGCAATCGCCATCGCCACCGGCGCTGGACTCGCCGTCGGCACCTATATGGCTTGGGTGAGACGGTTCCTGTACGATCCCACTATCGTTTTTGTCTCCACCATCATCTTAGCTTTAACATTGGAGCATATCATGACCCTTGCCTTCTTCAGGGAAAACATAAACGTCCCGCCCATCGTGGTAGGAACTACCGAGGTTCTTGGTTATACTGTTTCCAACAATCTTGTTGCCGCCCTGATTGCAAGCTGGACATGCATAGGAGCTGTGTTACTCTTTATGAGAACGACTCACATAGGGAGGGCTATGCGTGCTCTGGCTATGGACAGGAAGGGGGCTATAATCTCGGGGATAAACCCTGATAGGGTGAATCTAATCACCTGGGCTATATCAGGGGCACTAGCTGGAGTTGCCGGCATATTCTATAGTAGCTATACTTTTCTAACACCCACTGCGTGGGTGTTTCCACTGATAATGTCCTTTGCCATAGTGGTAATAGGAGGGCTGGGCAGTATTGAGGGCACTATCATCGGAGCTCACATAGTCGGCTTTATGGAGACTGCCACTGTCCTGGCGATTCACGAGAAGTTAAGGAGTGTGCCCGGTTTGGTGATTATGATTATTGTGCTAATCGTCCGGCCAAAGGGTTTGTTTGGCAGGTAAATAATGATAGAAAAATACTCTAAAGTGGGTATAACTTCGATTAAATCGTTACGCTGGTGGCTAATTGCTATAGCGGTGATGTGTGTCCTACCGCTCTTCGTCCCCCTTAGCGTTACTAGGCTTCTTGTCATGGCTAGCTACCTGGCGATTTTTGCCATGAGCTGGGATATGATGTCAGGGCATACCGGCTACATCAGCTTCGGGCATCCCGCCTTAATTGGCTTAGCCGGCTATGTTACCGCGTTTTTATCTCACCAGGAAGGCTTCCAGCCGCCACATATCATACTGCCACTTTATGTAACTTTACCTCTAGGTGTAGCAGCGGCAGTGGGAGGGGGAATGCTCTTCTTCCTCCCCAGCATGAGGGTAAGAGGCCCTTACTTTGCCCTGGTCAGCCTCGCCTTCATGGAGATATTGCATCGCTTGGTAATAGCCATACGCCCGGAGTTCACCGGTGGGGATAGAGGGCTGCCTAACCAACCAGCGGTGGTTATAGGAGCAATTCCCAACTATTATCTTGCCCTTGGCCTCATGTTTGCCACCGCCATCGGCTTGTGGTATGTGTCAAGGTCTAATGTGGGGAATGTTCTAAAGGCGATACGCATGGATGAGGATGTAGTAGAAGCCAGTGGCATCAGCACCTACAGGTTTAAGAGGTTCGCCTTCCTTCTGAGCGCACTGACGGCAGGACTCGGAGGAGTTTTCTACACCCACTATTTGCAATCTATATCGCCGCGACGGGCTTTCAGTACTATCTTCCTCCTTGATATAATAATCTCAGCAGTGATTGGCGGCATGGGCACCATTGTCGGGCCGATGTTTGGCGGCTACTTCCTGACCTTTATCCTGGAGTACCTGCGCCCCTATCTCTTCGGGCAGTGGAGGCTGCTTGCTTATGCCCTGGTGGCAATATTTATGGTTATTTATAGACCAAGGGGGTTTTACGGTATAGCCCAGGATGTAAGAAATTGGTTCCGGGCAAGAACGAGGGAGGGTGCGTAATATGGCTAAGTTACTTGAGGTACAGGGGATTACCAAGAGGTTCGGTGGGCTTGTTGCCATTAACGACCTGAGTTTTCATATAGATGAGGGAGAGGTTCTTGGTCTTATGGGACCGAACGGCTCGGGCAAGACCACAATTTTTAACATAATTATGGGAGACTTCCCCCCTGATTCAGGGAAAGTCCTCCTTAAGAGGGAAGACATTACCCATTACCCCACCTTTGAAAGGGTAAAGATGGGTATTGCCCGCACATATCAGGTACCAAGACCGTTCAGGGAACTACCAATCATTGAAGACATTCGGGTAAGTACCATACCTGATTCTATAATGGGGAGTTTCAGGGGAGGAACACACCTTGAAGAAGTAGAGAGAATCGCAGAGGATGTCGGGCTTAAGGGGCGCTTCTCAATGTATCCTCACGAATTAACTATGGGAGACCTTCGCCGGGTGGAGCTAGCCAAGGCACTAGCTACTAAACCCAAAATCGTTTTGCTCGATGAGATATTCGCTGGGTTGACGGTGGCAGAAATTGAGGAAATAGATAAACTACTTAGAAGGAAAATGGAGGAAGGCTTAGACTTCATAGTCGTTAGCCATGATTTAAAGGCTTTAGCTCCTTTAGTGGATAGAGTGGTGGTTATTCATTTTGGTCAGTTTATTGCTGAGGGACCTTTTGACAAAATCGTTGACAACGAAAAGGTTAAAGCGGCATATTTCGGATAATAGGATAATAGGAGGGGAGGTGTAGCCATGGCTTTTCTGGAAGTTGAAAATCTTGAAGTTTTTTATGGAAAGGCTCAGGCCTTAAAGGGTGTCTCATTTAATGTGGAAAAGGGAGAATGTATAGGCGTAATTGGCCCCAATGGCGCGGGGAAGTCATCACTGCTAGATTCCATCATCGGGCTGACGGATTGGCGAGGTCAAATTATCTTTGACGGCGTAGACCTGCATGGATTACCCCCAAGAAAGATAATCAAATTGGGAATTGGCTATGCCCCGGAGAGGGGGAACCTCTTCTCTGTGATGAATGTGAAGGACAATCTGCTGGTTGGGGCTTACCTGGCGCGGGAAAAACTAGACGAGAGCCTTGAAGCGGTATATGAAATGGTTCCACTTCTTGAAGAACGCCAGAAGCAGCAAGCTGACACACTAAGTGGGGGAGAACGGCAAATGCTCTCCTTGGGGAGAGCCTGGATGTCCGACCCCAGACTGCTATTGCTGGATGAGCCAACCCTAGGTCTTGCCCCCATTGTAATTTCTAAACTAGCGGTTACCATAGAGGATTTGAAGAAAAGAGGGGCTACCATTATCATCGCTGAGCAGAATGTGAGTTTCACTGCGGCGCATGCAGAGAGGCTCCACCTCCTGGAGAGAGGAAAATTAAGCAAGGGACGCACCGCCGAAGAGATGAAGGGGGACGAATACGTCAGGAAAACATACTTCGGCGTTTAATGACAACCCTCTCCAGCATTGGCAAATAAACAAAGAGATGTGAAACTAGCTGTTCCACATCTCTTAATCATTTCTAACCCCTTTTGTGCTATTCTTTATTGCGATATATAACCGCCATCGACGACAAACTCTCCCCCGGTAACCCAGTCGGATTCGTCAGAGGCAAGATACAGGCTGACATAAGCGATATCAATCGGTTTGCCGATACGGCCGCGGGGGTGCATCTTGCCTACCTTTTCAAAATACTGCTCAGGTTTAAGGCCATAATCCTCGGCCTCTTGCTCTGTCATCTGGGTATGAATATAACCGGGGTGCACAGAATTGACCCGAATATTATATCCAGCTTCGGAACAGGATAACGCTACCGATTTAGTAAAAGACCTTACCGCCCCTTTAGAGGCACAATAGGCAGGTAACCCGGCTTCACCTACCATAGCGTCAATAGACGATATATTTACTATGGAGCACGGCTCTCCATTTTTCTTCATAGCCTCAATGCCATATTTGCAACCCAAAAAGACGCCGGTGGCGTTTATATTCATTAACCAATTCCATTCATCAAGTGAGGTCTCTTCGATACTTTTCGCCAAGGAAACGCCGGCATTATTCACCAGAATGTTCAGCTTGCCATACTTTTTGATGACCTCGTCGAGCACCCTTTTCCAGTCATCCTCAATGGTGGTATCAAGCCTAAGAAAGATAGCCTCTCCACCTTGTTTTTTGATACTTTCCGCCAATGCTGTTCCCACATCTACCTTCTTCCTGGTAGTGACTACAACCTTAGCCCCCTCCTTAGCAAACAACTCTGAATGCCCCCTCCCGATACCACAAGCACCTCCGGTTATCAAGGCAACCTTCCCGTCTAATCTCCCCATCTTTTATAATACCTCCTTACTTTTATTACCTTTCAATATATATGGCCTCAACCAATGGTAAATAGACCAGATTCAGGCAAAGTGCTTCCGCCATCAATAAGAATAGGTGTCCCTGTTATATATCTTGCCTCGTCTGAGGCTAAAAATGCTACCAGCTCCCCCAACTCTTCTATGGTTCCAAGCCTCCCCATAGGTATCCCCCTCGCCAAAGCTTTAAGAACACTTTGAGGGTCATTAGGGTTGGTTTCCACAGCCAAATCCCTTACCATGTCAGTATCAATCATACCGGGACATATGGCATTTACCGTTATGCCATATTTGGCGACTTCAATAGCCAGTGCTCTGGTAAAACCCCAAATCGCTGCTTTAGTAGTTGCATAGGCAGTTTCACCAATATCAGCAACCAGTGGTCCGGTAACAGAGGATAGATTTATTATCCTCCCATATTTGTGTTTTATCATGCCTGGCAATACCGCCTTGGTAACCACGAATGTCCCCTTGATATTGACATCAATCATCCTATCCCGAACTTCATCTGGCATGTCGACAAGAGGAACCAATTTCAATACCCCGGCATTATTGACAAGTA